>JBKPSF010000228.1:0-4715 GCA_046734875.1 Actinomycetota bacterium | reverse complement strand
CCTCCCGACCAACAAGACAGGTAGAGGCTGAGAACTTCGTCCCGCGAGGATATGGGCACTGGGGACGAACGGAGCCAGTGGTGCAACCGGCTACTCCGAAAGGGTGGCCGGTTTTGTCGTTCTTGGGGAAAGGAGAGCGGTCATGAAAAGCAGACAGATATCCCGCAAGGAGTTCCTGGGGATGAGCGCGCTCGGGGGTGCCGGGCTGATGGTTGCGGGCCGCCTCCCGGCCGCGCTGGCGGCCCCGATGTCGCTCACACCCTATATGGTTCCGCTGCCGATCCCTCCCAATGCGGTGCCCGACGCCGGCGGGGTGATCCGGCTCATGGCCCAGCAGTCCACACAAGCGATGCACCCGCAGCTGAGCGCCGTCAAGGTGTGGGGCTACAACCAGGACGTGGGCAAAACGGCTGGCTACCTCGGACCGACCATCGAGCTGCGCAGGAACAGCTCGACCACCGTCGAGTTCACCAACAAGTTGCCGCAAAACCATTTCCTTCCGGTCAATGAAGCGATCGCCGGTTCGCGCGGGACCGACTCGCGCATCCTGACCCACCTGCACGGCGGGTTCGTCTCCGGTACCAACGACGGCAACCCCTACGCCACCCAGGACGAGTATGGGGTAACCGAGACCCAGCAGGTGACCTACCCGCCCCACCCGCGCGCGACCACGCTTTGGTACCACGACCACGCCCTTGGGATGACCCGCCTCAACGTCTACGCGGGCCTTGCGGGCTTCCTCCGGATGCGCGACGACTTCGACACCGGCAAAGAGGATAACCCCATAGGGATTCCAGGCGGGCCCTATGAGGTCCCGATCCTCCTCCAGGACAAGACGTTCTCGGGCGGGCAGCTCTTCTACAGCCCGAATACCACCTGGATACCCGAGTTCTTCGGCAAAACGCCCGTGGTCAACGGTGCCGTGCAGCCGTTCTTGAGGGTGGAGCCCAGGATGTATCGCCTGACGTTCCTAAACGGCTCGCAGTCGCGCTTCTACCACCTCGAACTGGGCATCGGAGACAATCCGGGACCGCGCTTTTACCAGATCGGCTCAGAGGGAGGGATGTTCGACGCCCCCGTACCCATCAACAGGATCCTGCTCTTGCCCGCCGAGCGGGCCGACGTGATCGTGGACTTCAGCGGCTTCGACGGCCAGAACATCGAGCTCAAGAACCGCGCTTTGCCCAGGGGCGTGGTAAGTCCCGCCACCCCGAGGATGCCTAGCCTTATGCAGTTCCGCGTAAGGGGACCGGTCACCACTCCGGGGCCGCAGAAGATACCGACCACGCTGGCAGGAGGTTCGAAGCCGAACCTCGGAGCGCCCGTCAAGACGCGCTACATCACTCTCGAGGAGGTCCTCGATCCGGCCGGCAACCCTGTAAGGCTCGAGATGAACGGCCGCGTGTTCGATGTCCCCGTGGACGAGATGCCTACCGAAGACACGATAGAGGACTGGTCGTTCGTCAACATCAGCGCGGATACGCACCCGATCCACATGCACCTGACCAACTTCCAGGTGATGGGCCGGAGGCCGATCAACGGCGTGCTCTACGCGCAAGACCTGGCGAACGCGCGGGCCAAAGCCGCGAACAAGCCGCTTCCGTTCCCGGCGCGGCCGACACCGCCGACGCTGCTGGAAAACAACACGATCGCCCCAGGCCCCTACTATGTCGGCCCGGAGATCGCACCAGCGGCCAACGAGAAGGGCTGGAAGGACACGGTCGCTGCCAACCCCAACCAGGTGACGCGCGTCCGCCAGATGTTCGAGCTACCCGAGGGCGCCGAAGGATCCCCGCTCAACTCGCCAGAAAGGCACTACGTCTACCACTGCCACATCCTCGAGCACGAGGACAACGACATGATGCGTCCCTTCAAGGTCGTCCAGTAGCCTGAGCCCGTGTAGGCAGGGAGCTGCAAGGTCATCGCCGGGCATCCTCCGAGAGGATATCCGGCTCGCTAGCCACTTCCTCCGGCAGTGATGGAGTATTTCGATTTCTTCTCCGAGGAGCAGCTGGTGCCGTTCCCCACCGCGTAGCGGAAGGCCTCAGAAGACGCAAGGAGATGCGGGTCGAAAGCGAGGGGACATCCTAGCAGCTTTGGCCCTTCTTTATGCCCTTATTCGGCGGAGTGCGTGGAAGGAGTATTCTCCAAACTCCGCTTGCAAGATCGTGCATAGGCGCCGGCCTACGGGGCCGAAAACACCCGATAACACCGCCCCGAGGCCGGGCGCCGATCCCCACATGTCGTGGTGCCGCATAAAGATGCGCTCGCCTGAATAGGAAACGGCCGCCGGAGGGGAGCGGAGCCGACGGGGCCCCTGGGAAAGGTCTCCTCCTTAACGCGCCATCATCGGGAGGAGGACCTCCTCTACTTTGCGAAAGTGGCTGGCGGTGTCCTTTTGCCAGAAATCCAGGAATCCCTTGGCTGCGGCCTCCGCCGAATCTGCCTCATCTGCCTCCGCTGCCCTCCGGAGCCGACGGGCTTGCACCAGACCGTGGTGGTGATCCTCAGAAAGAGATTACGCCCAGGTTAGTGTACCGGTTAGTGTAAACTGCCCGGCTGGGCGTACCTTTCAGCAGCTACGGCGGGAGCCGACCCCTCAGCCGCCCTCGGGCTGGTCGTTGGTGGTTCGTGCCTCCAGTGTACCGGATGCCCGCGAAGGTCCGGCGCTTTGCGAGCTTCCCTCTCATGCCCTGTGCTCCGCCACGCTAGATCGTCTGGCTCCGCGCATTTTCTGGTCAATACTGCTCAGTTGAATAGTTAATTGTCACGTGTCGTAGCCTCTCGACTCTATGTATCATCGGTTATAAGAAAAACACTGTAGAGAGATGAGCAGTGGGCGACACCGCTAACTCGGGCAGTACAAGTTGTCGGTAGCAACGCCTCATAGCTGGAAGGAAGCAGCGCATGACGCAACCAAAGAGCGCGGCGGAGACGGTTGCCGGGGCAAGGGGACGCGTCGAGGACCCCACTGTGAGATACAAGCGTGTGGTCATCGGTCGCCTGGGCGGGCCCGAGGTATTGGAGCTTCGAGAGGAAAAACTCCCCGAGCCCGGGCTGGGCGAAGTGCGGGTGAGGATACTGGCTACGGGCGTATCTTATGCGGACTTGCTGATGCGCGAAGGGGTACATCCGGAGGCACCACGCCCGCCATTCACCCCAGGGTGGGATCTGGTCGGGGTGGTGGATAAACTGGGCGTGGGCGCATCCGCTCTGGAACCGGGGCAGATGGTGGCTGCCCTTCCGGTGAAGGGCGCAAATGCCGAGTTCATCTGCCTGCCGCAAGAGGAACTGGTGCCAGTGCCTGCAGGGCTCGACCCGGCAGAAGCTCTCGTCGTAGTCTTCAACTACGCCACGGCCTACCAGATGATGCGCCGCTCCGTTAGGGTCAAACCGGGCCAGCGCGTGCTGATCCACGGCGCCGCCGGCGGCGTAGGCACGGCCCTGCTCCAGCTGGGGAGACTGGCCGGTCTGGAAATGTACGGGACGGCTTCTGCTCGCAAGCACGAACTGGTCTCCGGTCTGGGCGCAACCCCCATCGATTACCGGCACGCCGATTTCGTGGAAGAGATTCATCGCCTGACGGGCGATGGCGTAGACGTCGTCTTCGATGGCATCGGCAGTACTACCAGGCACCTGTGGCGCTCTTTCAAAACCCTGCGCTCCGGTGGCAAGGTGGTGGCCTACGGCATGCCTTCCACCTTGCGTGATGGCCGATTGGCTGGTGGACGACGCTACCGCCTCAGGGGTCTGGTTCGCCTCCGGGGTCTGGCGACCATCGGGATTTTTGTAGCCGCCACCTACCTGATCCCCGGCAAGAGGAGGACGACCCCCTACAGCATCCAGTGGCTCAAGAGGCTCAGACCCGCTTGGTACCGAGAGGATTTGATCGCCCTCTTCGAACTACTTCGTCAAGGGAATATCGAGCCTATAGTCGCGGAGCGGATCCCGTTGGAGGAGGTTGTCCGCGCCCACGAGTTGCTCGGGAATGGGTCGGTGATGGGCAAGATAGTCCTCCTCTGCGATACGGGGTAAGGGGAGTGACCTAGATTGCTCCCTCGCGGTTCGAAAAACCGCATTCGCCCGCACGGGTAACGGGTGAGGAGGAAGCACTATGACCCACCAGCCGATAGTGAACTACGGGATCATCGGGGACGTGCACACCACGACCCTCGTGGGAACGGACGGATCGACTGGCTCTGCTTGCCGCGCTTCGACTCACCGAGCGTTTTTGCGGCCATCATCGACGACCAAAAGGGTGGGTGCTTCAAGATCGCTCTCGTCTTCGAGCAGATGCTCAGCTACGCTGACCATCTGGGACTTTATGCGGAGGAGATCGGGCCCAGCGGTGAGGCATTGGGCAACTTCCCCCAGGCCTTCACGCACCTGACCTTGATCAGTTCAGCGTTCAACCTCGACCGGGTTCTCGGAGCCGGGAGGTGATATCGCCGAGGCCCAGAAAATGCCGAGCCTACGAGCAGTGACGGTGAACTTCAACTAGCACCGCGGTCTCCCGAGCGTTACGAGGCTAAATTATGGCTGAGGAGGAGTCCGAAAGAACCGCCGGGGCACGATGGCTGGCTAGCCTACGAGCACGGCTCGACGTTCTCGGAGCGGCCACCGGGCACACAGCCGTCCACGTAGTCGCGGGGGCTGGGCCGTCCGCCGTAGGGCGCGACCCCTCGGCCGCCCTCGGGCTGCTCGTGGGGATTGGC
>JBKPSF010000227.1:0-14281 GCA_046734875.1 Actinomycetota bacterium | reverse complement strand
AAGGCCCTCCTGGCGAACGAGTTGCCCGACCTCGGGAACCCCTCTATGACCACCAGCTTGTCCGGGGTTGTGGCGCGCGAGAGATCCTGCCGCGGGCGCAACACCCGGTACAGGCCGAAGAAGACGGCGGGGTGCCCACCGGCGTGGATCTGGAGCCACTTTTCGAGCCACAGGGAGGCAACGTTTTCGTCCAGGTAAGGCCTCAACCGCTTCTCGATGGCCCTCATTCCGCTTCCTCCCGTCTCTCGCCGCCTTCCATTCCTCAACCGGATTTGTCGCCGCGGACCCGCACGGTTATGTCCTCGACATAGGTGCGTATGTACGCCAGGAGCGCGTAGATCAATGCCGTCAGGCCAAGCATCTCGAACATCTCTTCGAAAGAGGTTTGCCCGCCCTTGAGGATCGTCGGGACGGCCTTTGCGCTCGCCTGACTTATGCTCCCTCCGGAGGCCGACGCTACCCAGCCGGCTATGGCGCCGGATGAGGACGCTACTTGCGCGCTGAGCATCTCCAGACCGAGGGCGCCCAGCAGGAACACGGCTCCGGCAAACACGAACCACCGGCGGGTGTCCCTGGGAAGATCGAAGAGGAACCTCAGGTACGCCAGCCCCACGACGAGAACGAACAAGGCGCCGGGCACCACCCAGAAGTAAGAGATAGCGCCGCCGGGGGTGAAGCCCGTGAGGTAGTGCAACAAGCGTTGGAGTTCCGCGCCCATCGTTTCGTGTATCGTGGCCACTTCGTCCAGAGACATGTACAGGAGGATGAGGGAGAGAACGCCCCAGTGCAGCCTGTACCGCTCGCTGCGTTGTCTTTTGTAGACCGCGACAACGGCAAGGAGGACCGAACAGAGCATGAACTGCATCGACTCGAACCACGTGGGAATGCTCCGTTCCTCGCCGACGTCAAAGAGCCTCAGCGGCCGTGTGAAGGCCTCGTCACCCAACACGTACAGGGCGAATCTGGCGGCGAGGCCAGCCAGGGTGAGGAGCAGCACCGCTATGATAAGGGCCCGAACGACCGTCTTCGTACGGATTGCAAGCTCCATGATCTCCCCTTAAACCAGACCTCTCATGCCATGCTTCCATAATAGTACACCGTGTAAACGAGCACACTTTCCGTCCCAAGCACGGTTCTCCGGTTACGGCGGTCGTTCCGCCGAGGCCGGCGGAACCACCGGCGGGCCGCAGGCCATCAAACCGTGGGCCACCAGGATTATCACGAAATGAGGCTGGAAATACTCCTGCGTGAGGGCGTTGGTAAGGTTCAGCAGCAGGTAGAACACCATGAACATAAAGACCAACCACCCCATGGCGTCGCCCTTCCGTCCTCGTCTCAGCGCCATCGTCAAGACGCTCAGGCAGAACGCCAGGAGGATGACAAATCCTACCACCCCCGTATTGAGCAGCTCTTCCAGAAAACCGTTGTGGGCTGACGGCGCCCCCGCAACCTCGCTAGATCCCATCCGCGCGAGGTTCAGGGGGCTCCAGAAGGCAGCGAAACCCGCGCCCAGCCACGGATGTTGCCCGATCTGGTCGAGCAGGGCCTGCCAGAGTGGAACCCGCCCCGTCAGGTGCTCGGTGGCCTCGAGGTTCCCACGGGTCAGGTAAGGTACGAGCGGCCCGAAGATGGTCTGCAAGACGTTTTCTGAGTAGTAGATGTAAGTACCGACGCCGATCACGAGGAGCGTCCCGGCCTGCAGCACCCGGTCGCGGATGGTCGTCTTGTAGACGAAGTAGAAGATGCACAGCGCCAGCAGCCCCCACACGATGGGACCCCGCGATTTCAACGCCAACAAAGGGAGGACGAGGAACACTACCCAGAACCAGTCGCGCCACAGCCACCGGCGAACCCCCAGAATGGCGGTCGCCGCGAGGGCCAGCAGGGTGACCACCACGGGGCGCGTCACGTACGCTGAGAAGTCGCCGCCTATGTCCAGGCGCTGCGACGGGTCGAGCAGCGCGTATTCGCTGAAACGAAGAGGAAGGGGCAGCAGGATCACCAGGGCCGACATGACGCTGGCCCAGAAGACGTGGCGCAAAAACAGGTCCCTGCCGTTCGGCAGGCCGCCGTAGAAACCTACGCCCAGGCCGAAGCAGGCGACCGATACCATGATGAAAGCGACGACGTTACGGATGGTGAGCGGGGGGTAGACGCTCCAGATCAAGCTGGCCACTGCCCAACCCAGGTACAGGACCCAAAGGATGACGAGCCACTGAAACGTTTTGTCGAAGCGCCTGATGGCGGCTGGCAAGAACAGGGCCCCGACGAGCCCGAACGTCGAGATCAAGATCTGGTTGCCAAGCGACCCCTGGGACACGCCAGGGTCCGTCGGCCCCCGCGGGGAGTAGGTGGCAAGCGGGGCGATAATCCCGAGCCAGAAGACGAACAGGTAGGCCGACACCAGCCTCACGACCATGGTGTCGCGCGGTTTGATACTCGCCCCCCACCCTGTCCCTGGACTCGCTACGGCCGACCGGTGGACGCCGAGGAACGCCAACAAACCCAGCGCGAATAGGACCGCCACGGCAGTGAAGGTAGGGACGGGCGCGTAGACCGTGCCCACGCCGCACAAGAGCGCGAGGACCGCGAACACCGAGGTCCTCGCCACTACCGACACCGCTCAACCATACTCATCGAATCCATCACCGGCATACTATCGCGTACAAAGTGTTACTACGCAAGCCCGGTACGGTACACGGCGGAGGTGTACCTCGGGCGTGACGTCTCTTGTTCGCCGGGGCTAGAAAGGCCAGACTTCCAGTCCGTGTATGGTGCTCCTCACGTCCATGGTCAGGTTGATGGACTCGAGGACCCTGGAGGCGTTGAGGTCGTAGACCGAGACGGTAGCGGGGGACGAGCCGCCGGCGATCAAACCCTCGCCCAGCACGCAGAGGCCCCTACCGAACGCTTGCCTGGCGTGATCCTCTGGCAGGTGCGAGTTGAGGAGTTTTGCCTCGTCGTAGTGCTTGATGGGAAATGAAAGGGACTCTCCCCCATCGCGCCCCAGGTAGCTGACACGGTTGCTGCTAGTGTCGTTTAGCAGCACGCCTTCGCCGAAGGGACGGGCGTTGTGCGTCCCGTAGGGGATGCGAGCGTAACTGGCTAGCTTCGAGTCGCTTATGGCCAGGAGGTGGGCGCAGCGCGTTCCCGAGACGGTCAGGAGCCCGCCCTCGTAAGAGACGCTGTTGAGGTGGCAGGTGTTGCTGCTGGCTGGCGGACCTCCGTCGGAGTTCGGGTCGAAGGCCTGCAGCCGGGGCAAGGGCGCTATGGAACCTACCGCCTTGCGGAGTCCTATCGCGTCGCGCCCTGGTCCCCTGAGGCGGAACCCCATCGCCTTGAGCTGTCGCTTGGGGCCCTGAAACCAGATGTGGTAGCCCTTGACGAACGAGCCCTTGCGCAGGTCGTACTCGAGCACCGAGTCGCGCCCCGTCGACGTCACGTAGAGCGTGTCGCCCGTCAGGTACGTCTCGTGGCAGTGGCTGAGGTACTCGTTGCTGATGGACCCGCCGAAGCCGAAGTCTTTGGAGTACACGAAGATCTCGTCGCTGGCCGCCAGGTAGATCTCGTCCCCGTAGAAGGCTATGCCGCGCAGCCCCCTTGGACCGCCACGTCCTTCCCAGCTTATCGAGGGTTCGTCGTAACGTATGACCTGCTCGGCCGCCCCTGTCTGCAAGTCTATTATGTACACGCCCCCGTGGCTCTCGCCCTGATGGGCGGAGCGCACCACGGTGCTGGCGATTATCTTTGGAAGTCGTTCCATGCCGTCCTTTGCAGCGCGTTTGTACGGCAGCGAATTATACATACCAGGAGGCATCGAGTGGCGGGCCCAACGATCATCTGTGCACGTGGATACGGTTCCACTGCGGGAGCTTTTGGATCTTGTGCCTGAGAATATGGGGCTCCGAGACGTCGCGGAGAAGCCCCCAACAGCCCCGCCCCACGTCAGAAGCGACCCGCCGGTAGGACGCAGGCAGCGCGTCGAGCTCTTCGGTGAGGGCGTCCAGGTCGTAGCCCATAACAGCCAACCGCTCCCTGCCGATCCAACGCAGGTAGCGCCTGCACCAGGCTTTGCGGACGGGATTGTTCAAGACCCGCTTCCAACCTTCGAGCGGTTCGCGGCTCACCATAGCGTACCTCTCGGTGCCGGAGTGGTCGCCCCACCTCCCGGCGAGCTCCACGTCGCCGAAACGCGACAGGACGGAGCCGTCGAAGGGGAGGCCGAGGTACCGGAAAACGCCGCCCCAGGTCTCCTCGGGCCTGGTGATCAGCGCCTCGTAGCGTACGACGTGAACCCTGTCCTCGTAAATCTCGTAGGTCCTGAACAGGTTCTCGATGCCGTCGAAGAGATCCACCTTGAAGCGGTAGAGGTTCCACTTGCCGCCGGCCCACGTCTGTATGAGGGACGCCACCACCGCCAGGGGGTTGCGCCAGAGAAGGAGGTACCGTCCCTCCGGGAACGCGGCGACGATCTCGTCCGAGACGAGGTGGTAGCGGGGGGTCTTGTCCAGAAAGTATCGCGTTCCGGCGGGTGAGGCTTTGCTGTAGAGGCGCAGGGCGAGCGCGCGGATCTCCCCGACGTAGTCCTCGCGGCCGCGGGGCAGCACGTCGCAGAAGTCCTCGACCGCCCGTACCAGGACGCGGTGGTTGTACTCGGCGTAGGTCCCGCGCTCCCTGAGCGTGTAGAGGTAGGGCAGGAGAACCCACGGCTCCGAGGCCGTGGCGATGGCATCGTGGGCGGCGAGGATACGTTGCGCGAGGGTGGACCCCGAGCGGGGCAACGAGAGGAGGAATAGCGGCGTGGGTTCTGTGCTCATAGGCGAATGGTCCACGAATCGGCCGCCCTAGCGGTCGTGGCCGGCCTCCTGGTAGCCCAGCTCCGCCAGGAGCGGGCCCGCCGTCTCCTCCAGCGCCCGCTCGTGCTCGGGCGTGAACTCCTCCCGCCAGCCCCCGATCTGGCCCCTCCTGAACGTCCTTCCGGCCCCGAAGAGGTTCTTCCCGACCAGGCCGATCGTGCGCTCTTCCACCGGAACGCCAAGGTGAGCCGCTACCCGCCCGACCGCCAGCCGCTGGGCCTCTTCGCTCCCGCCGCCCTCAGGGCCGACCAGGTCCTCGAACCGGACCATCACGGCCCCCCCGGCCCGCTCCCAGTCCAGGAACTGCCTGTAGCGTCTCCCCAGCGACTGCAGCTCGCGCCCGCCGAGCTGTCCGCCCCTGATGGAGACCATGAGCCGCTCGCCGTCGGAGGGCAGCGCTATGTACTCCTCGTGCGCGAAGTGGTTTTCGAGCTGCTTGAGGTAGTGCATCTGGGAGACGGCAACGTCACGCGGGTCGCGCAGGATGCACACGGTCTTCATCCCCCTCTCTTGGAAGAGCCCGGCAAGCTCGGGGGTGTAGATGCAGTGCGCGGTGACGAAGCCACCTTCGGGGACCCCGGCGAGGCGGGAGGAGAGCCAACGGCGGCTCATCTGCCGGGGGGAGACCACCCCGACGGTGACCTTCTCCCCCCTGCCCCTCAAGAGCCTGCGAGCCGGGGGGAAACGGCCTCCTTCTACGAGGTGCGGGCCTATCCCCATAACGTCCTCCGGCCTGCGGATTCCCAGGATGCCTTTGAGGCGCCTTCCGAGGAAGGGAAAGCGGTCGCCGCTCTTCAGGAGGTGCGGCCTAAATCCCCCCAGGTCCACCTGCCCGAACCCAAGCAGCACGAGCAGGCGGTCGAGGAGGTGGGTGCCGCTCTTGGGGATCGAGTTGGCAACGACCCTCATCGCTTCGGGAGGACCTTTCGCAGGCCAGAGAGGGAGAAGCTCACGTGGGTCCACATGCCAGTCTTCCTCCTGGCGACCAGGACCAAAGCAGCGTTCTGCAACACGGTGATGGCGGCCGTCATGCTGGCGATACCTACCGGCCCGTAGTCTTGCACGACCAGGAGGGCCCCTATCACGAAGAGGGGGCTGGTCAGGAGGTTGATGCGCAACATGGACCCCTGATTGCCCGTGAACTGTAGCACCGCCCCGCAGGAACCCGCCCAGACCGCGGCTAGCTTCCCGGCGCTCAGGAGCACCAGTATCAGGGCGGCGCTGCTAAAGTCGCTGCCGTATACCAGGCCCATGATTGGGCCACCAAGTAGCATAAACACGATCAGGAACAACAGGGACGGGATGCCTGAGAGGGTGCTGAAAGAGCGCAGCGTGCGCTCGAGCTGGCCGGTCCTTCCCTGGGCGTACATCTCCGCGATGATCGGCGGCAAGACGAGGTTCGTCAGGAGCAGCGGCATCGAGATGAAGGTGACCAGCCGCGCGGCCGCGCCGTAGAGGGCGACCTGGTCTTTCGTACCGAAAAAGTTCAGGATCCAGAGGTCGGCCGCCGACAGCAGGATGAACGAGGTCAAAGAGATGATGAGTATAGGGAAGGCATCGCGCAACTCCTCCCCCGCGCTTACCGTGTCTTCCGAGCCTTGCGTATCGAGGGTGGAAATCTTCCTGCCCAAGAACAGGACGGACAGGAGCGCGCTCGCGGCACCAGAGCCCACGGAGACTATCATGACCGTCCTCAGGTCCGTGTGCCCCCCGCTCGTCGCCCACAACAGCGCCAGGCAACCGAGCAGCAGGGCCCTCATGATCAGGCCGGCGCTCTTGCCCCCCGTCGCCAGGCCGCCGAACAGGGTGGCCATGCGGATGTCATGGAACCCCCTGAAGGACTCGGCGATGATCTCCTGCATCACCGAGATCGCCATCCAGCCGGTCGTCAAGCCGATGACCGCCACGAGGGCCTCGGAGTGAAAGAAGTACTTGTTCACGAAGTCGCCGACCACGAAGTAGTAGGCCAGGCTGGTGATGATGGCCCCCACGATGCCGAGCGCGAGTGCCGTCGAGATCGCCCGCCGCGCGCGTCCGGGCTTATCGAGTGACATGCTCTCGGCGACGAACCGCAACACCGTCTTGGGCAGCCCCAGAGACCCGACCACCGCTCCAACGGAGATTATGCTGAACACCAGAAGGTAGTTGCCGAAATCCTTCAGCGAGAGCATGTGCCCCAGCAGGCCAGTGGTGACGATGCCGATCGCGGCTGCCCCTATCTTCCCGCCAAGGGCCCAGGAGCTGCCGGAGAGCAGGCGGCGCCTCAACGTCGAACCGCTGAGGAATCTAGCCACGGTAGATCTCACCGCGTCCCCCCGCCCCTCGCCCGACGATTCACTTTCGAGCTGTCCGAATTATTACCGAGGCTACCGTGGTCTATTTGCGGTGGCTGTACTGGCTGGTTACGCCCCCCTTGGGGGCCTCGAAGTTGTTCATTACCGTTCCCAGGACGTTGGCCCCGACCCCTCGCAGGGTGCGCAAAGCCTGTCGCAGAGGTCCTTTGCGCGTACGCTGGGAATCCACGACCAGCAAAACCCCGTCCCCGTTGGCCGCCAGCACGGCGGAGTCGGAGACTCCCACGGGGGGCGTATCCACCAGGACGTAGTCGAACCTCAGTCGCATCTCGGCAAGGAACTCCGCCAGGCTTCTCGATGTCAGGAGCTCGGCCGGGTTGGGCGGCGGCGGACCGGCGCAGATCAACTTCAACCGCGGTGTCGGCTCTCGCCACACGTCTTCCACCTTGTCGCCGGCGGCAAGGATGTCCACCAGGCCCCTCGAGTTACTCACGTCGAAAATGCTGTGCAGACGGGGACCGCGCAGATCGCAGTCCAGCGTCAGGACGCTCTTGCCCGCCTGCGCCAGCGTCACGCCAAGGTTGGCGGTGGTGGTGCTCTTGCCGTCGCCGGCGTTCGCGCTCGTCAACACGATGATCTTCGGGGGAGAGTCGATCAAGGCGTAGAAGAGGTTGGTGCGTAGCATCCGGTAGGCCTCGGAGGCAACACCGGAGGGGTCGTGGACTGTTACCAGATCCCGGGCGGCACCGTCACGCCGTCTGCCCTCCTGTGCCGGAAGGGCATTGCTTTGGCTCTGTAGATCTCCCATGCTAGCGTCCCATCCTCCTCGTCGCGTAGGTGAACTCGGGTATGGTAGCAAAAGTGGGCACGCCCGAGATCTGCTCCAGTTCTTCTGGCGAACGCCAGCTGTAATCCAGGTACTCCATCAAGAGGGCCAGGCCCGTACCCAGCATGAGGCCGAACACGGCACCCAAGAGGCCGTTCCTCAAAGGCTGGGGGCTCACCGGGGCCTCGGGGACGATCGCCCTTTCGATCACGGTGGCCACGATGTTGTTGGCCGACGCGCTCGATGCGGAGATGCGCTCGGATGACACCTGACCGACCGTGTTGACGATCTGTTCGGCCCGCTGCGCATCGGTGTCTTTGTAGCTCAGGAGGATAAACTGCGAAGTCTCGATCTGCTCGATGGTCAGGTTATTCAGGAGAGCGTCCGGGGAAATATTCAACCCCAGGCGTTGGATGGCCTCCTCGGCCACGGGACGGGTATCTATGTAAATGATCATCGTCTGGGTGAGCGCCTGGAGGCCGGTGACGCTCCCACCCAGGTTGGTGTCCTGCCCGTTGCCCTGTTCCTGACCGACCAGCACCTTCGTGGACGCCACGTACTCCGGCGTTTGCCAGAAGCTCACCCCTACGGCGAACCCGACCACGACGGCGACGACCAGGAGAACTACCCAGAGGCGCTTCAGGAGGACTCGCGCGAGATCGCCTATGGTGAAGGTCCTCTCGGGTTCCGAAGCCCTGGGGAAGGCCGCAGAAGGCTCGTTGCCGCTAATGGTTGTTGCAAACTTGCTTCCGTTGTAGTTGGATTCGTACACGGGCTACACCCCTGGTGGTCGTAGAGACTTGGCGTGTTGTCGGTCTTGCGCTGCGCATGAGTTTAGCTGCTGGCCACACATTTTGCGAATCGGAGACGACACTTGAGAGAAAATGTACCGTATGTTCCACACACCGGACCACGATCGGCCTTATTATCTGGGGCTGTGATGCCTCATACAATTCTCGTGGAGGGAGCGATACGATGAGCGAGAGATCTAGACCCGTCTCCGAGACGGTGGCCGGACGACTTGTCCTTGTCCTTGCCATGATGGCCGCGGTGACGACGATACTGGCTATCCTTGGCGTCGCCCCGGCCCTGGCTATTACCGAGAGGCCGGGTAACACGTACATGACGAATGGGAAAGTGTACGCCACGGCGCTCTCGACGGATGGCAAAATCCTCTACATAGGTGGCAACTTCGGCGAGGTGAGCGCGAGACCGTCCGGAACGTCCGGCGCCAGCCTCGCCGTAAGCAACGTGGCGGCCATCAACGTCAAGACCGGCGCCCCCATCCGCACTTGGCGTCCGGAGGTGTCCGGGGACGGCGCCGTCGTTCGCTCGCTCGCCGTAAAGAACGGCCGCATATACATCGGCGGGAACTTCACGGCCGTGGAGGGTCAGCAGAGAAAGAACCTGGCAGCGGTCGCCGCGGACACCGCAAAGACCAACCTGCTTCCGTTCGACCCCCAGGTCGGGGGCGACACCTCCTACGTGTACGCGCTCGAAGCAGACGGCTCCAAGCTCTACGCCGGCGGCGGGTTCTCCAAAGTCAACGGGCAGCCGCGCAGAAACCTGGCGGCGTTCAGCCTCAAGACGGGGGCGTTGGTTTCCAAGTGGAAACCGGCTACCGGCGAGGCCGCAGACTGTACGAGCCCCAAGTGCTCCCCCAAGGTGCGGGCCCTGGAACTCGGTCCCGGGGGGACCTCGATCTTCGTGGGCGGCCCGTTTAGCAAGGTCACGGGCTCCAACGGCAAATCGAGCAGGCGGCAGAGCGTGGCGCGCGTTTACACGGACACGGGTAACGTGCACCCGTGGAGGATCCCGGCCCGGAGGATCGACAGCCCACAGACGGCGTGGGACCTCCAGGCAGCGAACGGCACGCTCTACGGCGGCTTCGGGGCCAGGCGAAACTTCGTGGCGGCTTTCCACATCGACAAGGGCAACTCAGGTAAGCAGAAATGGCGGTTCCGCACGTTCGGGAACGTGCAGACCGTGGCGCTGGGCGGCTCGCGTCTTTTCTTCGGCGGGCACTTCGGCATCAACCAATTCGACCAGAAGGTCTGCAAAGACACCAAGCGCCTGCGCGGGCTCGCCTCCTTGAACCCGGCGAGCGGTCGGCTCTACTGCGACTTTATCCCTTCCCTCGACCAGAGGAAGCGTCCGAGCTACGAGGGGGCGTGGACCCTGGCCGCGACCAGATCCTACCTGTGGGTCGGCGGCGGCTTCATCGGCGTCTCCGACTCGAAAAACCCGAAGCCTCCCGGCAACGGGGAGACCGAGGTGCCGCAGACCAATCTGGCGCGCTTCACGCTCTAGAGCGGTTCGGCTAGAGAAGGTGACTTCGTTGTCCTACTCCGGACGCGATAGGTGATGGCGGGAGCGGCTCGGGGGCTCTGGATAAGGATTGCACAGGTCGTCGGCGTGCTCGTCATGCTGATGGGCGTTCTCTTCGTCTTCCAGAGCTCCCTCAAGCCACAGATCAGCTGTCCGACGGGTCCCACCGCCGCGAAAACCCAGAGCAAGCTGTGGTTCAACGACGGCGCCTGGTGGGGGATACTATTCGACGGCTCCTCCGAGGAATTCCGCATCTACCGCTACGACGCGGCGAAAGAGGCCTGGAGCGACACCGGCACGCTCGTCGACGGACGCAACTTCTCCAGGGCCGACGCCCTCTGGGAGGGGCCCCATCTTTACGTGGTCAGCGCCGGAATCCAGGCCGCCTCCAAAGAGGACAGCGCCCGCTTTCTACGCTACACCTACGACCCTTCGACCCGACGCTACTCGCTCGATTCGGGCTTCCCGGTCACCATCGCCGAAGGCGGGACGGAGGCGATCACGCTCGCCAGGGCGGAAAACGGCGAGTTCTGGGCCACCTACACCCAGGACACCGAAGACGGCGCTTTGCGCCGGGTGTACCTCACCCACACCAGGGGCATCGACGCCTCCAGCTGGGTCGAACCGTTCGTCCCCCCGCTCAGTGGCACGACCGTCAGTACCGATGACGTCTCCTCGGTGGTCGCCTTCGGCTCCAAGATCGGCCTGATGTGGGGCAACCAGTACGACGAGTCGGGCAAGGCCGGCTATTACTTCGCTGTGCACGAAGTTGGAGAACCCGACGACGCGTGGCGGGAGGACAACCCGATCATGGGGTCGCGCAACGTCAACGACCACATCAACCTCAAGGCCGACTCCGAGGGGCGAATCTTCGCCGCCACCAAGAACAGGCGCGACCGCATAGACCGGGATCTCGACGCCCCCTACGGCGTACTGTGGGTGCGTGATCGGCAAGGAACCTGGAGTAGGCACGTCTTCAGCAGGGTGGGCGACTTTTACACGCGCTCGCTCCTGCTTATAGACGAGGGCCGCAACGACCTCTACATATTCGCCACCTCCCCCACCTGCTCCGGAGGCAAGATCTTCTACAAGCGCACGGACCTCGACGACATCTCGTTTGCGGAAGGCCAGGGAACCCTGTTCATGCAAGGCGCCGGTGGGCTGAAGATCGGCGACGCCACGTCGACCAAGCAAAACCTTGGCAAAGGCATGGAACCCACTGTTGTGGCCTCGAGCACGACCGGTCGCTACTATTACAACCTCCTCGATCCCCGAAGCGGGGAGAAGCTGTTTCCGGAAGGAGCGCCCATAACCGATGCCGGATATTCGAAGTAACGTCGCTGGCCGTGCGCCCGTCGGGCCTCCGTGGCGGGCGTGAGCCTGTTGTTCTACGTCCTCCTCTCGCTGCCGAGCCCGCCCACACCGGTCTTCTTCGAGGCCGGGCCGCTGACGGTGCGCTACTACGGCCTGTTGATCGTGCTCGGCATAATCGTCGGCACCTGGCTGACGGCCCGCCAGCTGGCGAGCAGGGGCTACGACGGCGTCCTCGCCCTCGAGTCGCTGTTCTTCGTAGTTCCGCTGGGCGTCCTGGGGGCGCGCCTCTACTACGTCGCGACCGAGTGGGGCGAGCAGTACGCCTCCAACCCGCTTCCCTCGGTCCTCAAGATCTGGGAGGGGGGCGTGGGGGCCTACGGCGCGGTCGCGGGCGGCTTTGTGGGCCTGCTCCTCTTTTGCCGGTTGCGCGACATTAGCCTGCTCACCTTCGCCGATGCGGCGGCCCCTGGGCTCGTGCTCGCCCAGGCCATAGGCCGGTGGGGCAACTACTCTAACCAGGAGCTTTTCGGGGAGCCCTCGGATCTGCCTTGGGCCGTATACATCGCGCCGCAGAACCGGCCGGTGCAGTTCGCCGACGCGATGGCGTTCCAGCCGGCCTTCCTCTACGAGTCGCTGTGGGACCTGCTCGCGTGCCTGATCCTGCTCTGGGTGGCCCGCCGCTTCGCGGAGCAACTCAAGTCCGGCGACATCTTTTTGCTGTACGTGGTGCTTTACGCCTCAGGACACTTCCTCGTGGAGACCCTGCGCATACATCAGGTGTTTCTGATCTGGGGCTCCGTAAGCGGCGAACTCCTCCTGAGCGGCGCCCTCGCCGTCGGCTTCGCCCTGCTCCTGCTCTTTAGGCACCCTCCCTCCTCCCGAAGACGACCCGCGCCCGACTGATGGACCCCCGGCAACCGAGACGGATCGCACCCGGCGAGTAGTATAATCTCGTGGGCGGCGGACGCCGCGACGAAGACGGTGCTCATTAGATGGGCATCCCGGTTCTTCGGACCGAACGGATCACGCAACGAACGGGTGTAAATTGAGGGGTTCTGTTGCCAACGTGCCATATTGGGCCATCGCTGTAGTTGCGGTGGTCGTCCTTGCAACGATAGCCGCTTTTGTCGTAATCGCAAGGAAGCCCCCGGAATACGCCAACCCCGTGCTCGTCGGGGCCGGGGACATCTCTAGCTGCCACAACGACAGCGACGATGCCACCGCCAGGCTCCTGGAAGACATCCGTGGCACCGTGTTCACCATGGGCGACAACGCCTACCCCTCGGGTACCTCCTTTCAGTTCAAGGACTGCTACGGGCCCAACTGGGGCGAGTACAAGGCGCGCACCAAACCCGCGGTGGGAAACCACGAGTACGAAACGGACGGGGCCGCCGGCTACTTCGATTACTTCGGGTCGGCCGCCGGCCCGCCCTCTAAGGGCTACTACAGCTACGACCTGGGCGACTGGCACGTCGTGGTCCTCAACAGCATGTGCGAGGAGGTGGGCGGCTGCGGGCCGGGCTCGCCCATGGTCGGCTGGCTCAGGAAGGACCTTGCCGCCAACCCGAACAACAAGTGCACGCTCGCCTACTTCCACCACCCGCTCTTCAGCTCCGGCCACCACGGCAACCAGACCAAGATGACGGCCTCCTGGGAGGCGCTCTACGAGGCGAACGCCGACGTGGTCGTCAACGGCCACGACCACGACTACGAGCGCTTCGCCCCGCAGACGCCCGACGGCACCAAGGACCCGCGGCGGGGCATAAGGGAGTTCGTGGTCGGCACAGGGGGTGCTGAGCGTCGTCCATTCCGCACGATCCAACCCCACAGCGAGGCGCGCGACGACAATACCCCGGGGGTCTTGAAGCTCACGCTCAAGCCGGCCGGCTACGATTGGAAGTTCGTCCCCGTAGCCGGCGAGATCTTCACCGATTCGGGAACCGGGAGCTGCCACTAGCGCCGGCATACGGGTTCTCGACGATAAATCGTGCGGGATGACCGATGTGTCCGGGTCTCGGAGATGGTAGAATTGTGAAGCTTTGTGAAGAATCACGTTTGGGGTGGGCGCATTGGCACCAACGGGGGAGAGCGCTATGGTGCACAAACTGCAGGAACAGGAAATGCAGATCCTGAAAGACTACGCGGATGCTGGCCTCACGAGCACGAGGCGCTGGAGGCAGATCTTCAGGCAGCGTCTAACCGTCACGTTCCTGGTCTTATCCGACGTACTTATTGCGATTCTGGTCCTTGAGGTAGCGGCGCTGCTACATGGCATCTGGGGCAGGGGGGGCGGGTTATCAACGACAGCGATAGTCACCACCGTGCCCGCGATTGCGGTGTGGGTGGGGCTGCGCGCGTTGATGGACCTTTACCCTGGCTATGGCCTGGACGCGGTGCAGGAAGTACGAAGGCATGCGTACGCCGTGTTCGCAGTCCTGGCCGTGGTGGTACTCTTCGCGGTCGGTGTTCGCATCAGCGGTTCGCTCTCGCGCTTGTTGTTGGTCTTGTTCTTCTCTGGCCTACTGGTCCTGATACCCTTTACGCGCTACCTGACCAAGGTGGCCCTCAGGAAAGTCGGAATGTGGGGCAAGCCCATAGTAATCTTCGGTTCCGGGCAGAACGACGGCATGATGAGGGGGCGCGTCGCAAAGCTCTTGAAGGAA
>JBKPSF010000226.1:0-5321 GCA_046734875.1 Actinomycetota bacterium | reverse complement strand
TATTCTCTAGTTTCTGCAAGGCACGGCGCACCCAGACCGGGACGGCGTAAGACACAGGACACGGTGCGCAAAGCCACCTACGGCTACCGGCACAGACGCCGCAACGAAGCGAAGAACTCCGAGGACGAGTCCGAAGACGGCGCTAGAAGCGTGGCCGAAAACCCGGGCGTTGTGAACGTGTGGCGAAACACAAACAAAGCGTAGACATGTATAGAGATGACCGTCTGAGGTGGTTGCGATCTCGCATGAGGCCGATCCTCGTCGCCACGAGCGTGAGATAAGCGATGGTCGCGGAAGCCCGAGAGGACAGAATTTGAAGACGGTTTTGGGTGATCCAAGCTACGAACCGGATCCCAGCGATAGCGTCCCGTATGGCTACTGCCGAGAGTGGCACAGAAACGGAGAAATTCTCCGCCGCCCTCATGCCCGACGAATATGCGCCTCGGTGAAAGATTATGCGGCCAGCGTTGCTAGCGGTAGCAAGTGCAAGTAGCAAAGGTATCTAATGCGGGCCGATCTACGGCTTTCATGAGGGCTAGGTCCGCTCGCGAGAACGTGTTAAGCTGCCTCGGTGCTTCATGATCCCCATTCCTATGCAGGATGATGACTATGCAGGATGATGAATTTCGCGGAGTTGGCGTTCTACGAAGTTCACGGTAATGACTCTCTAGCAATCGCGCATGTCGTAGTACGCCAAGCGAGGGCAAAGATGGCCCGAACGATGTATGGGCATCCGGCACCTGTCGTGGGATTATGGAGAAGCACGATCAGGGCACCTCTTTTTGCGGAACCCCGGTCGGAAGGTGCGACCCGGCGTCGATTTTAGGAGGGGGACGCCGGCTCGCGTGCATATTTCATTCCTACCCGCCGCAGTGTCACGCAAACACCGCCAGCGAGTCACCTCTGCCGATTGGGCGGGCTGCTCCTCCGGTTCACCGGAGAGTGTGGAAGGCCGAACAGGCCAAGTTCGCACCGTGCCCTTTCTTCGCAGTCGCAGGCTTCAAGGAAGCACAGAGGGGCCAGGTTTTCGAATCTCACCTTGGCCTCTTTCTTGTGCCTTGTGAGCCTGCCCAAGGGCCCGCCCGATCAAGGCTCGCCAAAAATTCCGAAGAAGTCCACCCCACCCGCTTCTCGAGGGCGGACGACGACGCGTTCCTGGTTGTTCAGCCGGCCCTTCCGCCGACCCCTCCTACTACTGAGAGTTCATCGGCCAGGAATGCCCCGGCCTGATCCTCTCCGTAGGCCATCATCGCCCGTATGAAGCCAGGGTCGCGATCTAGCTTCGATTCAGAATCCAGATTCCGAAGCATCTCGATCCACCTCACCTCGATGACCTCGTGCTTGGTGTTGGAAAGAACCCCCTCGGCGACCCACTCGTTGATCTTCTCTATGAAGTAGATCTCCTGATAGAGCGAAAGGTTACCGGCGAGCTCGTTTCGCCTGTCCATTATGTCCGGCATCGTCTTCGGCTCGCCAGATCTCCTCTGCGGGTCTATCTGTATTACCCAGATCTCGTCGGGCTTGGCGTCGGGGAGCTCGCGTACGGGCGGGTTCTGCGAGAACAGGCCATCCCAATACACGCCCCCGTTGGTGTGCACGGCCTCGAACAGGGTCGGGAGCGCCGCCGAAGCGAGGACCATCTCGACCTCGATCCTGTCCCTGTAGCTGCTGAACGCCTTGAATTCGCCGCTGACGACGTCGGCGGCGCCTATGAGGAGCATCGGGCTCGACGGTTTCACGAGCTCTTCGATCCTCTCGAAGTCGACATGCCTTTCGATCATGTCCCTCAGCTGATCGCTGGCCCAGGCCGATGCGGGCGTGAGGTAGGGACTGATGGTGGGCGTACTACCGGCATTGCCGAAGAAGCGATTGGTCTGAAGCAGCCATTCGTTGAGGATCCTGTCCCGAAACGAGTCGGCGGAGTTGTCTCGCCAGAAGGAATCGAGTAGCTCGATCGCCTTTGTGGTGTCTCCCATCAACAACCCGTACCAGGCCAGCAGGGCACAGATGGAGCCACCGGAGGTGCCACTCAAGGCGACTATCTCAAACTTGCGTCCTTCTGAGTCCTTGTCCTTGAGGATCTTCTTCAGTGCACCCGCCGTGAAAGCCGTGTGACAATGGCAGTATCCCCAAGACGAATTGCGATCGCCTGTCAGGGTGGCGGGAGCTTGACCTCCTTGTGCCTCTGAGACGTTTCGTGGCGCTCGCGACCGTTGCCCCGTAGTTTAGAGACGGCGATGAATTTCCGATGAAACGGGTGTGCTTCTAATCGCTCAACGACGCAGAAGGCCGATGGCGCAAAGTTCGCATTCTGCCTTTTCTGCGAAGGGCGGATTCTCCGAATGCGTCGAAACGCTGAGAACGCTACCCTCGTTCAGCACCCTCGATTGTACGTTGTGGCGGCGGCTTACAGCCAGCGTGCGATCCTTTGAACCTAGAGGTGGCCGCCCCGGTGGAAAGGCGAATTAATTCATTGAAAGTTGCAACCCTGCGTATACTCTTTCGAGCAGATGAGCGAACCTTTACGAGAAGCCAAGTTCGAGCTACGATCGGCGGAGAGAGCCTTAGGGCGCATGCGCTCTGCGTCTGATTTCGACAGCTTCGAGGATGCGTGGCGGCAGTATTTGGTGGCGCTGCAGAAAGTCTGGATCAAGACGGAGCGGAGTTGCCAGCCTGTCCGTGAGAGCTTTGAACCCTGGCAGGGGAAATTCAAGAGGCAACGGAAGAAAGATCAACTATTGCGCTACTTGGAGCATGTGCGGAACGCGGACCAGCACAGCATACAATTGATCTTGGACGATGTGCCGGAACAAATCGTAACGGCGGGCGGCGACAAGGTGTACGTCGGGAACGACGTTGTTGTTATTGCGCCTCGCATCGAATTGCTTCCCGTCGAAGACCGCGGCGTGTGGTACAACCCACCAGCCGAGCACCTAGGCAAGGTGTTGGCAGAGCGCGGCCCCCTGAAGGTAGCCGAGTTGGGGCTGATTTTCTACGCCGGTTTCGTGGGGCAGGCGGAGAGGAAATTCGTAAAGTAGCGGCCCGTGAAAGCGTCGCTGGGCGTGGTCGTGCTTCCGACGGGGGCGCGGCTTTTCGTTGGGTGGCTAGCCCGCCTTGACCAGCTCCGAGGGCGCGACGCCGAGGGGGGCGAACTTGCGGATTGCAGAGGAGAGTGCTCTCGCTTACGTCGGGCTGCTGCATAACAGAGCAAGGGACAGAGAGAACCCACTCGCTCGTCCTGATGTAGCCGACCTTCGGGAAACGCATTGTCCCAAAAGCCTTCCCGCTAGCATGTATCGGGACTTTTCAATTGGGACGGGTTTCGGGACGACTCAGCCATGTTGCGGGACGCCTTTTCGGGACGGATCCGCTGCGTCTCACTAACGAGGGTATCTGGTGAAGAACTCGCGGCAAAGGTCGGAGGCCGTGTGGGCGAGGCGCTAGACCTGCGCCGCGTGCAGGTCGCCGTCGAACAGCTCGACGCCCCCTTCGAACTCGCGGCTCACCCAAAGCGCTCCAGATGGCAGTAGGGGCGAACTGAAGGACGAAAAGCCGCGGGAGCCGCGGGAGGTGCCCGCGTAAGGGGAGCAGCAAGTCGGAGGTCGCGGGCTGGGCGCGGCGCTCGGCGCCTCGTGCCGGCTCTACAACCTTCCGCGCAAGAGGACCAACGCCCCGAGCGCCGCGCCCAGCGTCGCCCCCCCGTTTGACCGCCGGATGGAGCTCCAGCCGGTTGTAGAGGCTTGTGGGATGCGCGCGGTCGCCGAAGGACACCTCGACCGTGTCGAGACCCTGCACGGGATCGAAGAGGTTGTCCGGGTCGCCTTCGGTTTTGGGCTCGTCGGTGTAGTGGACCCCGAAACCGAACCTTAGCAGCAGCGCGTCCAGCAGCCGGGGCGAGAGCTGCTGGGCCGTCACGACGGCCCTGGCGGCGCCCCCGACTACCAGGTCGCGCGCCGGGCGCTCGGCGGCGAATAGGACGGCGTCGGCGACGATGCTTGGCTGGTAGATCGGGGCGGGGCGACGGGCTTGACGCCCAGCTTGGTGCGCGCCTTGTCGAAGAAGGGCGTGTTGATAGTCGCGGGCATCACCTGGGTGACGCTCACCGGCGCGCCTTCGCGCATGAGCTCGACGCGCAACGCCTCGAGGAACCCGTCGATGCCGTGCTTGGAGGCGCAGTAGGCGCTCTGCAGCGGTATGGAGCGCTTGGCGCCCATCGAGGAGATGTGTACGAGCGCTCCTCCTTCCCCGCGCTTTAGGTGCGGGAGCGCGGCCATCGCGCCGTAGACCTGCCCGTGAGGTTCACGTCCACGACGCGCTCGAACTCCTCCGGGGTGGTCTCTTCGAAGGTGGCGAAGAGCCCCACCGCGGCCAGATGCACCCACGTGTCGAGCCTCCCGTACTCCTCCACCACCCTGTCGGCGACCGCTTTCACCTGCCCGAACTCCGAAGTGTCGGCGGGAACGGCGATAACCTCGCCGCCCCCGTCCCTTATCTCCTCGACCAGGGAGTCGAGCCCCTCCTCGCCGCGGGCCGAGACCACGACCCTAGCTCCCTTGCGGGCGAACCTGAGGGCGCTCTCGCGGCCTATGCCGCTCGAGGCACCCATAAGGACCACCACCTGCTCCCCTACCGGCTTGAGTTGCTCCATAACCGCTCCTTTTGCGTCTCGACCACCTTACGACTCGGTGGGATCTAGCTGCTCGGGGAATCCGTCGTTTAGCAGATCGTGGCAGTCTTCGTAGACCGCGTAGGCTCCCGCCTCCTCCAGCTCGGCGCGGCTGAAGGCACCTCCGGTCATGACCGCCGCCGTCCTCACCCCGGCCTCCTTGGCGGCCTCTATGTCCCAGATCGAGTCGCCCACAGCCACGGCCTCCTCCGGGGCGGCTCCCGCCCGCTCCAGGGCAACCCCGAAGATGTCGGGGGCGGGCTTCGACTCCTCGGCCTCGTCCGAAGAGACGACCCCCGCGATCTTGCCCTCTGTCCCGAGTTCTTTCATGTGATGCTCGAGCTCCTCGGGCTCGGCACTTGTGGCCAACCAGACCTCGTAGCCCCGCTCGACCAAAGAGGCTATGAGCTCCTTGGCGCCGGGCAAGGGGTGCCCGCGTTCCTGCAGCTCGGCGTAGTACTCGCCGTGCAGCTCGCTGACCCGCTCGGCCTTCTGATCGTCCTCGACGAACTCCGTAATGAGCTTCTCCGAGCCCTTGCCCACCTCGTGGTGGATCCTCGAGCGCGGCGGCCTCGCTCCCACTTCCTCGAAGGCCTGCGCCCAGGCCTCGACGTGCAGGTAGTTGGTGTCCATGAGCGTCCCGTCTATGTCCAGG
>JBKPSF010000225.1:0-4875 GCA_046734875.1 Actinomycetota bacterium | reverse complement strand
TCGATAGACCGAATAGCATCTATACGCTCGAAAAACACTGCCAAGACACTGCAAAATTGTGGCGCCGAGTCCTCGATCAAGGCTCCGAGGGGAGCATGGAGGAGTTTTTCAACAGGCTGCGGCGTTATCGGAAGATGAGATGAGAAGGCCGACCCCCTGCGCAGTACCCTTGGGTCTGCAAAGGTTCGACGGGCTCTAAAAGGCCCAGAGAGGAGGATCGGCCCACTATGGATGGTAGCAAAGAACGACCAAAGGTGACGGCCGGACTGGATCTCGGCGACAAGTACAGTTATCTGTGCCTCATCGAAACGGAGAGCGGCGAGGTGATCGAGGAGGGTAGGCTGCGTACGACCCCAGAGGACTTCAGGCGACGCTTCGCCTCCGAGCAGCCCATACGCATCGCAATCGAGGCAGGAACCCACTCGCCCTGGGTTAGCCGTCTGCTCGAAGAGTGCGCCCACGAGGTCTTGGTGGCTAATGCCCGCAAGCTGAGACTCATCTACGCCAACAAACGCAAAACGGATGAGATTGACGCCGAGAATCTGGCTCGCCTGGCGCGTCTGGACCCGAAGCTACTCTATCCGCTCAAGCACCGGGGCCAAGAGGGCCAGGCTCACCTTGCCATCATCCGCTCCCGGCAGGCGCTGGTCAGTTGCCGCACCCAGCTCGTTAACCACGTCCGCGGGGCGGTCAAGTCCTTCGGGGCCAGGTTGCCCAAATGCCCGGCTGTGAGCTTCCACAAGCGAGCCTCAGAGCACATCCCCGAGGCACTCCGACCAGCCCTCGGGCCCATCTTGGAGCAGATCGGCTCGCTGACGGAGCGCATCCGAGACTACGACCGAAAGCTGCAGGAGATCTGCCAAGAGCACTACCCAGAAACGGATCTGTTGAGGCAGGTCGAGGGGATCGGGCCGCTCACGGCGCTGACGTTCGTGCTCACCCTGGAGGACCCCCACCGCTTCGAGAAGAGCCGCTCGGTAGGGGCGTACCTGGGGCTCGTGCCCGCAACCGACCGCTCCGGAGAGAGGGACCCCCGTGAGAAGCGCATCTCCAAGGAGGGCGACGAGATGCTAAGGAGGCTTTTGGTCTCAAGCGCCCACTACGTCCTGGGACCCTTCGGCTCCGATTCTGACCTGAGGCGCCATGGGGAGAAAATAGCCTCCCGGGGCGGCAAGAACTCAAAGAAGCGGGCGGTGGTGGCCGTAGCCAGGAAGCTTGCGGTGCTCTTGCACCGCTTGTGGGTGAGCGGGGAGGTCTACGACCCGCTCTACAACGCCCATAGGCGCACGGAGCGGGAGGCGGCTTGAAGGGAGGCCATGGGTCAGACGAGCAAAGAGGAGGTGAAGATAGCGCCATAGCAGCGGCTAGGCGACCCTAAAGCCTTGGCTGATGGCCATGGCTGATCTCGCCCGAACGCGCTTCGGATCTAGCATAAGGCGACTGCGCAAGCGAACTTGGTCCACCTTTTTCAAGGAAGACCGCTCGGAAGATTGCAGCGCCTTTAGCTCGAGAAGACGGATCTCATCCTATGCACAGAGTCACCGAAGAGTGAACTCACTGACAGTGCGGATAGAAGCATAGCGCGCGAAGGGCAGAGCAGTCGCGTCCACACCACACAGCGGCCGCCACGTCGGCTGGCTTGACA
This sequence comes from Actinomycetota bacterium, assembly GCA_046734875.1. Taxonomy (GTDB): domain Bacteria; phylum Actinomycetota; class Rubrobacteria; order Rubrobacterales; family Rubrobacteraceae; genus Rubrobacter_D. The sequence continues at coordinate 3,230 of JBKPSF010000225.1, read as the reverse complement.
AACAGTGCCTTCTCATAGAAGTTCGCCAAGAATTCCCGATGAATTCTTCGCCGCTTGCTGGCGTGAGAGTAAGCTGATCGGGATGGTGGGATAGGCCCGCTCCGCCCTTGCGTAAGGAGGGAGTGCTTATGAGGTGCATAATCCTGTCGGGCATGGTTGGTGGCGTTATCGCGGCAATACTGTTTGCCGCGGCTCCCGTGATGGGGAAACCGCAGTCGGGCAGGGTGGCTTGGGTCGAGGGCACGGGAGGCTGCGGCTCCGGATGCTACAACCTGGATGTAAAGGCCTACCTCTCCAAAGACGGCTCCTCTACAGGCAGGGTTCGGTGTGGCACCGAGCCCTCCGAATCGAGTGGTTGTGCATCGGGTCCGGTCATAGCCGTTGTGCCTCCTGCGAGTGGCTCGCATTCTTGGTGCATAACCGTTCGCCGGAGTGACGTTGATACAGGGTTCCCCCAAAACGTCGACTATTATATTCGCGATATTGGCGATGGTAGGACATCCTTCGACGAAATCGGCGCTGTCACGGGATATGCAGAAACCACGCGATCCGTAGAACCTGTAAACTGCCAAACCTACCCTGAGTCCCCGGGTGGCTGGTTACCTCTCACTAAGGGGAATTTTGAGGGGATAGACAGAAGGGCGCCCACCATGCAAGGTCCACTAGCGCCGAGCGGAGGTCCGGCGATATTGTTGCCTGCCGCAGCGCTGCTGTTGGGCGCAGGGGCCTTGACCTACGCTATTCTCGGGCGCGGATAACACGTAGTACCAAATACACATTTCGGGACTTGGAGGGGAGAGTACAAGCGTCCCGTCGAGACGGCTGTCACAACGGACTCGGCTCATCCGCTATTCAGCGGAGTGCGTGGAAGGTAAATTCTGCGAAATCAGTTTGCGTATCGCCCATAGCCCCGTCGGGACAGGGCCGAAAACCCCCGATAGCCGCGTCCTGTAGCCGAGGGTCTGTCCCTACATGTTGTGGCGCCGCATAAAGATGCGCTCGCCTGCATGGGGAAGGGCAGCCGACGAAAGGCTATCTCGATCCATGGCCAGAGATGTCGGATCTGAGCGGTCGGTGGACCCAGGAGGCAAGAGACAGATGGGGTATCGTGAGTGGGCGCGCAGGAACGGAAGGCTTGGCGACATCCGCAGCATAGACGACCGCTACGACCACGACGTAGACGAGCTTATGGCCTAACGCCCCACGAGGACCGGATTTCGTTGGCCGCACCTTTCCATCTGATCCGGCGCGGCCTTCGCTTCGTCCCGGTCCTACGCTCCTGGGTGGGACGGCCGCGTGTGGGGGCGGGGACCGGAACTCGAGGGGGCCTCAGTATGCGCGCCACCCCCGCTGCGATTTTTCGGTAAGTCCCAAACGGGTGAGAGGGTGTTACGAGCTAGCCTTCAGGAGCCTCCCCCGCTTTTTGGGCGTCACCATCCGCGAACTTCGCCCAAACGGCGTTCTAGGAAGATCGCCCCAGAAGAAGTGTCCACCTGGCATATGTATCATCCCTTGCGAGGTTGCTAGAGTGTCCCCGTTGCATGCAGAGAGCGGTGGGGCACTTGCCTCCTCTCCGCCCCATCACCGAGGAGAAGGATGAGCCGTAGGATATGTTAGAAGGAGCGGAGATGAGCCAGGAGAAGGTGACCAAGCAGTTTGGCGACCGGAGGAAGAACCCAGCTTACAGGAACGGCTGGGGGGATGGCCATTTCGGGCCGACGCTGTTGTTCCTTGAAAACTCGAACCTCGCGGAATGGTCGGATCACCAGGAGAGACTGGCATACTATCGGGGGCATCGCGAAGGGCGGCGGGTCCGCGAGATGCAGGAGCACGGGGACTCTGCCTGATACAGGGATGCGGTTCTCCTTTCGGCGCTATTCACCTGAGTGCGTGGAAGGGAACTTCTCCGAAGTTGGACTTCTGATTTACGGAGTTCTGCGAACTTCGTCCTCACGGCAGTCCAACAGAGTCCGCGCGCGTCGACGGCCGGCGGTTTGCACCGAAAGGTGTAATTTCGGGCGCGAAAGCTTGCCTCCCCCGCAGATCGGGTATATGGAGCCTAAAGTGCGCAAAGAGTCGTTGGTGGGCGATCTTACGCGTAGAGAAGTCTCGTATCGGTTTCCCACACGAGGAGATGAGCCGATTATGGTGCGCGTGCTGATCACGTTGGAGCCCAGGATGTACCGCCAGGCCATTGCCCTCGCCCTCCAAAGCGCCCGCCCCCATTCTGAGGTGATGCTCGCTGCGGAGGTGTCCCTAAACGGACAGGTGCACGACTTCGCCCCCCACGTGCTCGTGCGCAGCGACTCCGGCCGGGAGGTCCTGGAGGGGCAGCTGGGCAGCGTGGTGTTGCGTGTGGAGGTGCTCTACACGGACCACATGGGCGTGCGGGTCAGCTTCATGGGCGGAAGATCCTACACGATAGAAGACGCGAGCATGGACGACCTCCTCTCGCTCGTTGACGAGGCCGAGGAACTGGCCTCGGGCTAGCGCCTCGTGCGGCCGGCCCCTAGCCTCCTTCGTCCTCGGCGGTGACCTCCTCTATGGTGATCCACTCTCTAAGGAGCGCCTCCCTGGAAGCCTCGCCCCTGGAGTGGACGCCCATCTTCTCGTAGACGTTGGCCAGGTGGCGCTTTACGGTCGCCTCGGAGAGGTGCAAAGAGGAGGCTATCCGCTCGTTGGAGAGGCCGCGGGCGACGAGAAGCAGGATCTCTAGCTCCCTGGCGGTAAGGACGCCGTCTGCGCCCTCCTGGGTGCCCTCCAGCATCTCCCTTGGCATCCCAACGACGGTGTTCTCGCTACCCGGGTCGAACACGGCGGCCCTCACGGCGGCCACCAGGTGATCTGAGGAGGAGGTCTTGAGCAAGTAGGCGCTCACCCCCACCCCGGTTAACTTCCTGATGTAGCGGGGGCTCTCGAACATGGTGACGATCACGACCTTGGGCGGCTTGGGGAAGGCGCGCATGGCTTCGAGGGTCTCTACGGCCCTATCGACGGGCAACTGCACCTGCATGATGACCACGTCCGGGGAAAGCTCGCGGGCCAGCTGAAGGGCGTCGGCGTCGTTGGGGACCTCGGCTACGACCTCTATGCTCGCGTAGGAGGCGAGAACGCTGGCGAGGCCCTGGCGAAACATGGTGTGGTCGTCGGCGAGCAAGACCCTGATCGGCCCGCTCGCATCGGAGTTCTCGCCCATCGGTGCGCTCCTCCCGTGCGTGAACCCGTAGTCT
>JBKPSF010000224.1:0-3601 GCA_046734875.1 Actinomycetota bacterium | reverse complement strand
GTTGTGTGTGGCGCAGTTTGTGGTGGTGTTGGACGCGACCATCGTGGCCATAGCGTTACCTGAGATACAGGGGGATCTCGGGTTTTCGCGGGCAGGGTTGCAGTGGGTGATCTCCGCTTACACGCTGGTTTTCGGGGGGTTCCTGTTGCTCGCGGGACGGGCGGCGGACTTGTGGGGAAGACGGCGACTGTTCATGGTCGGGCTCGCCGTGTTTACCGCGGCTTCGCTGGCGTGTGGGCTGGCTACTTCACCGCTCGCGCTCGTGCTCGGGCGCATCGCGCAGGGGCTGGGCGCGGCGATCGTTGCGCCGTCCGCGCTCTCTTCGTTGACGGCAGCCTTTCCCGAGGGCGAGGGCCGCGGGCGGGCACTCGGCGTGTGGACGGCCGCCGCCGCAGGCGGGGGCGCGACCGGCTGGTTGCTCGGGGGCATCCTCACGGGAAGTCTGGGGTGGCAGTGGGTGTTCTTCGTCAACCTGCCAGTCGGGCTTTTGGGGGTGGCGCTGGCCCCGATACTAGTCTCCGAGAGCCGTGACGAGGCGGCCCCTCCCCGGCTGGATGTCGCCGGGGCGGTCAGTGTCACGGCGGGCCTCACGTTGCTGGTGTACGGGATCACGAGGGTGCAAGAAGCCGGTCTCGTCGAGCCCGTAACCTTGATCTCGGTCTCGTCTTCGGTAGTGCTGCTCCTTCTCTTCGTTGTGGTGGAGGGGTGGGTACGGTACCCGCTCGTGCCGCTCGGGGTTTTCCGTTCGCCGGTCTTGCTGGGGGCGAACCTCATCGCGCTCGTCCTCACCGCGTCAACCACCCCGCCGATGTTGCTCTGCACCCTCTACGTGCAGCAGGTACTTGGCTTCCCGCCAGCCCAGGCCGGCCTCGTCTTCCCGCCCTTCAACCTCGCGGTAATCGGTGGATCTTTGTTGGGACCTCGTCTCGTGGCAGGGCTCGGACCGAGGATCACCATGGTTTGCGGGCTGCTTGCGATCGCCGCCGGCTCCGCGTGCCTCCTGGGGGTGAGCCCGCACGGCGGCGGATACCTCCTCTACCTCATCCCCGCTTTCGTGCTCATGGGAGCCGGCCTCGGATGCGCCTCGGTCGCCTCGACCGCCTCCGGAACCGCCGCCGCAGAAGGCGGCCTGCAGGGCCTCGCCTCCGGCCTCTTGAACTCCGCTGCCCAGATCGGAACCGTGCTTGGCCTCGCCATCCTCGTCCCCCTCTCAGCCGCCCGCACCGAAACCCTCACAGAATACATGCCAGCCGACGCCGCACTAATCCAGGGCTTCAGGCTAGCCTTCCTTGGCGCCGTCGCAATAGCCGCATCCGGCATAACGATCGCCGCACTACTAACGGGACGAAAACAGCAGAAAACCGACCCTTCAGCAGAAGCCACAAGCCCCGCACAATAGCACCCCAACCAGCCCAAAGAACTGACAAGGCGGCGTAGCCGCCGTGCTGAAAGCGGAGCCCGAAGGGCGAAGCGTGCTGACAAGCGAGGGCGTAAGCCCGAGCGTGCCGACAAGCTGGCGAAGCCAGCGTGCTGCGAAAGCCGAAGGCTTGAGCGTGTCGACGGTTGCGGCAAGGAACCGGTGGTGAGTAATATTCTGTGGTATAGGGGAAAGGGGGGCCCGAGTTTGCATCGGGCTCCGGCGATGCGAAGGAGGCTCGCGTGGAGAGGTTAGGCGGGGAGCGAGAGGGGCAGACTTCCTCGATACGCCAGGTGGCGATGGCGAGCTTTATCGGGACGACCATAGAGTGGTACGACTTCTTTCTCTACGGGACGGCAGCGGCGCTCGTCTTCCCTGCGATCTTCTTCCCCGAGTTCAGCGAGACGGCAGGGAGGCTGGCCGCCGCTTCGACGTACGCGGTCGGCTTCGTGGCCAGGCCCATAGGCGGGCTCGTCTTCGGCCACTTCGGGGATAGGATCGGGCGCAAGGCCATGCTCGTGCTCTCGCTGCTCATCATGGGCATCGCGACGGCCCTGATCGGGCTTCTTCCCACCTTCGAAAGCATCGGAGTTCTGGCGCCCCTGCTGCTCGTCGTGTTGCGCTTCTGCCAGGGCATCGGGGTTGGCGGCGAGTGGGGCGGGGCCGTACTTATGGCCGTGGAGCATGCGCCCGAGGGCCGGCGCGGCTTCTTCGGAAGCTGGCCGCAGATGGGGGTCCCGGCCGGGCTCCTGCTCGGGAACCTCGTCTTCTTCGCCTCCCGGGCCGTACTGCCCGCCGGCCTGGACTGGCGGGTGCCCTTCCTGCTCAGCCTGCTGCTTGTGGGGGTCGGGCTCTTTATCCGGCTCAGGCTCCTCGAGAGCCCGGCGTTCGAGCAGGTCAAGGAGAGCGGAACCGAGGCAGACATGCCCATCATAGACGTGGTGCGTACGTATCCCAAAAACGTGCTTCTGGCCATGGGGATGCGCGTGGCCGAGAACGGCCCCTTCTACATCCTGACAGTCTTCGTGCTCAGCTACGTAACGGCGGAGCTCGGCCTCGCGGAGAACGTCGGGCTCGTAGGCGTGCTCATCGCTGCGGCTATAGGTCTGATCACCGTCCCCCTCTTCGGCGCGCTCTCGGACCGCGTGGGCCGCAAGCCCTTGTACCTGTTCGGGTCCGTCTTCCTGCTGCTCTTCTCGTTCCCGTTCTTCTGGTTGCTCAACACGGGGGTGACGCCCCTCATCTGGCTCGCCATCGTCCTCGCCGTCAACCTCGGCCACGACAGCATGTACGGGCCGCAGGCTGCCTACTTCTCGGAGCTATTCGGGACGCGCGTGCGCTATTCGGGGGCCTCCATCGGCTACCAACTTGCCTCCGTTTTCGCCGGCGGGCTCGCGTTCCCCATCTCGGAGTACCTGATCGCCAACTACGGATACCAGTCGATCGCGATCTACATGTCGCTTATGGCCCTGATCACGGTGGTCTCGGTCCTCCTCGCCGCGGAGACGTACAGGGGCGACATCACCGCGACAGGGCCACAGGAAAGCCAGCTCATCTCGGAGTGACGCCGAAGCGGTTGGCGAAATGATCAACCCTGTGCGAGGCAGACTATCCCGTCTACGTGTTCGAGGTTTTGGAGGTCTTGCAGCGCGGTCCTCAGGACCTCGGTGGCCCGTCCGGGGAGGGCGCGGGTGGCGTTGGCACGGAACTTCGCGTCAAGCTCCTCGTCGCTCAAGGGGTTCTCGGGACCTCCGCGGTTGTGAGACACGCGGGCCTCACGCGTCTCGCCGTTCTTCAGGCGTATGCTCAGCACGGCGGGAAACTGGTTCGGAAAGATGCGGTCGCACTCCTCGTCGGCCGAGCAACGCACGCGGGAAGCCAGGTCCAGTTTCGTGCGGTCCGTCACGGCCTCGTCGGTAAAGTCTTCCAGCGAGACGCCGAGGCCGCCACCCCCGGTGAGCGCGGTCGCGACGGTGAAAGGACCGGAGAACTGGGCAGCGTAACCTGTTGCGGGCCTGGCTTTATCGTCCTCGGGTTGGGCTATGGTGCGCAGCACGGGGCCGGCCACGCCGAGTTCTATGTTTTCAATCTCTGCGATCTCCAACCCTTCCTCGCGAAGCCGCATCGCCGCGTCTATGCCGGCGTGGGTGAAGTGGTTGGCAGGATAAGGCTTGAAGAAGACCC
>JBKPSF010000223.1:0-22478 GCA_046734875.1 Actinomycetota bacterium | reverse complement strand
GAGCAGCCTTGCGGGGGGTTGGCGGGGGAGGGTACGTCGCCGGAGAGGACGACGCGCTGGCGTTCGCGTTCCTTGTGGGGGTCGGGGACGGGGATGGCGGAGAGGAGGGAGACGGTGTAGGGGTGGCGGGGCTCGTCGTAGAGCGTGTTTCTGTCGGCTATCTCCACTATTTTGCCCAGGTACATCACGGCGACCCGGTCGGAGATGTGCTTTACCACGGAGAGGTCGTGGGCGATAAAGACGTAGGTGAGGTCGAACTCCTTCTGGAGGTCCTCCAGGAGGTTGATGACCTGGGCCTGTATGGAGACGTCGAGCGCCGAGACGGGCTCGTCACAAATGATTAGGCGCGGGTTGAGCGCGATGGCCCTGGCGACCCCGATCCTCTGCCTCTGGCCCCCCGAGAACTCGTGCGGGTAGCGATTGTAGTGCTCGGGGCTCAGGCCCACCACCTCCAGGAGCTCCTGCACCCGTTTCTTGCGGTCTGTAGATGAGCCGCCCACGTCGTGGGTCTTCAGGGGCTCGGAGACGATGGCGCCCACGGTCATGCGCGGGTTCAGGCTCGCGTAAGGGTCCTGGAAGACTATCTGCATGTTTCTGCGGACCCCGAGCATGCGCTTGCGGTCGTAGCCGAGTATGTTCTCGCCGTCGAAGAAGACCTCGCCCTCCGTCGGCTCCAGAAGCCTGAGGATGAGGCGGGCGAGCGTGCTCTTTCCGCACCCAGACTCGCCCACGAGCCCCAGCGTCTCCCCACGCCGCACGGAGAGGTCGACGCCGTCCACGGCCTTCACGTGCCCGACCGTGCGCTGCAGCAGGCCGGCCCTTATGGGGAAGTGCATCTTCAGGTCCTTGGTCTGAAGCAGAAAGTCGCCGGAATGGCCGTTGGTCTCGGGGTTCGCCTGCGCGTTCTCCGTCACGTCTCCACCCCCAGCTCTTCGTCCACCCGGCTCTTGTTCTTCTCTATCTCCTCGTTGGAGAGGATGCACGCCGCCCTGTGGCCAGGCTTCTTCTCTTCCAGATCGGGGTCTATCTCGTGGCACTCGTCCTTCACGAACGGGCAGCGGGGGCTGAAGTTGCATCCGTCGGGGAGGAAGATCAGGGACGGCGGCGTGCCCTCTATCGGCAGAAGCCTCACTTCGCCCGCGGTGTCCAGGCGCGGCAGGGACCTGAGGAGGGACCACGAGTAGGGCATCAGGGGGTCGTAGAAGACCTCGTCGGTGGTTGCCTGCTCCACGGCGCGGCCAGCGTACATCACCATCACCCTATCGGCGAGCTGGGAGACCACGCCCAGATCGTGAGTGATCATGATGATCGCCGTGCCGTATTTCTCCTGCAGGTCCACCATCAGCTCGAGTATCTGCGCCTGGATCGTCACGTCGAGGGCCGTCGTCGGTTCGTCAGCTATAAGAACCTTCGGGTTGCACGACAATCCCATCGCGATCATGGCCCGCTGGCGCATGCCTCCGGAGAACTGGTGCGGGTACTCTTTGACCCTCCTCTCAGGATTGGCGATGCCTACGTCCCTCAAGACCTGGACGGTCTTCTCCTGGGCCTCGGCCTTGGAGAGGTTCTGGTGGATGCGGATGGCCTCACGGATCTGGTTTCCCACCGTGAAGACCGGGTTGAGGCTCGTCATGGGGTCCTGGAAGATCATGGCTATGTCGTTGCCCCGGATCTCCTGCATGCGCTTGTCTGAGGTCTTTAGCAAGTTCTGGTCTTCGAAGAGGATCTCGCCTTCCGGGTACTCGGCCGGCGGCTTGGGGTTTAGCTGCATGATGGAGAGTGCTGTAACGCTCTTGCCGCTCCCCGACTCCCCGACTATCCCGAGCGTCTCCCCCGCCTCCAGCGAGAACGAGACGCCGTCGACGGCCTTAACGACCCCATCCTGAGTATTGAAGTGGGTCTTCAGGTTGTTCACTTCCAGCATCGCCACAGGCTACTCCTCGCTCTCCCGGCGGCCCCTTTTGGGGTGAAGATTACAGGAGCGGCGGCGCTCCGGCCAGGCCGGGGCTACCCCCGCCCTTTGAGGTGCTTCAGGACAGCCCGGTCGAGAAAGCCGCGCCGCTGCTCGCGCTCCTCGAAGTTCTCCGTGCGGATAAAGGCGCTCAAAGCGTCGAAGAGGTCGTCGTCCCCCACGCCCGGCCCCCCGAGGTATCCCGCCCTTAGCAACGCGTCGGCGACCTCGGCCCGAACGTCGCCATCCACGGCGATGACATCGTCGGGGGCCGTCTCGCCGAAATACAGCGTGTGGAGGTCCCTGATGCGGATCAACTCCTTTATGGGCTCTGGGTGGTCGTCAACGCGCAGGTCCACGACCCTGTCGTTGTCCCCGCCGTAGCCCCCGCCCTCCCGCACCACGAGCAGCGCCGCCGACTGCTTTCCCCGCGAGTCCCCGCCCGCCTTCTGACCGGCGTCTAGCGCCGAGAGCAGGCGCGCCGCGAGGTCGCCGTCCGTCTCTTCGTAGGCCCGTGCCATCGCCCCGACCGTCTCCCCGCCGACGAGGATGTTGCCCTGGGCCGCGTAGTGCTTCCCGGTGACGCCCCCGGCCCAGTCGAAGCATTCTGAGCCGGTAAAGGTCGCGGCCCGGCCCTGAGCATCGACGACGCCGACCTGCCTGTGCTCGCGGTCCTCGTCGGCCGAGGTCAGGGCCTCCACCGTCTGCTCCGCGGTGTTTCCCCCGGCCAACAGGTCGAGGCCGTGAGGGCCGTAATCGTAGTTCGCCATCGCCTGGGTCGCCACGGCGCCGACTCCTGCGCGCGCCCAGGGCACGACCGAGCCGACGGCGAGGAACTTCGACTGCACGGCGACGCCTAAAGAGTCCGTCTCGGGGTCGAAGGCCACGATGGAGAAGGTAGCTATGGTCTTCCTGGCCTTCATGCCGCTCCTAGCAATGCGTCTGCTTCAGGCACGCCCATCTTAACCCAGCTCCGTTGCCCTGCGCGGTCCCATGACAGACAATGTGGCACGTATGGACATCCAATAGAGTAAGGTCGGAGGTGCGCCGTGGGGCGCGTGATCTGTCTCGGTACCGGCGCCGCCTTGAACGCGGAGCGGGCGCAGACCAGCGTCGCCGCACGAATTTCGAATGGGGAGGCGCTCCTCTTCGACGCCTCCAGCGGCACTATCGTCCTCGAACGCCTGAGGAGTGCCGGCATACCCCTACAAGGGATAAGGCACCTCTTCGTAAGCCACAGGCACTTCGACCACGTCGGCGGGCTCGCCCCCCTCCTCGTCGCCATGGTCTCCCTCCCCGAAGCCCACCTCACCGTCCACGCGTTGCCGAAAACCCTGGGGGCGCTCAGGAACCTGCTCGCCCTCACGATCCCCGGCGTCGAGGACTGGCTCGGGGAACGCCTCGGCTGGCAAGAGCTCACTCCGGGAGGTCCGATCCAGGCCGGAGACGCCGAGGTGACGCCCTTTCTCGTAGATCACACGGTCGAGTGCGCAGGCTTCCGCATCGCGCAGGGGGACACAACAGTCGTTTTCGCCGCAGACACCAGACCTTGCCAGGAGGTGGTCGAGTCGGCGCATCACGCCGACCTGCTCATCCACGAAGCCCACGGTCCAGGGACCGAAGCCGAAGCGGCACACGCCCTGGGACACTCCACCGCGGCCGAGGCGGGCGAGGTCGCCCGTGCCGCCGGGGTAAGCCGTCTCGTCCTAACTCACTTCAGAGAGGGGCGGTTCGCCGATCCCGAAAAGCTGGCGGCCGAGGCCAAGGCTGCCTTTGGAGGTCCCGTGGAGGTGGCCCGAGATCTGGACGCTTTCGGGTTCTGAGCTGATAGGGACCTACGAAAGATGACCGGTCTGCCTACAGGCACCGTAACCTTTATCTTCGCCCGCCTCGCCGTGTTCTCCGGCGGCTGCACCATGTGGGCGATGGAGGAGATTGTGACACCGAGGACGCCCTGGAAAGGCCGAGTCGCTCCTGGACAAAGGCCCGATCAGGCAGAAGTACAAGACCCGCGGCGCCGAGCCTTCACGTTTGGCATTCCGGTCGCTACAATTCGCAGACCGGCAAGCAACGCCAGGAGCATGGTTCATGTCCGACGCGATGCGTCCATCACATGAGACCCGGGAGAGCGATCGCGGCCGGCTAGTCGCCCTTCCCATCAGGGATCGGCAACCTGGGCCGCCCAACAACCTGCCGACGGAGCTCTCGAGCTTCGTCGGGCGGGAGAAGGAGCTGTCGGAGGTGCGACGGTTGCTCGGGGAAACCCGGCTGCTGACGCTCACCGGCGCCGGCGGTTGCGGCAAGACGAGGCTGGCTCTGGTAGTAGCGGGCCAGCTTATGGACGGTTTCGAGGGCGGCGTATGGGCGGTAAACCTGGCGCCGATTTCGGACTCTTCCCTCGTGCCCCAGGCGATCGCCTCTGTCCTGGGCATCCGCGAGCAGCCGGGCCGCTCGATGACCGAGACGCTCTCCGACTACCTCGGATCCAGACGGCTGCTGCTGGTCCTGGACAACTGCGAGCACGTCATCGGGGCCTGCGCCGCCGTTGCCGAGGCGCTGCTAAGTTCGTGTCCGGGGCTGAGGGTCCTGACCACCAGCCGGGAGGCACTCGGAATCACCGGAGAAGTCGCCTGGCCCGTCCCCTCGCTCACCCTCCCCGACCTCAGGCGCCTACCGGACATCGAGGGCCTGCCCCGCTACGAGTCGGCCCGCCTCTTCCTGGAGCGGACGGCGGCAGTCAGGCCGAACTTCGCGCTCACGGAGCAAAATGCGCAAGCTGTGGCGCGGGTCTGCTACCGGCTGGACGGCATACCGCTGGCCATCGAGCTCGCGGCGGCCAAGACCAGGGCGCTCTCCGTGGAGGAGATCTCCGAGAGGCTCGACGATTCCTTCGGGCTGCTCTCCTCCGGCGGCAGGACGGCGATGCCCCGCCACCGTACCCTGCGGGCGACGATGGACTGGAGCCACGAGCTGCTCCAGGAAGAGGAGCGGATCTTGTTCCGGCGGCTTTCGGTGTTCGCAGGCGGGTTTACGCTTGAGGCCGCGGAGTCGGTGTGTGCAGGGGAAGAATTCGAACGAGACGAAGTGCTCGGGCTGCTTTTCCAGCTGGTGGACAAGTCGCTGGTATCGACGCGGGAGAAGGGCGGCGAGACGCGCTATCGTCTGCTGGCGATGGTAGGACAATACGCGAGGGAGAAGCTCGACGAGGCCGAGGAGACGGCCGAGGTCGGGCGGCGGCACGCCAACTTCTACGTGGAGCTCGCGGAGCAGGCCGAGCCGGAGTTAAAGGGAGAGCGGCAGCTAGCGTGGCTGGAACGGTTGGAGACCGAGCACGACAACCTGAGGGCGGCCATGCGGTGGTCGCTCGCACGCGGAGAGCCGGAGGGGGCCGCGAGGCTCGGTTGGGCACTGTGGCTATTCTGGGGGATACGCGCCCACTTCGCCGAGGGTCGGCGCTCGATGGAGCAGGCACTATCGGTGAAAGGCAGCGAGGCAATGCTGCCCTCCGCCCGGGCGAAGGCGCTGTACGTCGAGGCCATAATGGCTAACTATCAGGGCGACCACGGTTCGGCAGAAGCGCTGGCGGCGGAAAGCCTCAGGCTCTTCGGTGAACACAACGACAAGCTGGGAAGCGCGTACGCGCTGAGCAACGCCGGATTCGCGGCGAACGGACAAGGGCAGCACCGGCGAGCGGTAACCCTCATCGAAGAGTCCGTCGATCTCTTCCTCGAGGAGGGTGAGGAGTGGGGCGCCGCGATCGAGTTGGGTTTCCTGGCGGTATCGTGGCGCGAGCAGGGCGACTACGGACGCGCGAAGAGCCTGGGGGAGCGCGGGCTCGCGCTCTCCCGGCGGGTGGGTGAGAGGCAGGCCATCTCGGCTGCGCTCTATACCCTGGCGACCCTGGCGCAGGCCGAGCGCGACCACGAGCGAGCGCGGGATCTCTTCGAGGAAGGGCTAGAACTCTCGGCGGAGTTGGGGAACGACGCCGACGTTGCCCATTGCCTCGAGGGACTGGCGGCCGTCGCTGCTGCGGAGGGCAAGATGGCGCGCGCCGCGCGCCTGTGGGGTGCCGAGGAGGCGCTGTTAGGGCGCATGGAAGCCGCAGTATACACCTACGTACCCGACCGCTCCCTCCATCGTAGCCAGGTAGAGACTGCGCGTGCCCGGTTCGGCGAAGAGGCGTTCGAGGCGGCGTGGACGGAGGGACGATCGCTGAGCACCGAGCAGGCAATCGTGCACGCATTGGACCGCTCGACAACACCAGAATCCGTCCCCTCAGAGACCTACCCCGCCGGGCTCAGTGCCAGGGAGGTCGAGGTGCTGCGTCTGGTCGCCACCGGGCTTACCAACGCCGAGGTGGCAGAAAGGGTCTTCCTCAGCCGTCGCACCGTCGAATGGCACCTTGGCTCGATCTACCGCAAGCTGGGGTTGCACTCGCGCGCCGAGGCGACCCGATTCGCCGTCGAACATGGCCTCCTGTGACGGCCCTACCCCCGTCGGTAGTCGGTTTTTGGCTTATCGGCTGGTCCGAAAGGTAGGTGCGCGGGCGCTCCAGGAAGACTCGAGATCATCCCCCAGGGTTCCTACTAGCTGCTACTGGTTCCCGCGTCCCGAGAATCCGGTAACCCACACCAGTAGGTCTACTGGTTTGCCGCCACTCTGGGCGCTATAGGGTTCTTTCAGTCGCCCAGAGAGCGAGGGCAAGGACACACCCGACCGGAGAAGCGGCGGGAGAAGGGATTCGGGTCATGTTCATGAAGCTGACCGATACTACCAAGGCGGCCATCTTCTCGGTGCTTGTGCTGTGCATGTCCGTAGGGGCGGCCTTGTTGATAAGGTTCCTCGAACTTCCTCAGGGCCCCGTTATGTGGACCTTGTGGTCGTTCACTCCTACCGTGGCGGCATTGATCATGCTGCTTGTGGTCACAAGGGAGGGCTACACAAGGGAGGGCTGGAAGTCCCTTGGCCTCCACCGTCTGGGCCTCAACGTGTGGTGGATCGCCTTCGGACTGACCCTGCTCATAAGCGTGGCAGCCTCTGCGGTCGTGTGGGCCACCCCGCTCGCCTCCTTCGTCGTCCCCGAAGATGGCATCGTCGCCCCTATCATCCAGTTCCTCATCTTCGTCGGCATTTACACGGTGTGGTTCGCCCTAGGCGAAGAGATCGGGATGCGAGGCTACTTGCAGCCTCACCTCATGTCCTTGGGTAGGACGCGTGCTTTGTTGTTGGTCGGTCTTGTGTGGGCAACCTGGCACATGCCCCTGTTCTTCCTCGCCCCAGCGATCGGCTTACTCAAGGGGAACCTGTTGCTCTTCTTTCCCCTGTTCTATGGGACCGTCGTCGCTGCAAGCTTCCTCTACGGCTACTTGAGGATCTACACAGGTAGCACTTGGCCAGCCTCTATCGCGCACTCGGTGCACAACGCTGCCTGGAGCGTTCTTGGAGCGTTCACCCTGATAACGGCCTCCCCCGTGTTGGTGAACGTCTACCTGGTGGGAGACTTCGGGATACTGATCCTTATCGGCGCCGTCATCGGGGCCATCTGGGTCGGCCACAGGTTCAAGAGCGGCATGGACGAAGCGCAATCGGGCGCAGAGGTCCCCACAGGCACACCTGCGCACCCCTCGGCCCCGGCGGCTCCTAGGTAGGCACGCAGCGAGCCGGCCAACCCCGGCCAAGAACGGGACGGTGTCTCGAGGCGGGATGCCGTTCCGGGCTTGTGAGGCCGCGTTCTACTCGCCCGAGTGCGTTAGAGGGATTGCAGGCAATGTTCTCACGTAGCGTCCCATTTCCCACGAGGCAGTGGAGCGAACGTAGGGGTGGTAGAGGTCGGGTACGGCCTCCCGAAGTAGCACGAGGAAGGAAGTACACGGTGTGACGCAGCGGAAGGCCGATACAGGGCTGGATTTCGAGGTCCTGCGGCGTGGTATCGAGCGGTGTGACCCGGATCTCGTGCTCGGCTTTTACGCCGCTGATGCCCGGCTGAGCATCTTCAACGCCGAGTCCCCGCACGCCTCACCCTTCGAGCTCCGCGGGAGCGCGGAGATCGCCAAGCACCTGCGAACGGTCTTCGGCCCAGGGACGACTCACCGCGTCGAGCGGGAAGAGGACGTCAGCGAGGAGGACGGGCTGAGGTTTCGAGAGGTATGTGGGTACCCGGACGGAGGCCGGGTCGTGGTCGACACGACGCTGAAGGTGCGAGGAGGCAAGATCGTCCGCCAGGTGGACGTGGTGGCAAGACCCTCGGGGCCCACAACACCGCAAGAGAAACGGAGGGCAAAACTATGGACCGTACGGGGATGACAACGCGAACGGATCTTATCCTAGCGGCGGGTACGTTGGCCCTGTTCATTCTCGCCGTGGTCGCCGTGGCCGCCACGGGGAACACCGAAGAGTTCGTGGCGTGGGCGTGGGCGCGCCACCACAACGTACTCTCCTGGTACGTAAGACCCCTCTTTTTTCTGCCGTTCTGCTTCTTCGCTTACAGGCGCAGCTTGTGGGGCATCGTGCTCACCATCCTCGCGCTGGTAACCAGCATGTTCTGGTTCCCCGCCCCGGAGCAGCCGAGCCCGGCCGTGAACGAGATGCTGGCTTCGGAATGGAAGTACCTCACCGCCGACTGGACGCTCTGGAAGGTCCTCATAGCCCTGCTGGTGCCGCTCACCTTCGCGGCACTGGGGCTGGCCTTCTGGAAGCGATCGCTCGTCTGGGGGCTGGCTGTGGTCAACGTGGCGGTTCTCTTCAAAATAGGCTGGACGTTCCTCTTCAGCACAGAAGCCGGCGCCATGTCACACCTGCCGGCCGCCGTCCTTGGTCTCGTGGTCTGCGACGCCCTGATCCTCTACGTAATTCGCAGGACCTTGCGCGCAAGGTCATCATACGGGCGCCCGCGACCCGGTGAACACCATGGCTAGGCAAAGGGCGGATCGATCGCGGCAATCCGGACCGTCCAGGACGGAGGTAGGAGCATGATCGCAAAAAGGGAAGAGATGGAGACGGGAGCTTTCCTCGGAAAGCTCCCGTACGTGCGCCTCGGGAACGGGACGGAGAACCTGGTGATACTGCCGGGGATTACCTTGAACAACGAGCCCCCTAACCGGTTCGCCGTGTGGACCTACCGCCTCGGTTTCGGTCGCTTCGCCAGCAAGTACACGGTCTACGTGGTCAACCGCAGGCGTGGCATGCCGTCCGGCTACACCACGCAGGACATGGCCGGGGACCTCGCTCGGGCGGTGGAGGCCGAGTTGGGACCCTCGCACGTGATGGGTTTCTCCACCGGCGGAGAGATCGCCCAGTACGTGGCCATCGACCATCCTGAGGTAGTCCTGAGCCTGATCCTCGTCGTCAGCGCCTCCCGCCTGTCGGAGGAGGGACGCGAGACGTGCGAGCACTGGCAGGCGCTTGCGCGGGAGGGACGCTGGCGAGAGCTGCGGGCGGACATGGCTGCCGCCACGGTAACCAGTGAGACGAACAAACGCCTCGCCGGGGCATTTATGAAGGTCTTCGGGAGGTTCGTTATCGGCACGCTTCGCGACCCCTCGGATTTCCTCACGACGCTTGAGGCCGACCTCGGCCACGACACCACCGGACGGCTCGACGAGGTATCCGCGCCCACCCTCCTCATAGGCGGAACCGAAGATCCCTTCTTCTCCGAAGGCATCCTGCGCGAGACTGCCGAGAAGATACCCGAAGCGAACCTGCGCCTCTACGAGCACGTAGGACACGGGATTCCCAAGGAACGCAAGCGCCGCTACGAGGAGGACGCCCTCGCGTTCCTAAACAACCATCGTGGGCATAAAGTCGTGAGGTCAGCCTTGTAAAGGTCCCGCGCGCCGCCTACCATATTTGGTAACGTTAGTGGAGCGGGCATGGCACGATGCACTCCCTGCGTGGTGGACGGGATGCTCCAGTTTCCCGGGCAACAGGGTTAACCGGGGTTCGGAGTGGACTCTGCGTCCCGGGCTGCCCCGGCACTCGAGATCACGAGCAACGTCAAACGAGCACAGGAGGTAGGATGACACGGTTGGCCATGTTGTTGGTTGCGGCACTCCTTCTGGCCTCTTGCTCGGCGCAAGGGCAGAAGGTCGGAAAGATGCAGAACAAGTCGAGCTCGGTCCCACCCGAGAACGCGAAGTCCGTGCGTGCGCACCTCGTGATGAAGGCCGGCGAGCTGAAGGTGAGCGGGGCCGCCGACGAACTCATGGAGGCGGACTTCTCCTACAACGTCGCCAAATGGAAGCCCCAGGTGAACTACGACGTGAGCGGCGACAAAGGAGAGCTCTCGGTCAAGCAGGGAAGCAGCGGCAACAACCAACTCGGATCGGACGCCAGCAACGAGTGGGACGTCCGCCTCAACGACGAGATACCCACCGACCTCGCCGTGCAGATGGGCGCCGGGAGGAGCGACCTCGACCTCGACAGCCTCACCCTGACGGGGCTCAACCTCCAGATGGGCGCGGGCAAGACCACGGTGGACCTCACGGGCAACTACGGCCGCGACTTCGACGCCAGCATACAGGGCGGGGTCGGCCAGGCGACGGTAATGCTTCCGAGCAAGGTCGGCGTCAGGGCCAAGGCCGTAGGCGGCATCGGCAAGATCAACGCCGAAGGGCTCACGAAGGACGGCAACTTTTACGTCAACGACGCCTACGGAAACTCCGACGTTACGCTGAACGTCGACGTGGAAGGGGGCGTCGGGGAGATCAACCTCGAGGTCGTCTGAGGCCCCTGGCACCCCTTACGCTCACTAGCCAAAGGAAGGAGCACCCTCATGGGAGAGACGCCGATACGAGTCGCCTACCCCGCCGCGGACAACCCGCACCTGCGAATAGCCCTCGGCGCCTGCCGATTCAAGGCCAGGCCCGGCGAGGATAAAGATTGGGTCACCGGAACCTACGATGACCCCACCGACAGAAGGCCGCTCAGGATCACCGAGGAGGAGGCGGGCGCTACTATCACCGAGGCGGAGCCATCCCTGGGGCGGATTCAGGCCGTCTTCGGGGGCGTGCCCAGCTACGAGCTCGAGTTCGGCAAAGACAGACCGTTCGCCATAACGATCGAGACCGGTGCCAGCGACTTCGAGCTGGACCTCGGCGGCGTCCCCCTGAGCCGCCTTGTGGTCAGGCAGGGCGCCGGCAAGTTCGAGCTGGACTTTACAAGACCCAACCCCGAACGGATGGATCTGCTCGACGTCTCCACCGGCGCCGCCGAGATAGAGCTCGAGAACCTCGCCAACGCTAACTTCTCCGAGATGCGCCTCTCCGGCGGGGCGGCCAGTTACGATCTGGACTTCGGCGGTGCCCTTTCGCGCGAGACCGAGGCAAGCATAGAGACCGGGCTCTCAGCCGTGACGGTATCCGTGCCGGCGTCCACCGCGGCGAGGGTGTCCGCGGAGACCACCCTGGGCAGCGTGGACGTGGGCGACGGCTTCACGAAAAAGGAGGGCGTCTTCCTGACCGAAGCCGCCCTGGGCGGGAACGGCCCCATCCTGAAGATCCGCGCCGGCGTGCGGCTAGGCTCGCTGCAACTCAAAACGACCTGAGCCCGTCAGCTTTCAGCGGTCAGCAAGTAAGGCTGATGGTGCGGTTCGCGGACCGCTTCAGAGGATGTCGCGTCTTCTCAAGCCGAGGAGGCCGGCAGCGACGAGGAGGGTGGAGATCAGGGCTAGCCACGCGAGCGGCTCCGCGAACACGTCGTCCCCCGGCAGCTTCGGCACGTGGGCAAAGGGAGAGAGGTCGAGCACGCGCTTGCTCAATTGCAAAGGTCTGCCGAACTCCTCGAGCAGCACGCACGCCGCGAGGACGGCCCAGCCCACCGGCGCGGCGAGCCGGGGCAGCAGCCCGAAGAGCGCGGCCGAGACCCCGACCAGAGCCCACACGGCGGGCAGTTGCACCATGGCCTGGGCCAGCACGGGCGGAAGGTCGCGGCCAACGGCGCCCGTGCTCAGACCGTATGCCAAACCGGCGGCGGTGCCAGCCGCGCCGAGAAGAACCGCAGGGCCAAGGATCGCGAACGCCAGGTGGCTAGCCGCCCACCTCTGACGGGAGACCGGGGCAGCCAGCACGGGCTCTGCCCGTCCGCCCACCTCCTCGCCCCTCAGCCTCAGCGCGGCGCCTATCGCGTAGCCTGCGGCGACGAGCCCGAGGAGGCCCATGATCGCGGCGAAGTACGTATCCGCGATGCCGGAAGAGCCGCCCAGGCGCCCTACCACGACCTCGAGTTTGGGGTTGTCCCGGATCACCTCCACGCCACCCTGGGCGATGCCGCCGAGTACGGCGCCGAGGGCGACGAACCCTAAAATCCAGGCGACGAGCGAGCCCCGCTGCAGCCGCCAGGCCAGGCCCAGAGGGCCCCGCAACCAGCGCACCGCCGCGGCGCGACCCGGCCGCGTCGGAAGGAGGCCGCTACCAAGATCCCGCCTCGCGGAGAGCGCGACGGCGGAGGCGACGAACACGGCCACGACGCCGGCGAACAGCAGGAAGACCCACCAGCTCTGGTCGCCGTAGAGATGCACGTGCTGTATCCACCCGAACGGCGTGAGCCAGGAGATCCACGATGGCCCGTCCTCCTTGCCCACGTCGCCAGCCATGCGCAGCGCCAGGCACAGCCCTAGGACGGCGATGGAGATGCCCCTCGCGGCCCGCGCCCCCTCGGTCGCCTGCGCGGCCGCTGCCGCCACCGCGGCGAACGCCCACCCGAACACCGCCCACGAGAGCCCGAACGCCACGGACCCCGCGACCGGCAGCCCGTAGGCCACCAGCGAGACCGCCGCCAGAGCGCCGAGGAGGAGGTCGGCACCGAAGGTTACGACGAATGCCGCGATCAGCGGCGCCTGACGCCCGACTACGGTGGCGCCGAGTAGCTCGCGCCGACCGGCCTCCTCCTCCACGCGGGTGTGCCTGATGACGGTCAGGAGGCTGGCAAGACCCACGAACAGGACCGTTCCGCCGAGGCGCCACGCCGTGATGGCGCCGAGGCTGTGCCCGAAGGCGTGCCCGTAGAGCGCCAGGAAGGTCGGGGTGCTCGTTACTATGTCGATGTAGGATTGGCGTTCCGCGGCCGTTGGATAGAGGTCGTACATGGTGTTGGCGATGGCAACGGGAAGCAGGGCCAGAGTCAGGACCCAGAGAGGCAACACTATCCTGTCGCGACGCAGTATGAGACGCACGAGCGCCCAGGTTCCAGCCAGCGCGTTCGCGCGCGCCTTCACGGCGCCACCCCCATCCGCCGGTCTGCCTGCGCCCCCCGCCCTCCGCTCTCGTAGTGCCTGAGGAAGAGATCCTCGAGCGTGGGCGGCTGGCTGGTCAGGCTCCTCACCCCGAAGGGCGTAAGGTGCGCGAGCAGACCGTCAAGCCCGGACGCGTCCACCCGGCAACTCACCCTCCTGCCCTCTATGCGCAGATCATGGATGCCTGGTAATCCCGTGAGCCCGTGGGGCTCACGCGCGAGCTCGGCCGAGACCGAAGTCCTGCTGAGGTGCCTGAGATCCGAGAGCGTTCCGCTCTCCACCGTCCGACCGTCCCTGATAATAGTGACCCTGTCGCACAGGGCCTCTACCTCAGAGAGTATGTGGCTGGAAAGCAACACGGTTCTGCCACTCTTCCGTTCTTCCTCCACGCACTCCCGGAAAGCGGCCTCCATCAAAGGATCTAGCCCCGAGGTGGGCTCGTCGAGCAACAGTAGCTCCGCGTCCGAGGCGAGTGACGCCACCAGCGCCACCTTCTGCCTGTTGCCCTTGGAGTAGGCGCGGGCCTTCTTGCTCGGATCGAGCTCGAAGCGCTCCAAGAGCTCGGCACGACGCTTTTCATCGAGACCGCCCCTCATCCTGCCAAGCAGATCTATGACCTCCCCACCGGTCAGACCCGGCCAGAGCGTCACATCACCAGGGACGTAGGCCAGGCGCCCGTGCAGCGCAACAGCATCGCGCCAGGGGTCCCCGCCGAGCAACCTTGCCTCCCCCGAGTCCTTGCGTATGAGGCCCAGCAAGACGCGCAACGTGGTGGACTTGCCGGCTCCGTTTGGCCCCAGGAAGCCGTGCACCTCCCCGCTCCTCACCGCAAGATCCAACCCGTCCAACGCCCTGGTCTTCCCGAAGGTCTTGACCAGACCCGCTACCATAACTGCCCTCTCGCCGTTCATGAGATTCCCACCATCGCCGTCTCACCCGGTAGTGCCCCGCTCGGCAAACCCCAACCCTCGACCCCGGTCCCCACCATCGGAAACTCCTCTCTCAGGCCGCCGCATCCCAACCGGCAACCCTGGTTCAGATCCGCTTTTCACATGCTATACTAATTTTACAAATTTGTAAATAACAAAAACGTGTACAATTATAGAATCATGTGAACGAAGCTACAAAGATGGGGAGTGGTCGATGGCGCGAGATGGGGGTACTGGGATAGACGGGAGTACGGGTGGGGGGCGTGACGAGGATGCGGTGGCGCGGTTTGTGGAGCGCTTCGCGCTCACGTTCTCCGAAGCTGGGGTACCCCGGATGCCGGCCAGGGTATTCAGTGCTCTTCTCGTCGCCGACGAGGGCAGGCGGACGGCGGCGGAGCTTGCGGAGACGCTCAGGGTCAGTCCTGCGGCGGTCTCGAACGCTGTGCGCTACCTGACGCAGGTAGGTCTCGTGGCGAGGGAGCGTGAGCCTGGGGAGCGGCGCGACCACTACAGGATCCACGGCGGGGACACCTGGTACGAGGTGACCGTCAGGCGGGACGCGATGCTCGTGCGCTGGCAGGACGATCTGAAGGAGGGGATCGAGGCCGTCGGCGCCGACACCCCGGCGGGAGAGCGCCTAGAGGAGACGCGCCGGTTCTACCGGTTCATCCACGAAGAGATGCCGGGGCTTCTGAAGCGGTGGCGAGAGGTACGCTCCGGGTAGCATGTCAGCACTTCAGCATTTCAGCTATCGGGAAGGCTGATCGGCTCTAAGGGGCGTGGGATTCCCGCTTAATCAAGGGAATGACGGTGGGGAAAGGCGCGGGTACGAGCGCGGGGGCGAAAAGCAACGGCGTTCGACTGGACTCGGCATCAGCCGGTCAGCATCTCAGCAAAGAGCTGAAGTGCTGAAATGCTGAAGTGCTTCTTCAGGCGAAGCAGGGGCAGGCCTGGACCCAGTGTCCCGGTTTTATTTCCCGCCATGGGGGGTCCACCTGTGCGGCGGCCTCGACGGCCTGCGGGCAGCGGGTCCTGAAGCGGCAACCGCTCGGCGGGTTCACCGGGCTTGGCAGGTCTCCCGCGATGACTATTCGCTCCCGCTCGGCTTCGTAGTCCGGGTCTGGGACGGGGACTGCCGAGAGGAGGGCGCGGGTGTACGGGTGTAGCGGGTTCGCATAGAGTTCGTCGCTGTCGGCGAGCTCGACCAGTTGGCCGAGGTACATAACGCCGACGCGGTCGGAGATGTACTTCACGACCGAGAGGTCGTGGGAGATGAACAGGTAGGTCAGGTCCCTATCCCTCTGTAGCTGTTTCATCAGGTTGATGACCTGCGCCTGGATGGAGACGTCCAGCGCCGAGACGGGCTCGTCCGCGACGATGAACTCGGGCTCGACCGCGAGCGCCCTCGCCACCCCGATCCTCTGGCGCTGCCCGCCGGAGAACTCGTGCGGGAAACGGTTGGCGTGCTCCTTGCTCAGGCCGACCGTCTCCAGCAGCTCGTGCACCCTGTCGAAGCGCTCCTGGGGGCTGCTGGCGAGGTGGTGGATGTCGATGCCCTCCGCGATTATGTCGCTGACGACCATGCGCGGGTTCAACGAGGCCTGCGGGTCCTGGAAGATCATCTGCATCTTCCGGTTCAGGACCTTGCCCTCGTCACCGCCTTGCCTGTGGACGTCCTCCCCGTCGAAGAGCACCTCGCCGTCCGAGGGGTCGTAGAGCCGCACGAGGACCCTTCCCACGGTGGTCTTGCCACACCCGGACTCCCCCACGAGCCCGAAGGTCTCACCCTTCTGGATCTCTAGCGTGACCCCGTCGACCGCCTTGAGGTACGCCCCGCGACCTACCCTGAAGTGTTTTTTCAGGTCCGTGACCTCGAGTATGGCCCTTCCGTTACCGTTCTGGCTCGCTTCCGTCATTTCGCGCCACCGACCCGAACCGGGGGTTCGACGTTGGGGGCCATGGGGTGGTGCAGCCAGCAGGCCGCCTTGTGCTCGGCGGAGAAGGTCGTGTAGTCGGGGAACTCCGTAGGGCAGACCCGCATGACGTAAGGGCACCTCGCCGCGAAGGGGCATCCCTTCGGCGGGTCGGACATATCCGGTGGTGAGCCCGGTATCGGGATGAGGTCCTGGCTACGGTCGGCGTTGGGCAGCGGTATCGAGGCCAGAAGGCCCCAGGTGTAGGGCATCTGGGGGTTGTAGAACGCCTCGCGCACCGTGCCCGTCTCCACGATCCTCCCGGCGTACATCACCGCGACCCGGTCGGCCACGCTCGCCACCACGCCGAGGTCGTGCGTGATCAGGATGACCGAGGTCCCTATCTTCTCCTGCAGCTGCCGTAGGAGGTCGAGGATCTGGGCCTGTATGGTCACGTCCAGGGCGGTGGTCGGCTCGTCCGCTATGAGGATCTGCGGCTCGCAGGCGAGGGCTATGGCGATGACCACCCTCTGGCGCATGCCGCCGGAGAACTGGTGCGGGTACTGCCTGACGCGCGCCTCCGGGTTCGGGATGCCTACCAGGGTCAAGAGCTCCACGGCCCGCTTGTTGGCCTCGGAGCCCTTCATACCGAGGTGCTTCTTCAGGCTCTCGGTGATCTGGCGTCCCACCTTCATGGTCGGGTCGAGCGAGGTCATCGGGTCCTGGAAGACCATCGCTATCTTCGGTCCCCGCACGCTCTGCATCTGTTTCTCGCTGAGCTTCGCGATATCCCGTCCGTCGAAGAGGATCTCGCCGCCCTTCATCATGGTGTTGGCGGGCGGGTTGAGGCGCATGATGCTCTTTGCCGTCACCGATTTCCCCGAGCCCGACTCCCCGACTATGGCGAGGGTCTCGCCCCTTCTCAGGTCGAAAGTAACGCCCCGCACCGCCTGAACCTCGCCCGCGTAGGTGCCGAAGGAGACCTGCAGGTCTTTGACCTCGAGGATGTTGTCGTCGTTTATCTCCATCGTTCTACTTGCGCATCTTCGGGTCGAGGGCGTCCCTGAGGCCGTCGCCCAGGAGGTTGAAGCAGATCATGAGCACGCAGAATACGGCGGCCGGCAGCCACAACAGGTAGGGATGGAACTGGAGCTCCGCGGTCCCATCGCTTATCAGGGAACCAAGGGAGGCCCTGGGCACCTGGATGCCGAGCCCGATAAAGCTCAGGAACGCCTCCGCGAAGATAGCGGACGGTATAGTGAACATCAGGTTGATGACGATGAGCCCCAGCGAGTTGGGGATCAAATGTTTCCACACTAGCCTTAAACCGCTCGCCCCGAGCGAGCGCGAGGCCAGCGCGAACTCCTGGTCCTTGAGCTGGAGCATCCTGCCCCGCACGATCCTGGCCATGAACGTCCAGCCCGTCAGGCCTATGGCTATGGAGATCGTTATGATCCCCGGGTCGAAGACGACCATCGCGAGTATGGCGACCACGAGGGAGGGGATGCCGTTCAGGATCTCGATCCCTCGCTGCAAGATGTCGTCTGTCCGTCCGCCCGAGTACCCCGAGAAGGCACCGTAGGCGACCCCGACGAATATGTCCATGAAGGCGGCGAGAAAACCGATGTAAAGGGACACCCTCGTGCCCGCCCACACCCTGCTCCACATGTCGCGCCCGAACTTGTCCGTACCGAACCAGTAGTCGCCGGACGGTCCCGAATAGCGCTGGCTCATGCTCTGCTCGAAGGCGGAGTGGGCCGCGAGCAGCGGACCGATCACGAACGCCATGGCGAACACAAATACCAGGAAGGCGAGGCTTATCAACGCCCCGCGGTTCTTCTTGAGCCGGATCCAGGCGTCCTTCCAGAAGCCCACCGGGGGGCCGGCGATACGCTCACCTTCGTACGGGTCTATCGCGGCCGGCTTGAAGAGGCCCGGGTCTAGCTCGCGGTCTCTGGTCTCCATAAACCTACTCCTTCGCTCCGGCGACGCGGATCCTGGGGTCTATTATTCCGTACAAGATGTCCTGTATGAGCAGGGCGAGTATGAACAACACGGAGAAGAATATGGTCGTGCCCAGGATCATGGAGTAGTCGTTCACCTGGATCGACTGCACGAACAACAGACCGACGCCGGGAATCGCGAAGATTAGCTCGATCACCAGCGAGCCGGTTATTATGTAGATGGTCAGCGGGGCCATGACGGTGACGAGAGGGATGAGCGCGTTGCGCAATACGTGCCTTACGATGACCGCCAGGCCGGAAAGTCCCTTGGACCTGGCTAGCGTAATGTAATCCTGGCCCATTACCTCGAGCATCTCCGTCCGGATGAACCGGGCGACCGTCGAGACGACGAAGACCGAGAGGGCCAGCGAGGGAAGGACCGAGTAGATCCAGCTTTCGAAGAAAGCTATGGGGAACCACCCGAGCCTGAGCCCGAACACGTTCTGCAGCAGGGGAGCCAGAACGAAACTTGGGATGGAGACACCGAGCACTGCTATCACCACCGCGAGCGTGTCCCACAGGGTGTTGTGCCGCAAGGCGGCCACGATGCCTAAGACCATCCCAATAACCAGCCCGAAGATGACGGCCTGAATGCCGATGAACATGGAAACCGGCAGGCGCTGCAAGATCATCTGCGTAACGGACCGGCTCTCGTAGTAGAACGAGTTGCCCAGGTCTCCCTGCGCCACGTTGGCCATGTATTTGAAGTACTGGACGTACACCGGCTGGTCCAGGCCGTACTTCGCATATAGCTGCGCGCGAATCTCGGGCGTCAGCTTGTCGTCGGCGAACGGCGTACCAGGAAGCAGCTTGCTGATAAAAAACGTGACGCTGATGATGATGAACAGCGCGATCACCATGTACACCAGGCGCCTTGCTATGTACCTGATCATCCGAGAGCCAGCCTCCTAGCGATGGACCCGCCGCGCGGACGGGGACGGGCGGCCCGTCCCCGTCGCGGCACTTCTTACGACTTCACCGTCCACAGGCTGATGTCCCTGCCGCCACCGTAGGGTTGGTTGACAAACCTCGTGATGGTCGGCCTCAGGAGGTAGGATCTCCCGTCGAAGTAGAGGGGGGCGAGCGCCGCGTCGTCCTCGATGAGGAGCTTCTCCGCTTCGAGCAGCATGTCCATGCGCTTGGCGAAGTCGGTCTCGACTTTGGCATCGGCTATCAGCTTGTCGTATTTGGCGTTGTAGTACTTGCCAGTGTTGAAAGAATTATCCTTCGTCCATAAATCCAGGAAGGTCATGGGGTCGTTGTAGTCCCCGATCCAACCCTGGTACGAGAGTTGGAAGCTGCCGTTCGCCTCAAGCTCCAGCTTCCTGTCGAAGGGCTGTACCTTGATTGTCGTCTTGAGGCCTATCTTCTTGAGCTCCGACTGGAAGAACGTGGCGATGTCCCTGGCGACGCTGTCGTCGTAGGAAAGAAGCTCTATGGTGGGGTTGTCCCCGACCTCCTTGATGCCCTGCTGGTAAAGCTCCTTGGCCTTCGCCACGTCGTAGGCTGGCATGGTCGGCCCCTCGGCCTCCCGGAAGGTCTGCTTGCCGGGCCCGGCCATCCCGTCGGGGACGTAGCCGGTGGCCGGCACGGAGCCGTTGTTGAGAATGTCGTTCGTGAGGGTCTTCAGATCGACGCCCATCAAGATGGCCTTGCGAACGTTCAGGTTCTGGAAGAGCGGCTCGTCGTAGTTCCAGCTGAAGTTGAAGGTGGCGAAAAAGGTCTTGGTCGCGAAGTCCGGCTTGCCCTTGTACTCGTTAATGTACTCGCCATGGATCTCGGTCTCGTCCATCTCGCCCGTGTTGTAGAGGTTGACGGCGGTGTTTTCGTCCTTGACGATCTTGCCCTCGGCCTTCTCGATCTGCACGTTGTCCGCGTTCCAGTAGTCCTTGTACTTGACCATGGTGGTGCCCTCGGTGGGCTTGAAGTCGGTGAGGAGGTAAGGCCCGTTGGTGATCAGGCCGTCCACGTTCTGGGCGTAGTTGTCGCCCTGCTCTTCGACGAACTTCTGGTTCTGCGGCATATAGGTGAAGAACGCCGTGAGCCCCAGCCAGAACGGCGAGGGGGCCAGCAGCGTCACCTTGAGGGTCTTGTCGTCGGGCGCGTCGATGGCCACGTCGCCGGCGCTGCCCTTGCCCGTGTTGTACTCAAGGGCGCCCTTGACGAAGGTGGAGATGATGTAGGAGTACTGGCTGGCGGTCTTGGGATCCAGCACCCGCAGCCAGGCGTACTTGAAGTCGTTGGAGGTCACGGGGTCGCCGTTGGACCACTTGATGCCGTCGCGCAGCGTGAAGGTGTAGGTGAGCTTATCGCTGCTGATGTCCACGCCCTCCGCCAGGTCGGGCACAGGTCGGGCGGCCGGGTCGAGCCGGTAGAGGCCCGACATCACGTTCAATATTATGTCGAAGGAAGCCGAGTCGGTGGTGGTCGTGGAATCCATGTCTCTGATGGTGTCGCTGATGTTCCAGATCATGTTCTGCTTGACGCTGTCACTGCTGCCGCCGCCACCACCACTGCCACCGCTGAAGACGCTGCCGCAACCGGCTGTGCCAAGCAATGCGGCCCCGGCCAGGCTCGCCCCACCGAGCTTCAAGAATTCCTCTCGGGACAACCCGGGCATCAAGCGCACGGCGTCGCCCTTAGGCAGCGTCTTCCTGGTTCTCATGTAGTCTCCTTTCTCAGCCCGGCTCCAATGGCGCGGGATTCCCGAACACCCATTATATGGTTTCCAACAATTATACGGGGCTTCGTAGGCCCCGGATGTTAGTATTCCTGAAACCTTATACCTGCGCAGTATACGCGTATCGCTAACCGTCATGCAATGCAATAGCCCCAGGCAGGTTTTTCGGACGTACAAACGCGGGACGCCGCGACGGGGTGCGGGCTAGAATATCGGGCAATCGACCGCAGGGAGCGCGACATGAAGCCGCCAATACTCGTGGATTTTCCCGAGAGCTTCGAGACGGAGCGGCTTCTGATCCGGAGCCCGCTCCCAGGGGATGGCCCGGAGGTGTACAGGGCAATTAGGGAGTCCATCGAGGAGCTCACACCCTGGATGGCTTGGCCGAAGCAACACAGGACCGTAGATGACTCGGAGGCTAGTGCGCGAAGGGCGCGGGTGGCCTTCCTGACACGCTCGGAGCTCAGGTTTCATCTTTATGCAAAAGGAACGGACACGCTCGTGGGCGTCGCCGGCCTGCAGGGCATAGATTGGGACGTGCCGAAGTTCGAGATCGGCTACTGGTGCCGTACCGGCTTCTCCGGAAACGGCTTTATAACAGAAGCGGTGAGGGCCATAACGTCTCTGGCCTTCGACGCCCTGGGTGCCGGGCGCGTCGAGATCCGATGCGACCCCGCCAACCTCAAGAGCGCGAGGGTCGCCGAACGGGCCGGCTTCACGCTCGAAGCCACGCTAAAGAACAACGAGATCGGCACAGACGGAAGCCCGAGGGACACCATGATCTACGCCCTGACGACGGAGCAGTTTAGGAAGTAGCCTTTCTAACCACCGGCGCGGTCGCGGACGTAGGCCTCGTAGGAGGAGTGGCTGGCGCGGGGGCGGCGGGAGAAGAGGGCCAGGATGACGGCGCCGGTTCCGAGCAGACAGAGGGCGTAGAGGATCAGGTCTCCGAGGATGGGTATGAAGGTGGTGGCGGCGAGGATCAGGGCCCCCACCACGGCGGCCATGGCGTTGCCGACCCTGTAGCGCCCCGTGAACATGAGCACCCTGGTTCCCAGGAAGAACGCCGCGACCAGCGCCCCGGCGAACAGGACCGCCAGGTAGGCTGGTGCGAGCAGGAGCAGGAGCGGTATCCCGATGATGCTTACGGCGAGCACGACGCAGAGCAAGAAGAAAGCGGGAAGCGAGAAGAGACCGTATACGAAGGCCCTCCCCGGCGTTTCCTCGGCCCTGCGCGCCGCGGCGGCGAGCGGGCGCGGGGCGACCACCGCGGCCAGCACCGCGCAGGCCGCGAAGGCGAGCGCCGCGAAGAGCCAGCCGACAAAGCCAAGAACATCGGGGCCGTGGGACTCGTCGAAATCGAGCCCCATCCCCTGCGCCGTTATGCTTCCCTCGACGTTGGCTTTATCGCCGGTGATCTTGCCGCTCTCGCACACGAGGTCGCCTGAGATCTTCGCTTTGGGACCGAGGTCCACGTCCCCGTGTCCCACGTCGACGTCACCATCGACAGGGGCGTTTATGTAGACGTCCCCAAACTCGGCGTGAACGTCGCCGTCGACGGGAGCCTGGATTTTCACGTGGCCGAAGTCGGCGTCCACGTCGCCAAGCACCTCGCCCTTCACGAGGATGTCGCCGAACCCGGAATGCACGTCGTCCCGTACCCGCCCGTGTACCTCCACGTCACCGGCCACGGTCGAAACGTTTTGCTCCACTCCCTTGGCAACGACGTCGCCGACGAGCCGCTCCTCGGCGGCGTGCGCGGGAAGGGGAAGCAG
>JBKPSF010000222.1:0-3425 GCA_046734875.1 Actinomycetota bacterium | reverse complement strand
ACCGCGTACCCCCTCTGCAAGAGCACGAAGTACCCGAGGTGCAAGATACCGCTCCCGAACATGAACAGGTACTGCGCGGGCCCGAGATGGGGGGCGACCACGAGCACCACGACGACCGCGAGCGGCGCATAGATGAGTACCGAGCAGACGCCGAAGAGCCAGACGAAGACCGCCCCCCCATCCCCCACCCGCTTGGCGAGCAGGTTCCAGGTCGCGTGGAAGACGGCAGCGACCAGCACGAGCGCGAGTGCGAAGAGCGTCATGGGTTCCTGTCTTTTCCTTTGTTGCCGCGGGCGGTGGTCTCGGAGACGAAGATCATACGGTCACCCCGATGCAGGTCCCTGGCGAACTCGATGGCCCGCCCCTTCGCGTCCCACGCCGTTCGCGTGACCCTGAGCGCCGGCACGTCCGGACGTACCCCAAGCATCGCCGCAGCCCCCGAGTCGAGCGGGGTCGGCTCCAACTCCTGCCTGCTGCGCGCCACGGAGAGGCCGTACCGCCCGCGCACCAGGTCGTACAGGCTTCCGCCAAGGTCTTCCTCCAGCAGACCCGGCATGAGGCTTTCCGGCAGGTAGTTCTCCTCCAGAACGAGCGGCTCGCCGTCCCCGGTGCGCACGCGCACGATGACGTGTACCCAGTCATCTCCCGAAAGCCCCAGCCTCGAAACGACCTCGGTGTCGCCCATGTCGGTGGCTCCGACGGTGCGTGCGTCGAGCACCTCAGCCCCGACTACGACACCGCGTCCCCCGAGCTGATCCGATAGTCCTGCGACGGTATCGAGGGACTGTTCGATCCTGGGCCTCGCCACGAACACCCCGGATCTCTCCCTCCGCTCGACAAGCCCCCGCCTCGCCAGAAGGTCCACCGCCGCCCTTGCCGTCATGCGGGAGATGCCCCACTCTACCGCCAGCTCGCGCTCCGAAGGCATCCTCGCCCCAGGCGCCAGCTCACCAGACCTTATGCGCGACGCAAGATCGTCCCCAACTTGCCTGTACGCAGGCACGCCCTCAGCGGGCTCGCCGATCATCACTCCTCCACACCCGTTCCCAGTAGTACGAGAATAACCCAGAACAGCAGCCCAACGCCCACAAGTACTTCCGTCATGATGTCCTCCTTCTGGTCTAGACCATCTGGTATATACCAATTGGTATATACCAGATATTAACAGGCGGCTGTGGTGTGTCAAGCCACGTATCTGTCGCCGACGAATACGAGGGCAGGATGTTATCCTCGCGTTCGTGAAGGCGGTGTTGCAAGCACAACGACGCCAGGCCGACGTCATAATCAGAGGGAGGAGCGTGGGGATCGGATGTTGCAGGGTAACCCCGGGGTCAAGAGGCACACGTTCACGGCGGAGGAGTACCGCGCCATGGCCGAGGTGGGCGTCCTGGGCGAGGATGACCGTGTCGAGCTCCTCGGCGGCGAGATCGTGGACATGGCCCCGAGAGGCTCGCGCCATCTCGCCTGCGTGGTCATCCTCACACACCTATTGGTCGAGGCCTCGGGCGGCCGTTGGTTCGTAAGCGCGCAGAACCCGGTAAGGCTCTCCGAGCGCGACGAGCCCCAGCCGGACCTGAGCCTGCTCGGGCGTAGGCCGAGACCGGATTCTTCCGCGCCGCCCGGCCCAGAAGACCTGCTCCTGGTGGTCGAGGTCTCCGACACCACCCTTGCCTACGACAAGAACGTCAAGCTTCCCCTGTACTCTCGGGCGGGAATACCCGAGGCTTGGATCGTGGACCTCTCCGGCCGGAAGGTCGAGGTCCACTCCGATCCGGGTCCGGACGGCTACCGGGTGTCGCGGTCCTTCGGACCTGGTGAGGAGGTCGACTCCGCCGCGGTAGAAGGCGTCCCGGTCCCGGTGGACAAGGTGCTCGGGTAGGAGTCACCGTTTACCGGGGGATCACGAATGGACGATCGGGCGAAGCGCATGAATAGAACCGCGTGGTGGGGCAGCGGCAACGCCTACGAACCTTACGTGGGCCGCTGGAGCCGGCCCGTGGCACGCGAGTTCCTGGGGTGGCTCGCGGTACCAGACGGCGGACGCTGGTTGGATGTCGGCTGCGGTACGGGGGCGTTAAGCGAATCCATTCTATCGGGGGCTTCTCCCTGTGAGGTGGTGGGCATAGATCCCTCGCCGGAGTTCGTCGCGTTCGCGCGGGATCGGGTGAGGGACCCGAGGGTTACGTTCGAGGTCGGAGACGCGCAGGCCATGCGGGCAGACACGGCAACCTTCGACTCGGCGGTCGCAGGCCTCGTTCTCAACTTCGTGCCCGAACCCGGCACGGCGGTTGCGGAGATGGCGCGCGTCACGCGTCCGGGCGGGACCGTCGCCGCCTACGTCTGGGACTACGCCGGGGAGATGCAGATGATGCGCCACTTCTGGGACGCGGCGGGGGCGCTTGATCCGAAAGCCAGAGAACTGGACGAAGGACGACGTTTCTCGCTTTGCCAACCGGACCCGCTGGCCAACCTCTTCAAGCAGACTGGTCTCGAAAACGTCGAGGTTCGCGCCATAGACGTGCCGACCGTATTCCTCGACTTCGACGACTACTGGTCACCTTTCCTCGGCGGCCAAGCGCCCGCCCCCGCCTACGCGATGTCGCTGAGCCAGGAGCGACGCGCCGCGCTCCGCGAACGCATTAGGGCAAGCCTCCCGACCAACGCCGAAGGAGAGCACCACCTCACAGCCCGCGCCTGGGCCGTGCGCGGAGTACGCTGAGGGGCAGCACTTCAGCATTTCTTGCTGATAGCCGGCTGATTGCTTGTCGTGCGCAAGGGATCTCACGTCGTAGCCCACTGTGGCCGATCAGCACGCCGCACGGGTCCGGCCTCCTGCTAAACTGGCCACTCGTCGACGTCTCGTTGAGTCAGAGGAGGGTTGGGATCAGGGAGAAGATAGAGGCCGCGTTCGAGGAGCGGGCTTTGCTCGAGGCCGAGGAGTACAGGAGCGCGGTCTTCGATACGATCGAAGCCCTCGACAAAGGTGAGTTGCGGGTCGCGGAGAAGCGTGACGGGGAGTGGCACTCCAACGCCTGGGTGATGAAGGCCATCAATCTGTACTTCGCCGCAGCGGAGATGCAGACCATCAAGGCCGGGCCCTTCGAGTACCATGACAAGATACCGACGAAGACGAACCTGGCGACTGCGGGCGTGCGCGTGGTACCGCCGGGGACTGTGCGCTACGGGGCTTTCGTCGAGCCTGGCGTCGTCGTCATGCCGGGGTACGTGAACATCGGGGCCCACGTGGGGAGCGGGACCATGGTCGATACCTGGGCTACCGTTGGTTCGGGGGCCCAGATCGGACGCGGCGTGCACCTGGCCGGGGGTGTCGGCATCGGCGGCGTCTTGGAGCCACCGGGGGCGATGCCCGTCGTGATCGAAGACGGGGCCTTCGTAGGCTCGCGATGCGTGATCGTGGAGGGCGT
>JBKPSF010000221.1:0-2121 GCA_046734875.1 Actinomycetota bacterium | reverse complement strand
AGCGCGATCGACATGGCCACCTCACTTACTGACAGGCCGTGGGAATCACGAGAACCTACCACGGCAAAGCCTACAAATGGTGGTCTCGCCGATCGCGTTCGGGTAACGCGAGTGGCCGGCCGGGAGCAATAGCTCCGTAATGACGACCAGACCTTCCGCCCCTGAGGACGGACGGCTACTCCCCAGAACCACGGTCAGTATAACCTTTGGCAATTCCGCGTCAACAGAGCAGTTACAGCGACGATCTTCTTGCCTTCACGTAAGGTCGAAATCCCGGCGCCCTTGGGGTGATGGAAGGGGAAAGGGAAAGGAGATAGGCGCCGGGTCTGTTGACGCCCATTGTGTACGCGCTAGATTACACGTCGATAACAGATCTGCAAGAGCTTGATAACGAAGAGCTTCCAGGCCGGAGTTCTACCGGGTCTCGACTCCTTCGTACGGTGGCCGCGTCGGATCTCGCCCGGGAGGGGGTAAGAATCCGTGGCTTTCCGGTTGTGAGCAACCGGGTCGCTCCAGCTTGCGTCTCGAGAGTGGGGTGGAAGCGACAACGTTCTGCGCGGGGGAGACGCTGCTATCGTCACCGGGAAGCGCCTACCCGGTAGGCCATGGTTCAGGAGGGCATGCGGATCACTTGCCGGAAGGGAGCGATCCTGAGTATCACCCGTTCGCTCCGGATCTTGGTGCCGTAAGGCCTGCCATGGTACTTGTGGGAGAGCTTGTCTATGTGCTCCCTGGCCTCCGGCCCCCTCGTGATACCCACGACTTCCCCGCGCACCTCGACGAAACGATAGGGATCTTCCCTCTCCCAGATCGTGAGCGTCACCCTCGGGTCGCGCTCGACGTTCTTGAACTTCTGGCGGTGCACCTCTGTGTTGATCAAGAGGTGGTCGTCGTCGGCATCGACCCACATCACCTGGGTCTGGGGGTGGCCGTCGGGCAGCAGCGTCGTGAGCGCCGCGAAATTCTTCCCGCGGGCCAGCTCCACGACCTTCTGGTGGAGACCATGGTCCTTTATATTGTCAGTCACGCACTTGCCTCCTCCATCAGACGTTCGCGCAGAATGGGTCTTTTTCGGCCGTCATTGTTAGCAGTACGCAAGCCAGCCGTCTAGGCCACGGCTGTCATCCGGCTACTCCGGCCCCGCGCGACGCGCACACCCATGACGGCGTGAATGGTCCGCGCTTACCCTCCTTCAACGAGGCCGACGTCTCCGACAAACCCTCCTGGATCAGGCAACTCTCAAGGCTCAAATCCGGCCAGATCTCTGCCATAGACAAGCGCCACGAAAAGCGGGTCGAGTCCTTGCAGGCGGTGGACGATCTAACGGTTTCCATCACGGCGAGCATCGCGTGGCGAAACAGAAGTGGCGCCCCTACGAGGAGGACGTACACATGCCGCTTGTGGTTCGCGGTCCAGGGATTGCAGCGGGCTCCACAACCTACAAGCTGGCCCTCAACACCGACTACCTGCCTACGTTCACGGATCTGGCGGGGGCACGGCGCCCACCCTACGTCGACGGACGCTCTCTCAGGCCGGTGCTCGAGGGAAACGCAACCACCTGGAGGAGCGCCGTGTTGCTCGAAGCCGCAGCCCACTACTCACCGCCATATAGGGGCATACGCACGATCAGCACTGGCGGCGTTTCCAAGCGCAAGTACGTCGAGTACGTAGGCGGCGCAAGGGAACTCTACCATTTGGACCCCGATCCCCACGAACTTGCCAACAGCTACAATCCCACCTCGCCACCCGACGCGCTGCAAGCTCGCCTGAAAGCGCTGAAAAGCTGTACTGCAGACACGTGCCGCGCGGCCGAGAACGGGTCATAGTAGGTCTCCGAAAGCCCCGAGAAACGATCGTTCCTAGTTACGCCAGACAAACGTCTGCGTGCGCCGTCGTCGCGACCGACGCAGAGTCGGTCGACGCCGATTGCGACAACGGCGCTGCCCTTCATGGTATGCGTGGGGCCAAATTCGTGGCTGGTGATCGAAGCCGCTATCAGAGCGTCTCGAAGGTGCCCAGGAACACCTCATCCTCGGTGAGCTCTTCGAACCGACGGTCGAGCCTTCGATACTCACTACTGAAGCGAGTTCGGAATGCATCGTAGGCAGCGCCAGAGGCCCA
>JBKPSF010000220.1:0-9047 GCA_046734875.1 Actinomycetota bacterium | reverse complement strand
GATGTACAGGCGCGTGGCCGAGGAGAGCCCCCACGGGCAGGGCTCGATCTCGATGCTCGAGAGGTTGCTCTCGTTCTGGAGGGGCAAGGTGCTGGTGCTGTGCCTCTTAGGGTTCGTGGCCACCGGCTGGCTGGTCACGATCACCCTCTCGGCCGCGGACGCCGCCGTCCACGTGGTAGAGAATCCGTTAATGCCCTCCTTCTTTCACGGCCGGGAGGTCATCATCACGCTGGTGCTCCTGGCGCTCCTCGGCGCGATCTTCCTCAAAGGCTTCCAGGAGGCCATAGGTATCGCCATCTTCATCGTCGGGGCCTACCTCATCTTGAACCTCCTCGTCGTGGGCGTGGGCTTCTACGAGATCGCGACCCACCCACACACCATAGTCCGCTGGCAGGATGCGCTGTTGACGAACTACGGCAACCCTCTTTTGATGGTGGGTGCCTCGCTGTTGGTGTTCCCGCGGCTTGCGTTAGGGCTATCTGGCTTCGAGACGGGCGTGGGCATGATGCCGCTCGTGCGCGGCAACGAGGGTGACACCCCCGAACACCCGGAGGGCCGCATCCGCAATACGCGCAGGATGCTGACCGTCGCTGCCCTGATCATGAGCTTCTACCTGATCACCACGAGCTTCGTGACGACGTTGCTCATCCCTGCCAGGGAGCTGGCTCCAGGCGGCAGCGCCAACGGCAGGGCTCTCGCCTACGTGGCGCACAAATACCTTGGGGAGGCCTTGGGCACGACCTACGACGTGAGCACCATCCTCATCCTGGCGTTTGCCGGCGCCTCTGCGATGGCCGGGCTGTTGAACATCGTGCCCCGCTACCTGCCGCGCTACGGAATGGCTCCCGAGTGGGCGCGTGCCATAAGGCCGCTCGTGCTCATCTACACTTCCATAGCCGTCGTGGTCACGATCATCTTCTCTGCCGACGTGGACGCCCAGGCAGGCGCCTACGCCACGGGAGTTTTGGCGATGATGTCGTCGGCCGCCTTCGCCGTGACACTCACCACCTGGCGCGGAGGATCGAGGTGGCCGGCCACCTTCTTCGGGCTGGTCACGGCCGTTTTCATATACGCGCTGGTGGCCAACGAGATAAAGCGTCCCGATGGGATAGTGATCTCCCTGTTTTTCATCGGGGCGATCGTGGCCACCTCGCTGATCTCGCGGGTGTACCGCTCGCTGGAACTCAGGCAGGAGCGTATAGAACTCGACGAGACGGCGCTGAGGTTCGTGGAGGAGGCGGGCCGCGGCGGCGAAATACACATCGTCGCCAACCGGCGCCAGGCCGGCGACGAGGCAGAATACAACAACAAGGAGGTCGAACAGCGCGAAGACAACCATATCCCCAAGGACGTTCCCATCATATTCCTAGAGGTGAACGTGGA
Source organism: Actinomycetota bacterium (assembly GCA_046734875.1). Lineage (GTDB taxonomy): Bacteria > Actinomycetota > Rubrobacteria > Rubrobacterales > Rubrobacteraceae > Rubrobacter_D. The sequence goes on along the minus strand of JBKPSF010000220.1, from coordinate 7,664 downwards.
GGATGCTTCGGAGTTCGAGGACGTGCTGGAGGTGAGGGGGGTGGAGGTCGAGGGCCACAAGGTGATGCGGGCGGTGAGCTCGGTTGTGCCCAACGCCATCGCCGCCCTCTTGCTACACCTGCGAGACACCACCGGCAAGACGCCGCACTGCTACTTCGGCTGGACGGAGGGTAACCCTATCATTTACCTGATCCGCTTCCTCCTCTTCGGGGAAGGAGACACCGCCCCCGTCACCCACGAGGTATTGCGCGAGGCCGAACCGGACGCCACGAGGCGCCCGGCCGTCCACGTCGGCGGTAGGTAACCCGAACTTCGGAGAACGCTCTTTCACGGGGTTGAGTGCATACCCTTGTTTCAGCGGTGTTGACAACCTGCCCTCCGAGGCGTATACCGATGGGTGACAATTGCATAGCCAGGACGCCTAACTCCCGGGTGGCGCCGGGAGGCGGGGGACCCACACGGACCTCTCAGAAGGTCCGCGGGGTGAATCGCTAGCTCGGCGAAGCCAACTAGCGTAGGGCTTAACTCTTTCAGTCCGAACCCGACAGCTAACCTCGCAGGCGAAAGGAAAGAGGGCACCCCAGGCCTAGTGGTTCGGTCTTGAGCAAAGCGAGACCTTATCGGGAGGCAGGGGCGGTCAGCCACAGTCGGGCTACATCTCTGCGGCCTCCTCGGTAATCCCTCCGGGGCGGCCAGCGGATCCAGGGCCGGTGACTGCATCCCCTCTACGGGTTTAGAGGTGCGGTGCGGCACCGGCTCTCGTCGTTGGCGCACCCCCAGAGGAGGTGCGCAGAACAGATGAACGCCGCAACACCTCGTCGGCAGGGCAAGGCCGAGGCCGCCATCAGCGACGAGATGATGGCCTTCCAGCACGAATTCGTGGGCCGTGGTCCCGAGCGGATTAGAACCAGGATAGTCGAAGATCTGGTGATCGTTCGCAGCTTCGGCGTCTTTACTTCCGCCGAGAGGCAACTCGCCACCAGCCACGAGGGACGCAGGCTGATCAAGGCTATGCGCCAGCAGGTTCTCGAGGCAGGCCGCCCGAACCTCGAAAAGATAGTCCAAAAGCACACGGGGGCTAAGGTAGTCTCGATCCACTCGGACATCTCAACCAAGAGCGGGGAGTGGATGGACGTCTTCGTGCTCGACCATGGCGTGGAGGAGGAACAACGATGACAAAGGAACACTCCTTATTGGGCCAGTTCTTCTTTGGGGGCAACCCGAGCAGGGCCCAGCGGGAGGAGAAGGTCCTCCGCTACATCATCCACCGCATAGATGAAGATGGCGATTTGCACGAGGCGCTCGAAGAACCTTATGTGCGGCGCAACTGCTCGCAGGACGAGATAGATGAGATTCGCACCAACCCGGAACTCGTCCATGCTTGTAGGGAGCACTTGGAGGAGGCGTTCCGCTCGGGAGAGCTGGACCCCAGGCGGCAGCGAACCCTTGGCAGAACCCCTGTCGAGTAGTGGCTTTGAGTCGGGAACAGGCCATGGCAGAACAAGAAGCTAGCGCACGGGGAGTAATACGCCGGGAAGAGGTGCCGTTCCTGACCGAGTACGGCATCTCCTACGTGCTCTATGACGAAGAGAAGGATGCCTACAAATACGCCATCAAGAGCGACGAGTACCGATTCAGCGAGTACGTGGGTCTCCGGGCGGAAGTCAGTGGTCCGGTGAGGAAGGCGGGCAAGGAGTTGGCCGTGTTGAACGTCACCCGCATCCGGCTGTCGCCAGACCGTTGATGCGGGTGAGGTGCGTGCCAGTGGGGAACGGGAGGTCGTAGTGACCGAGCAAGCAGTTCCTTCGACGCATGAGGCGGGGCGCTTCAAGCGGTGGCTGCTTAGCGAGCGCATCGAGCAGGTCGAGGGCCCGGAGACCAGGGAGTCCAAGGGACGCCAGCAGCCCTGGTGGAAGGTGGTGTGCCTTACGGGCGTTGACTACTTCTCTACCCTTGGCTACATACCCGGTATCGCTGCTCTTGCGGCCGGAGCACTCTCGCCCATATCCACCCTGCTCATCGTGGCTCTCACGCTAGTGGCGATGGTGCCGATGTACAGGCGCGTCGCCTCAGAGAGTCCCCACGGGCAGGGTTCTATCGCCATACTCGAGGGGCTGCTCTCCTTCTGGCCGGGCAAGCTTATCGTGCTCGTGCTGCTGGGATTCCTCGCCACAGACTTCATGATCACCATAACCCTCTCGGCTTCCGACGCGGCGGTCCACCTCGCCGAGAACCCGCTGATGCAAGGGCTCCTAGGGGATCAGAACCTGCTTATAACGCTCCTGCTGGTAGCAGCCCTAGGCGCGGTCTTCCTCAAGGGTTTCAGGGAAGCTATCAACCTCGCGGTCGTCATCGTTGGCGCCTACCTACTTTTGAACCTCGTCGTCGTGGCCGTCGGCCTCTACCTAGCGGTGACGAACCCCTCAAGCATCGCCGACTGGCAGCACAAGCTGTTCGCTGACTACGGCAACCCGCTGGTGATGGTGGGGGTGGCGTTTCTGCTTTTCCCGAAGCTGGCTCTGGGCATCTCGGGCTTCGAGACCGGCGTGAGCGTGATGCCGCTGGTGCGTGGCGATCCTGATGATGACCCCGAGCATCCGGAGGGGCGCATACGCAATACTAGGAAGCTCTTGATGTCGGCGGGCCTGATCATGAGCTTCTATCTGATCACGACCAGCTTCGTGACGGTGGTCCTTATACCAGCGAAGGAGTTCGAGGCTGGCGGGAGCGCCAACGGGCGTGCCCTCGCCTACCTGGCGCATGAGCACCTTGGCAGTGCCTTCGGTACCGTCTACGACCTCTCCACCATCGCGATCTTGGCCTTCGCCGGAGCCTCTGCCCTGGCCGGGCTGTTGAACGTGGTCCCAAGGTATTTGCCCCGCTACGGCATGGCACCCGAGTGGGGTAGGGCGGTCAGACCGCTAATCCTGATCTACACCGCCATAGCGTTGGCGATAACAGTTATCTTCAACGCCAACGTGGATGCACAGGGAGGCGCCTACGCCACGGGCGTTCTCGTGATCATGACCTCAGCCGCCTTCGCCGTGATGCTCTCGGCTCTCTGGAAGGACAACTCACTCAGGGCGACCATTGCCTTCGGGCTGGTCACTATCATCTTCCTCTACACCTTGGTGGCTAACATATTCGAGCGCCCTGACGGCATCAAGATTGCCTCCTTCTTCATAGTCGCCATCGTTGTGGTGTCGCTGGCTTCCAGGGTGCGGCGCTCGCTCGAGCTTCGTCAGGAGCGCATAGAGGTGGACGAGAAGGCTCAACGGCTCATAGATGAAGCTAGCAAGGGGGAGGAGATCCACATAATCGCCCACCGCCGCCGCTTCGCCGACGACCCCGAAGAGTACGCCAGGAAGCTCTATGAGCAGAGAGAGTACAACCACATCCCGAAGGACGTGCCCGTCCTGTTTCTGGAGATCGACGTGGAAGACCCCTCGGAGTTCGGGGAGGAAGTGCTGGAGGTGAGAGGTGTGAACGTCGGGGGTTACAGAGTGCTGAGGGGGGAGAGCACGGTGGTGCCCAACGCCATCGCCGCGTTTCTCTTGTACCTGCGTGACGAAACGGGCAAGACTCCCAACTGCTACCTGGGCTGGACGGAGGGCAACCCGTTTGCGTACGTGATCCGCTTCATCCTCTTCGGGGAGGGTGACACTGCTCCGGTCATCCACGAGGTACTGAGGGAGGCCGAGCCGAACCTGGAGCGACGTCCCATCATCCACGTCGGTGGTAAGTGAGGTGAAAGCACAGTGAGTCAGGAGGTGCAGTAGATGGGCATCTTTCCGAGCACGATCCTGCTCGCTATAGATGGCTCCGAGGAATCCGAGTTGGCCACCCGGAAGGCGGTGGATTTGGCCAATACGACTGGCTCAGAGCTGCACGTGATCTATGTCGGGCAGCTTCCCAACTTCTTGATGAAAGTGAAAGACCCCGACGTCGTGATTTTCGATCGCTTAGGCGTCGATCGCATGATCTATGACGAGCTCGAGCGGGAGTCCTTAGAGATACTCTGGAGGCTGAGCTGGCAGGTGAAGCTCAGCGGAGGGACCGTGGCTGAGGCCCACCTCAGGATGGGGTATGTGGCTGAGGAGATTGTGGGATTGGCCAAGGAGCTGGAAGCGGACCTTATCGTCATGGGCTCTCGAGGCCAGGCTGGGCTAAGGAGAGCGATCGAGGGGAGCACCTCTGATGTCGTTGTTCGCCGGGCCCATTGTCCGGTCATGATTGTGCGGACTGAAAAGGACGAGGAGCCTGGGGATTTCTGGCGCAGGATCTTCTCTTCTGGGGCCGCAAACTCTGGCTAAGACTCGATGTGTCGGACGATAACCGAGCCAATCGCAGGGACTGGAAGTGACACGTTAGCAGGTCGAGTAAGAAGCCAACCGGGAAGGTGAAAAGTATGGATGGAGCTCACAACGGCCGCCGCTACAAGGCTGGGGACACGGTCAAGTTGGAGATCGTGCTACACCACCGGGCCAACCTCAGGGAGGTACGCGTGGTCTTTGAGCACACTCGCGGCAAGAGCGTTGCCCCGCTGATAGCGCGGGGCAGACCACGTCCGATCTCCGAGAGGGGCTCCGATGGTTCGATGAGGAGCCGTCTTGAGGTCGAGATCGTGATACCAGGAACACTCACCCCCGGTGTCTATGAACTCACCCGCATCAGCTACGAGACGGCAGGTGGACAGCGAGGACACCTACCAGAAAGCGAAGACCTTACGGACGTTGGGCGGATGACCTTCGAAGTCGTAGGTGAGCCCTCAGACACACCAAATGTAGTCGATATAGACTTTGCAGATGGCTGATGGGAATGAGCGCGAGGAACCGATGAGCATCTTTATGAAGATCCTTCTGGCAACCGACGGCTCTGAGCCCTCAGAGATTGCCGCCCGAACTGCGCTCGATCTGGCGAAGAGACTGGACTCTGAGGTGCATGTCATCCACGTCGCTCCCGAACATCCCTACTTGCACGCCTACTATGATCTACGCCATCAAGAGGAAGAAGAGGGGTTACGACGAGAAGACCAGCGAATGCTAGATGAGTATGTGGATCACCTCAGGAAGGCTGGAGGTCCAGTAGCCGAGAGCTACCTCAGGGTCGGGGAGGCTGCCAAAGAGATCGTCGAGGTTGCTGAGGAGCTGGGGGTTGGGCTAATAGTCCTCGGGAGTCGCGGTCACGGTCGGATAAGGAGAGCCCTCATGGGCAGCGTCTCGATGGGCGTGCTCAGGCACGCTCACTGCTCCGTCCTGATCGTACGCGGGCACGGCCCCGAGCATGAGGAGCGAGAATCTCTTCTGGGGAAGATCCTCGTGGCCATAGACGGTTCTGAAGGGGCATGTAAGGCCGCGCAGGTGGCGGCGGAGGTGGCCAATGCCACAGGATCTGAAGTGCACCTCGTGTACGCCATGCAGGAGGAACGCTACAAGCCGCACCTGGGACCAGAGATGTGGGAAGGCTGGGAAGAGGGCTTCGAGCATGCCAAGCGCTCCGCCCGCTCGTGGGTGGAGCAGGAGGCGGAGCGCATGCGGGGTGAGGGGACAAAAGCAGTGGAGTCACACCTCCTGATAGGACGCCCAGATGCAGCGATAGTCTGGTCGGCGGAGGAGATTGGTGCGGGGCTTGTCGTGGTGGGGAGCCGAGGTCTCGGAGGGATAAGAAGAGCCCTGATAGGCAGCGTCTCCGATTCTGTCGTGAGGCATGCTCACTGCCCGGTCATGGTAATTCGCAGGTGAGGATAATTCCGGCATCGGAACGTCCTGGAACGCCCTCTTGAGAGCCCGTATGAAAACGCCGGAGAGGAGGCGAACCGGTGACCAAAAATCGCAGAAAATGACTCCGAAGGCTTGCTAGCGGGGTTTCGCATGACCGAAGATCCCCTATCGAGGCTCCCCAGCGCACTCTTCATCCGGTTTCAAGAAACCGTCCAAGTAGCAGTATAAGCAACGTTCCGATCGAGATTTGGCCCGATTTATGGAGAAGGGCATGGGTCGTACATGGCTATTTCCGAAGTCCGTATGGCCACCTTCAAGACCCTCCGACCCTTGTGGGACAGTTTCAAAGCTGGCGGGGGTATCATCCGTCTCCTGCCAGCCAACAAGAACCTAGTATTGGCCAATACTACGAGCAGTTCCTAGAGCTGCCGGTGCCCTTTGAACTTGCAGTGATGCGGGTCGTAGGGGCGGTACTCGAAGGGACGTTGGTGGCGGCACTCTATTGGAGTGGGTTATTACTGGTGCAGCTAGTAGGGGACATTCTCTAAGCTGTTCTAGGCCCTCTTCTCGCCCTATTCAGCGGAGTGCGCATAAAAAGAGCTATTCTCGGAAGATGAGATGAGAAGGCCGACCCTCAAGACGCAATACCTTATGGTCTGCAAACGCTAGTCACGGGCTCTGAAACGCCCAGGAAGGAGGATCGGCCCACCATGGATGGTAGCAAAGGGCATCCCAAGATGACAGCCGGATTGGATTTCGGCGACAAGTACTCTTACCTGTGCATAATCGATCAGGAGAGCGGCGAGGTTGTGGAGGAGGGCAGGCTGCGCACCAGCCCCGAGATCTTCAGACGGCGCTTCGCCTCCGAGCAGTCTCCTATGCGCATAGCCATCGAGGCCGGGACCCACTCGCCGTGGGTCAGCAGGGTGCTCGAGGAGTTAGGCCACGAGGTCCTGGTGGCCAACGCCCGCAAGCTGCGACTCATCTACGCCAACAAGCGAAAAACCGACGAGGTGGATGCCGAGAACTTGGCTCGACTGGCCAGAGTGGATCCGAAGCTCTTGTACCCGCTCAAGCACCGGGGCGAGCAGAGCCAGGCCCATATGGCGATCATCCGCTCGCGCGAGTCTCTGGTGAGTTGCCGCACCCAGCTCGTAAACCACGTCCCTAAGGAACGGTCAAATCCTTCGGAGGAAGGTTGCCCAAGGGCCCGGCCAGGAGCTTCCACAAGAGGGCAGCCGAACACATCCCCGAGGCACTCCGGCCGGCCCTCGGGCCCATCCTGGAGCAGATCGCTTCGCTCACCGAGCGCATCGGAGCCTACGACCGAAAGCTGCAAACCGTCTCCGAAGAACACTACCCGGAAACCGAACTCTTGAGGCAGGTCGAGGGGATAGGGCCGCTTACCGCGCTCACGTTCGTGCTCACCTTGGGAGATCCCTACCGCTTCGAAAGTAGCAGAGCGGTGGGAGCGTACCTGGGGCTGGTGCCGGCCACCGACCGCTCGGGAGAGCGATCCCCAGAAGCGCATCTCCAAGGAAGGAGACGAGATGCTAAGGAGGCTGCTCGTGGGCAGCGCCCACTACGTATTAGGTCCTTTCGGCTCCGACTCGGATCTAAGACGTCATAGAGAGAGGATAGCCTCCCGCGGAGGCAAAAACTCGAAGAAACGGGCGGTGGTGGCAGTGGCGAGGAAGCTCTCGGTGCTACTACACAGCTTGTGGATCAGCGGGGAGGTCTACGAGCCACTGCGCAACACCCACCGCTCAGGAGCCCACGCAGCCTAAAGGAAAGAGCGAAGCCGAAGAGCAGGAGGTGATGATCCCGACGAAGCCCTTCTAGACCGAGCCGAATGGCTCCTGTGTGTCCGATCGCTTCGGATCTCTAGAGTAAGACGACTGCGCCACGCGAACTTGGTCCGTCCTCCGCGAGGAGGAGGAGAGA
>JBKPSF010000219.1:0-6093 GCA_046734875.1 Actinomycetota bacterium | reverse complement strand
TGCTAACAGCGTTCACCCCACGCCCGGGTAATGAAGCTTACAGAGCACGCTCCGGCCTACGGCCTGCGCGTGCCGACAAGCGGAAGCCGAAGGCTGGAGCGTGCTGACACGGCGCCGCCAGGCGCCGTGCTGGCGAGCTAGCCGCCCCTGGCGGCTAGCTCGCCACCCAGCATGTTGGCGGCGCGCAAGGTATCTTCTAGGACCTCGCGTCCTTCCCTGGAGCGTATGAAGCGTTGGTGGGCTCCCTGGTACCAGGCGATGCGCGGTTCTCCCCAGTGGCGCCACAGCGCGTGGGCCTGAACAGGGGGGATCACCCGGTCTACCGTGCCGGCGAAGATGGCCCTGCGTTCCTGCGGGACCAGGGGCTCCAGCGCGAGCGGCGAGACCGGGCGAAGCAAAGCCTTGAGCGTCTCCTCGCGGATGCCTTCGGCGCTCAGGGAGTGGGTCGCGACGGCGAGCGCGTTGGACCAGAACAGGTGCGAGGGATCTACCGCCGGGTTGCCGGCCACCACGCAGTCGAGGTCTTCCTCCAGCGAGGCGAGCAGGGAGACGGCGTAGCCGCCCAGAGAGTGGCCGAGCGCCCCGATGGCCGGCGCCTCCTCGCTAGCGCGTAGCCACGAGATGATTCGTCTCAGGTCCCAGATGGCCTGGGCGCCGGTGTGCAGCGTGTCCATGACATCGCCGGAGAGCGTCCGTTCGCCACTTATGAGGCCTCCCGTGTCGCGCGGGCCGTGCATGGGGAGTACGGGCATGATCACGTTCAGGCCCAACTCTTCGTGCAAATACTCCGGCTGGAAGCGGATCATGCTCTTCCCCAGCGTGCCCATCCTGATGCCGTGTACGCACATCAACCACGGCCGCGGCTCGCCTTGATGTCGCAGAATATAGGCGTGGGCGGTGGGATTACGCCTGTAGGAGACCCAGCGCTCGCGCCCCGGCTCGTCCTCGTGCGGTTCGTATTGGCTCTCGAAGGTGAGGTGCTCCACCTCCCTACCCTTGTGCTCGATGGTCTCGATGTCCGGCTTCTCCAGCGGCGGCGGGTCCTGGTGGTAGGAAGCGGGGTTCGAGAACCAGCCCTTCTCCTCGAAGAGGTCGTAGGCCTCCGTTGCCTCGCGCTGGATGCGGACCGCGGTGGTGCCCACCACGACCGGCCAGCTCGTGAGGATGAGGCCGCACATCATCAGCTCGTTTACAGCCGCCCTCGCCGCGAGACGTGGACCCGTATCGGGCGCGGGGACGCTCGCCGGGCAGCGGTGTTGCCCCAGAGCCAGGTAGCCTGCCGCGAAGAAACTCACGACAGAGCCCAGCCCGAGCGCGAGCGCGGTCAACGGTCCGGAAAGCAGGATCTCGGGCAGAGACAGGATCATCCCGAGTACGGACGCGAGCGCCATGAACTGAAACGTCCTGGACTCGACGGCCCACAGAAGACCGGAGAGCCCCGTGCCAAGCAGCAGAGCTCCCGGCACCGCACCGACCAGGATCGCGGGCAGGCCGCCTCGCGCCGCCAGCCACAGCCACAAGGCGCCCGTCACCAGGGGAACGAAAGACGAAAAAGACCACCACTGTGATGTTATGGATTCGAGAACCGCGCTATCGTCGAGGTTGTTCTTTTCCCGCCGCTCTTCGCCCATACGGTTACCCTTCCCAAGCGCCCATGTGATGCAATCGGTTCATTCTAGACCCTGACGATATCCGGGGCGATGGGGTGCCTTACCTCGGGACGAGCTCTGTCCCGGCATGATACTCACTCGTACTGGACGGCCTCGACGATGCTTTTTCTGGCGGCTGAGCGGGCGGGGAGGAGGCCGGCGAAGACGCCTATGAAGAGGCCGGAGAGCAGGGCGGCAAGAGCCGGTAGTTGAGGGTAATAGAAGTCGATCTCGAAGCCCCCCGCGCCCGAGCCCCGGACGAAGAGGTAGCCGAGCAGCGAGCCTAGAGCCACGCCGACCAGGCAGCCGATGAGGCTGATGACGATGCCCTCGTCGATTATGAGCCGTCCAACCTGCAACCGCGTCGTGCCTACGGCCCTGAGCACCCCGATCTCACGTGTGCGCTCGAAGACGCTCATGGAGAGCGTATTGACGACCCCGAAGGCTGAGACGGCCACGGAGACGCCCATGATGGCGTAGAAGAAAACGTACTGGCGGTTGAAGTCGCTCTCTATCTGCGCCTTCCACTCGGCGTTCGAGTACACCGTGAACTGTGGGTAGTCCTTCAGGATGTCCTCTATCCTGCGTTGCAGGGCGTCCCGGTCGGAGCCCCTCTGGGCCTTTACGGCGAGGAACTCGCTCTCGGTCTCGTTGAAGTCGTCGGCGAGGGTCCCTTTGGAGAGGTAGATGCCCGCGCCTCCCCCGATGATGTCGTTCTTGAGCACGCCCTCGATCCTGTACTTCTTTCGGCCCTTCGGACCTGGTATCTCTATCTTGGAGCCCACGCCGAGATCCCGATCCTCTGAGAGCTGTTTCCCGATCAGGGCCTCTCCGTCCTCCAGTTTGGAGAAGGACTCGGGTCCTCCGGCGGCGTAGTCTACGCGGAAGATATCGGGGTAGTTCTGGTCAACCCCGAAGACGGCGTCGAGCTTCTTGCCGTCCTGGCGGAAGGTCGAGGCTATGCTGGTCGTTTTCTCGACGCCCCTTACGCGGTTTATCTCCTGCGGTAGCTTCGCCGAGAAGCCCGCGTCGGAGTTCTGCTGTGTTGGCTGGACGACGTAGTCGCTACCAAGGGAGCCGTCGAGATAGTCCCGGATCGAGCCGAGGAGGCTGCCGCCGAGGGCCGAGAACGCCACGACGAGCGAGATGCCGACCATGAGCGCGGACGCCGTGAGCGCCGTCCTTGCGCGGTTGCGCGTCGCGTTTGCCGCTGCCATTCTCCCTTCGACCCCGAAGAGGAGCCCGAGCACAGGCGAGAACAGCGCCGCGAGCGGCCCGACGAGGACGGGTATGACCAGGGAGATGCCCAGGAAGGCGGCGATGATCGCCACGATCCCGGAAGCGTAGACGATGCCTTCTAGGTTCGCCGACAGGTTCTTGGCAAGGTAGTAGATCCAGGGCACCCCAGCTCCCGCGAGCACGAGCCCCAGAATCGGGCCGAAGACCGAGAGCCAGCGAGACCGTTTGCCCTCGCTCGCGGTCCCCCCCGACCGGGCGCGCATGGCAGCGACGGGGCTCACCCTCCCCGCCCTGATAGCCGGGTAGAGCGCGGCGACGACCGTGACGGCTATGCCGACGACTATGGCCGAGACGAGGGCGAAGGGGGAGAGGATGAGGCTCGTGATCTTGAACAGAAAAGCCTTGCCAAACAGGTAGACGAGCCCCTTCGCCATCCCGTACCCGAAGAGCACCCCAAGGAGTGAACCCAGAGCGCCGAGGAGCATGGCCTCCAGGATTACGGAACGTGCGATCATTGCCCGCGTCGAACCGAGGGCCCTGAGCATCCCGAGCTCGCGCGTCCGCTCCAAAACGGTCATCGAGAGCGCGTTGAAGACGAGGAACGCGCCGACGAACAGCGACGTACCCGCGAAGAAGAGGAGCGCGATCCTGAACCCCTGCAACTGGCCTGTGACCTGCTGCGTGCGCGTCTCGGACCGCTCGACCTGCAGACCCTCCCCGAGCTTCTTGTCGAGTTCGTCTCTGAGGTCGGTGACGGAGACGCCGTCGGCCGCCTCTACTGCGATGCTGGAGATCTGGCCCTGCTTGTCGAAGACCTTCTGGCCGAAGGACAATGGCACCATGCCGAAGGCGAGCCCACCGAAGGAACCGCCCGGTATCCGCAGGAGCCCGACGAGCTTCGATTTCTTCGGCCCTTCCGGCGTTCCGATCGTGACCTTGTCCCCGATCTCGAGCCCCGCGCTCTCGGCCGACCCCCCGTCGAGGGTGAGCTCCTTGTGGCTCTGGGGAAAGTGCCCGCGGGCTAGCTCGAAGCCCGTCGCCAGGCCGGCCGACCGCGGCTCGAGGCCGAAGAGGCGCATGCTCCTGACCTCTGGCAAGCCGTTCTTCTTTTCGAGGATGAGGGAAGACGACAACGAGTAGCGCGGAGCCGCGGATTTCACCCCCTTGTAGCCGCGCACCTTCTGGACCACGTCCTGGTCGAACCCGCCGCTGCCGCCCGCCGCCGTGATGGTCAGGTCGGATGATCCGTAGGCCCTGGTAAAAAGATCCTTGAAGGTGCCCGACATGGTGTTGGAGAGGGTGAGGACCCCGAAGACGATGCCAACCCCGAGCACGATGCCGACGGCGGTGAGCACGGTGCGCTGGACCCTGGCCCGCAGGTTCCTGAAGCTGAGCCCCGAGAACCGCTGCAGCTTCACGCTTCCCTGGCCATCGCCGCTATCCGTCCGACTCCAGCATTCTGATGCGTTCCAGGATCTCGTCCTGGTCCGGGTCCCTGGCCTCGTCTACCACCCTGCCGTCGGAGAGAAAGACGGCGCGGTCGGCACTCGCCGCCGCGCGCGGGTCGTGGGTAACCATGAGTATGGTCTGCTCGAAGCGGGCCGCCGACTCTTTGAGCAGCCCGAGCACCTCGGCTCCGGTCCGCGAGTCCAAATTTCCCGTCGGCTCGTCGGCGAGGATGATGTCGGGGCGTTTTATGAGGGCCCGCGCGATGGCAACCCGCTGCTGCTCGCCGCCCGAGAGCTCGTCCGGCCTGTGCGTCCGCCGCTCCGTGAGCCCCACGAGATCCAACAACTCGTCCAGACGCTCGGCATACGTTCCCGGCCTGTTGCCAGCGATGAGCACGGGCAAGAGCACGTTCTCCTCGGCCGTAAGCGTGGGTATGAGGTTGAAGAACTGGAACACGAAACCCATCCGCTCCCGCCTGAGCAGCGTGAGCTTCCTGTCCGAGAGCCCCGAAAGCTCCGTCCTCCCGACGACCACCCGCCCCGACGTAGGCTTATCTAGAGCGCCGAGGATGTGCAAAAGCGTGCTCTTCCCCGATCCGGAGGGACCCATGATCGCCGCAAACTCCCCATCCGGAAACGCCAGAGAGACGTCCCTGAGCGCCCGAACCTCGTTCGTGCCCTCTCCGTAGACCTTCCCAAGACCCACGGTCTCGACGGCGATACCCGCTCCATTATCCACGACCAGAGTATAGACCCGACGGGGCTTTTGAGGTTTCAGCGAGCCGGATCTAGCGCCCGGAGTGCCTGTAAACGACGCGCCCACGGTTGCTGTGGCAGCAGGTGGCGCCTGCGGGACCAACGACCGCTCGGGCACGATCAACGTCGCCGTAAACGACCCGGACGGCCAGACGCAGACGGCGAGCCTGAAACTCAGTGCCACCTCCAACAACACGACGCTCGTTCCCACAGCCAACGTCACATTCGGTGGGTCGGGCGCGAGCCGCACCCTCACGGCCACGGCCCTCTCCGGCAAGACCGGCACGGCGACCATCACCGTCACGGTCTCAGACGGTGCGGCCACGGGCACGACAGCGCTCACGCTTAAGGCTGGGGGCAACTCCAAAGACACGCTGAGCGGCACCCCCGACACGGACCTCTTGCTCGGTCAGAACGGCGACGACACCCTCGGTGGGCTGGGCAATGACAACCTCTCCGGCGGAGCGGATGAGGATACCCTCTCCGGTGGCGCGGGCAACGACACGCTCACCGGCGGGACAGGCGCCGATCGCTTCAGTGGCGGCACGGGCACCGATAGGGTCACCGACTTCAACGCCGCCGAGGACGACACGAAGGACGCAACCATCCCCTAGAGGGAGATCAGAGTAAGTAGCGACGCCACGCCGATAAAAGCCGGCTAGTAGAGAGCCCAGGGCCTGCACCACCTCGCCCTGGGCTCTTCCGTGGCCGGGACGCGCCACGCATCCTGGACCAACGTGCGACGGGGATGTCGCCGATGCTCTGCGACGACGCGGTTCGGCTAGAAAGGACGGTTTGTAACACTTCGATCCCGCTGTTACACTATCCTGGCAATCCAATAGCCCCTGCTTCTTTTAGCAGAAGAAGCCGACACTAGACCGGAGGAGGCAAACATCGACACTTACGAAGCCATGCTCATAGTGATCCCCGAGCTCGACGAGGAGCAGGTCGAGAACACCATCGGGCGTTTTCGCACGATCATCGAGCGCACGGGCGGCGAG
>JBKPSF010000218.1:0-5660 GCA_046734875.1 Actinomycetota bacterium | reverse complement strand
CGTCTCTACCGACAAGGCCGTCAACCCCGTGAACGTGATGGGCGCTACCAAGCGCCTGGCCGAGATGGTCGTCAAAAACCTCTCCGCGGAGTACCCCGAGACCATCTACGCCTCGGTCCGGTTCGGGAACGTGCTGGGCAGTCGCGGCTCTGTCGTTCCGACCTTCCGACAGCAGATAGAGGCCGGCGGCCCTGTGACGGTCACGCACCCTGACATGATCCGTTACTTCATGACCATCCCCGAGGCCGTATCCTTGATCCTGCAAGCCGGGGCGATGGCCGAGGGCTACGGCACCTACGTGCTGGAGATGGGACGCCCCGTAGCCATCACCGACCTGGCGCGGAAGATGATCGAGATCATGGGCGCCCCCAACGTGAAGATAAAGTTCGTCGGCCTGCGCCCCGGCGAGAAACTGAAAGAGGAGCTCTTCGAAGAGGGCGAAGAACGCGAATCGACCCACCACCCCATGGTCTTCAAACTCTCCTCCGAAAACATGACCCCGCCCGGCGACCCGAACTTCGCCGAACTCATCGACGCCATGGTCTTTCACGCCCGCGGCCAGGAAGCAGGAAGGTCCCTCGAATACCTGCGTCGCGCCGTCCCGAATTACTCTGCTGGGGATCTGCCCGAACTCCCTGAGAGCAGGCTGGATTACCCACTGTAAGGCTACAGGTTTCAGGAAGGGTGGACGCTGGCGCAAGCACTACACGGCAACGCCGCCAGAAGCTTTACCTGATGCCTGAAACCTGTAGCCTATCGGCGTGTCGCCCTGCGGCCTCTTATGCCAAGGTACGCGAGATACACGCCGATAGCGAGGCCAATAGCGACCAACGAGAAATGGATGGCGGGGGCGACTAGGGTCCCGTCGCGGAGCTGACTCAGGAAGGTGAAGACGCGCGTGCCCCAGGTTAGGAGCATGTAGATGCCGATCACGAGCAAGATAGTGGAGTTGAGCCTACTGAGCTTCACCTTGTCTTTGAGTTTAGCAGAGCGGGACTTCTCGAACTAGCAACACAAAGGGGCAAAGGTTATACTGCCTGTAATAATTGGACGATTCTTGTAACAGCAAGTATCTGGTGTATACAGTGTTCGGAGGGAAGGATCTTGGCTGATTTGGAGCAGCGCAATCTCGACGAGGTAAAGGCTCTTAGTAGGGACGAGGCCGTCGAGATCATGCGCCAGGCCGGCATCGTGGGGGCCGGGGGGGGCGGTTTCCCGACCTACTTCAAGTGGAAGAACCCGCAGCCGAACCTGATCGTGAACTGCACGGAGTCGGAGCCGGGCTACTGGGCCGACAAGATGCTCCACAGGGAGTACTTCGACGAGTTCCTTACGCTCTTCGACGCGATGAAGACGATCTTCGGGATAGAGAACATCATCATGGGCGTCCACTTCAAGGACGAGGAGTGGTTCTCCCGCTACGACGAGAGAGCGAACGGCCTCTACGAGGTCGTCCACGTGCCCGACAAGTACTCGATGGGCGAGGAGAAGACGCTCATCAAGAACATTTTCAAGGAGAACAAGGAGCAGTGGGTGCCGCGCCGGGTGGAGCTGCCCGACGGCGGCAAGCGCCCGGGCCTCCCGCTCGACGCTGGCCACATCGTCAACAACTCCGAGACGCTGCTGAACATCTACAACGCGTTCTTCCTCGGCAAGCCGGTGACCACGAAGTACCTACAGGTCTTCGGCCCAGACCTCGAGCTCAAGCTCTACGAGGTGCCGCTCGGGGCTTCCGCCACGGAGCTGGTCAAGCTCGCTGGCGTGGACATCGACGCCGAGGCCGGAAACCTCTCGGTCATCGACGGCGGTCCCTACCTCAACGAGATGGGGATAGAGGCGCTCGGCGAGGGTGATGCCTACGTCAGGCGCACCACCAACGGCTTCCTGGTTATTCCCAAGGGCGTTGCCTCCAAGGAGTACGCCGGCATCAAGACCAAGCAGCCTGACGGTGTGATCTCACTCGTCGGCAAAGTGCAAGGCGTAAGCATCCCGCTAGGCGGGCGGTTCCTCAAGCCGGCGACCCCGCTCGTCTCCGATGGCGACGAGGTCTCCTTCGGGCAGAAGATCGGCGAGCCCGTCGAGGAGGGCTTCTCCATCGGCGTGTGGTCCGGCATGGACGGCAACATCACCGCCATCGAAGACGACGTGGTGCAGATCTCCGGCGGCGCGATGCCCCTGGACGCCGCCGCCGCCGAGACGGAGGCCGAAGCGACGAGGTAGGCTACAGGAAGGCCGGGGCGCAAAGGCCCCGGCTTTTCTTATTCGTAGTCCTTGAAGTTGGCGAGGGAGACCCGCCCTACTTCGGGGAGGCCGGAGAGCTCGGCGAGGATGGCGTGAACGTCGGCGGGCGGCTGGATGCGGACCTGGAGCCTGTAGCGGGCGCGTTCTTCGTCTATCTCGGCGTCCATCCTGCGTATATCTATTCCGCTACGCCGGAGGATCTGGAGCGCGTTTCCGGGTCCGCTTTCGGGCTCCTTGAAGTCCAGTTCCAGCCCTGCGGAGTCGAGGCGCAAAGGGGAGATGACGGAAGATCTAAAACGGCGCAAGGCGTAAAGCGTGGCCATGGCGAGTGCCGTCGCCGTCGCCGCGCCGAAGAGGTAGCCCGCGCCCACGGCCATACCGATGGCGCTCGCGGCCCAGAGGCTCGCCGCGGTGGTCAGGCCCCTCACGTCCCCGCCCTGCCTGATGATGGCCCCGGCCCCCAGAAAGCCGACGCCGGCGATGATCTGGGCGGCGATCCTGGTCGGGTCGAACTGGAGACCGCCGCTCCCGAGCGCCGCCCGTGTGAACGGCTCGAACCCGTAGGCAGACACCAGGGTGAAGAGCGCCGCCCCGAGGCCAAGCAAAATGTGTGTCCTGAACCCGGCCGGCTGGTCGCGTATCTCCCGCTCGAAACCGATGGCCCCGCACAGCACGGACGCCAGCACGAGACGCAGCACCACCTCCCAGAGGGGTATCGTCAGTTCGACCATGCTCGAAAGGCTTCTGGCCTGATGCTATTCATCCTCTTTGCGCGGCAGCAGGTTCTGGGCCCCACCATACACGCGGGTGCGCAGATCCTCGAACGTGATGCCCTTTAGAGATGGAAGCTCGAAATCCCGGAGCATCCTGGTAAGCACGCCTCCACCGCCTAGTTCGACCCACTCCTCGACCCTCATTTTGGCCAACGTCTCGACGACCCTGACCCAGCGCACGGGGGCGACCATCTGCTCTTTGAGCGCTTCTTTGACGCCTTCGGCGCTGGTGAGCACAGCGCCGTTCATGGCGCTTACTATGGGGACCTGCGGCACTTGGAACTCGACTGAGTCGAGGACGCCGCGCATCTTCTCGCCGGCCGCCGCCACGTACGGAGAGTGGGCTGCGAAGGAGACGTTCAGCGGGATCTTGCGCCCCCGGATCTTCAAGACGGCATCCCCGAGGGCGTCGCGCAGCCCGGAGACGACCGTCTGGCGCGGGGAGTTGTAGTTGGCGACGACGGGCCCGCCGTCTCCGAGCGCCTCCTCGACCTCGGCGGGGTCCGCCCTCAGGATGGCGACCATGCCGCCGGGACACTCCTCGGCGGCCTCGGCGAGGAACCTGTCGCGCTGCGCCACGAGCCAGAGGCCCGTCTCGAAGTCGAAGCAGCCGGCCGCGTAGGCGGCGCCGTACTCGCCCAGAGAGTGGCCAGCCACCACGTCGGGGCGCACCTTCAGGATGCGGCTCTCGTCGGCATCCTGGGCCGCGCGGGCGAAGATCTTGACCTGGTCGGGGATGCGCTCACCGACGACGCGCCTGATGCCAGGGACCATCTCGGGCGCGGGCTCGGGTGCCCCGCCGCCCTGCCCGGGAAATACGAACGCTCTCATGCTCTTCCGCCTGACCTCGATGTCTCTTGGAGATACGACGCTACCCCGAAGGGGTAGATGGAACTTTTTACCACACGACGCCGCGCGATCGCCCCTTTTCCCACGGTACCGTCAGCTCGAGTTGCCTGCCAAGGGCCAGCAAGACCGCTTCGCCGGCAGGCGGGCCCACCAGTTGGACGCCGAGCGGCAACCCGTCATTGCCGTGAAACAGCGGCAACGAGACGGCGGGCTGGCCTGTCACGTTCCAGAGCGCGGTGTACGGTGAAAAGCGGTCGCTGCGGGATAGGGCGCCCAGTGGGTCGGGCCGCTCCATCCCGGTAATGGTGCCGATGGGAACCGGCCGCTCCGCCAGCGCGGGCGTAAGCAGCACGTCGTAAGCCATGGTGGCGCTCACGACCTTGCGGGCGACCTGCTGGAGCCTGGCGAACGACCTCCGGTAGGAGAGGGCGCCGAGCGCGCGTCCCTTCTCGTAGAGCGCCCAGCTCAGAGGCTCCACGTCCTCAGGCGTGGGAGGCCGCCCGAGGATGCTCCCGCCGGTCGCCACCCCCTCCGCAGCGAGCACCGCCCACACGTCGCCGAACGCTTGCCACTCCTGCTCCGCGAGCGGCTCCAGGTCGATCGCCTCGACGTGGTGCCCGAGGTCCTCAAGAAGCCTGGCTGCGTCTTCGGTGCCGCGGGAGCAGATGGGGTCGAGGTCGGCGGGAACCGGAGGATCGAGCATCAGCCCGACGCGTAGGCCTTCCGGTGGCGTCAGGACGGCTTCGCCGAACGGCCGCAACGGAGGGGGTGCCCAGGTCGCATCCCCTGGCTCGTAGCCGGCGAGGACGTCGAGCAGGGCGGCGGTGTCGGCGACGGTGCGCGTCAGGACGCCCTCGGTCACGAGAGGGTCGTCGCCGCGGTCCGGGCCAAACGAAACGCGTCCTCTCGAAGGTTTGAGCCCGAGGAGACCACAGCAGGCGGCGGGGATGCGTAGCGAGCCTCCCCCGTCTGAGCCGTGGGCCAGGGGGACGATGCCGGCGGCGACCGCGGCGGCCGACCCGCCGGAGGAGCCGCCCGGTGTAAGCGTGGTGCCCCAGGGGTTGCGGGTCGGTCCGCCCAGGCGCGGCTCCGTCGTGGGCAGGATGCCGAACTCGGGCATCGTGGTCCGGCCTACGGGCACGAAACCGGCCGCCCCGAGCCGCCAGACCGAAGCGCCGTCGTGGTCTGGGATGTGATCCCTGTAGAGGTTCGAGCCGATGCGCATGGGCTTGCCCCTCTCGGGCGTGCCATCCTTTATGGCGATCGGCACGCCGGCGAAAGGCCGCGGGTCATCAGCCGAGATCGCTTCGGCCCTGGCGAGCGCCTTCTCGGCGTCGACAGAGACGAAGGCGTTGATGCGGTCCTCCTGCTCTTCGAGGCGAAAGAGCGTGGCCTCGACGAGCTCGCGGGCGTGTACCTGGCCCGAGCGGAGCAGGCCGGAGAGTTCCAGCACGGGGCGCACCAGGAGGTCCCCGATCACGGCGCCACCACGCGCAGCGTTCCTGGCAGCACCCGCGCCCGAAAGTGGCGGGTATCAGCGAGCATCTCGCCGTCTACGTGCGCCGGAACGGCTTCGCGGAGTTCTATCCTGACCTCCCGCGCGCGGGCCGTGTGTACCTTCCGGCGCCTCGCGAGCGTGCCCCCGAGCGCCGCCGGGATGAGCCTGAGGACCTCGGCCCGGTTGACCTCCTCGGACCAGATCACATCGAAAAGACCATCGTCGAGGACGGCATCCGGGGTGAGCCGAAAGAGGGAACCGTAGGTGGTACCGATGGCCACAGCGAAGAGTATGGTCTT
>JBKPSF010000217.1:0-3903 GCA_046734875.1 Actinomycetota bacterium | reverse complement strand
CTTTCATTGCGCCAGATATCCTCCATCCACAGGCAAAATCGCCCCCGTCACGAAAGAGGCTTCGTCCGAGGCTAGAAACAAGATCGCGTTCGCCACCTCGGACGGTTCGCCGAGCCTTCCCACGGGGTGCGCCTCCCTCATGGGGGCCACGTACTCCTCGGGCAGTTCGACGACGGCTTCGGTGGCTATCGTGCCTGGCGCCACGGCGTTGACGCGGATGCCGCTTGCGGCCCACTCGACCGCGAGGTGCTTGGTGATGCCGGAAGCGACGAACTTGGCTGGCCCGTACGTGGCCTGCTGCGCCTGCCCAGCGAGGCCCGAGATGGAGGAGAGGCAGACGATGGAACCTCCCGGTGGATCCTGCTTCAGCATGGCCTCGACAGCGAACTTGCAGGTCAAAAACATGCCCCTTCCGTCCACGGCCATCACGTGATCCCAATCTTCCACCGTGGCTTCGACGATGTTGTTTAAAGGGATGATGCCGGCGTTGGCAACAAGCACGTCTATGCGTCCGAAGCCCTCGACGGCCGCGTCTATCATGCGCCGCGCGTCTTCAACCACCGAGACGTCGCCGACCACGGCCTCGGAGCCGTGCAGGCGCTCGTGCAGTCGCGAGAGGCCATCCTCATCAACGTCTGTTACCACGAGGCGTGCTCCCTCCATTGCGAAGAGCTCCGCGGTCGCCCTTCCGATGCCCTTCGCGGCCCCGGTCACTACGACCGCCTTCCCACGCAACCTGCCCAGTCCTCCCACTGCCTCCGCCACGCTATCTCCCAATCGCCATGTTTGCGGGTGTTTTGCCACGAACTACACCCGTCGTCCACAACCTACCATCGTCATCGTGAGGCCGTCAAACAGATCACCGGTGAGACGGTCACCATGAGGGCGATGAAGAGCAGGAATGGGATGATGATAAGCGGTAAGGCACCTCCGCTCAATCACTCTTGAGCCAATCACTTGTAGATCTTAGTGAGGGGCGTCGCTGTCAAGCCATGGACCACTACAGGAGGTACATGTCACAAGGCAACTTTTTGAGCTGGTAGAAGGTTCGTTGCGTATTGACACCACATGCATGGTTAAGAAATTACAGCAGGGTATAGAAGTGGCAAGTAGGCGGGGAATCTGAGGAGGTAATATTATGGTATAGACTACAACTCGCCCCGAGAAAACCACCGACGGCTGGAAGGTTCCGGGCAAATACTTGCCGCCGATGGAGGAGTACAGGGATTTGCCGGAGCCCCTGCCTCTCAGAAAGCTTATAGGGGCAAGCGTAATCCTTATGGCCACCGCCTTAGGTTCCGGTGAGCTGATACTCTGGCCTTACATCACCACACACGTGGGTATAGGCCTGCTGTGGTTGGCGGCGTTCGGGTTCACGACACAGTATTTCCTCAACATGGAGATCGAACGCTACACCCTTGCTACGGGCGAGACTGCGGTCACCGGATTCACCCGCTTCTGGAAGCCGTGGGGAATAGTCTTCATCTGCGGGGCTATCCTTCCCAACCTCTTCCCTGGTTGGGTGACCAGCTCGGCCACCATGATCGCTTACACCTTTGGCATTAACCCTGACCTCTACAAGCCCATCGCCATCGGGTTGCTCGTGACCATCGGCCTAATAGTCTCGTTCTCGCCGGTGATCTACCAGTCCATCGAAAAGATAGAGATGGTGCTTGTCAGCATCATCCTGGTCTTTTTGGTGTTCGCCATATTCATAGCCACCAAGCTCGACGCCTGGGCCGGCGTTTTCACCCAGGCGCCTTCCGGTGTCGCGAACCTGCCGCATTCCATAGGAGTACTAGGGGCCGCGTCACTGCTGGGAGCGATAGCCTTCGCAGGAGCGGGCGGCGCAAATAACCTGGTGCAGAGCAACTACGTCCGCGACAAGGGCCTGGGCATGGGCCAGCACATCCCCAACATAGTCTCCCCGCTAACCGGAGAGGAGGAGGCTCGACCCTCGCTCGGCTACAAGTTCCCGATCAACGAAGAGAACATGCGCCGCTGGAGGGGCTGGTGGAAGGTCGCCAACATGGAGCAGCTCATCACCTTCTACGCCATCGGCCTCCTGGCGCTGATCTCGCTGTCGGTTTTGGCCTACTCGACCCTGGGCGTGCGCCCGAATGCGCCGTCTGATCTAGAGTTTCTTCAGAAGGAAGGCGAGGTGCTGGGGAACGTCATAGCGCCCTGGTTCATGACGTTCTTCTTCGCGGCGGCCTCAATCAAGCTGTTCTCGACCAACCTCGGCATCCTTGACTGGGTGAGCCGCCTTACCGCAGACTCGATGAAGGTAAGCTGGCTGAAGAGCAGCACTTTCTGGTCGGAGAGCAAGGTCTATCTGACCGTGGTCTGGAGCATGATCACCATCGGGACGATCATAATCCTGTCCGGCATAGAGCCGCTTGTCCTGCTGATCATCGCGGCCTCCGGCGGGGGCATTTGCATGGCCTTCTACTCCACGCTGCTCCTCGTGCTAAACCGCAGGGCTCTGCCCGATGAAATCAAGCTGCGCAGCTACCGCCTCGTGGCCATAGCCATTACGTCTGTGTTCTTTATCGGACTCTCGCTGTTCTTGCTGTATCAGATAATCACGGCCCCGGGGACGCTGGCTTAGAGTCAGCAACGTATTGACGGCAGGGCGCAGCCAGGATATTCAGAATATCCTGGTTGCGCCTCTTGCTACTGATAATTAGCTACTGGCGCTGTTTGGTAGGCGGCGCTATTAACCGGGCAAGGAAAGGTGGGTGAGGAGGCGAAGCGATGAGCATCTTTCCGACGAGGATACTGCTGGCCACAGACGGTTCCAAGGAGGCGGGTCTGGCGCTGACCACCGCCGCGGACCTGGCAAAGAGCACCAACTCCGAGCTACACGTCGCCTTTGTATTCCCCACAGCGGTGCAAAGGCCATTCCCGAACCCCGTACTGGCGCGGCCCGCCGACGAGATGGAACACGAGCTCCAGGAGGCTATGCACCAGGCCCAGGAGTTCCTCGACAAGCAGGTGGAGAAGATCAAGGGCGAGGGTGTAGAGGTGGCAGAATCCCACGTGGCTCGGGGACGCCCGGACAGGGAGATCGTCCATCTGAGCGAGGAGCTTGGCGCGGGCCTCATAGTCATGGGTAATCGGGGCCTGGGCGGTGTGAGGCGGGCGCTGATGGGCAGCGTCTCCGACTCCGTGGTCAAGCACGCCCACTGCCCCGTGCTGATAGTACGCGAGTAAGAGCACAGACAACGGCTAGCTACCTCCGGTGGCCTTAGCCTCGAAGGACGGCAAAGGTGGATGAGACAACCGCGACAACCAGCGTTGGGTCGGGACTGCCGGGATTGCGCGGCGTAGACCACATCGGAATCACCGTACCCGACATAGAGCAGGCGACCGCCTTCTTCGTCGACGTGCTCGGTTGCGAGTTGCTCTACGAGCGCGAACCCCCGGGTGATGACGCCCCGCGGGATCGGCTCGGCGTGCCCGCGGGCAGCCGAATCCGGGCCGTCTGCTTCTTGCGCTGCGCCAACGGCGCGAACATCGAGCTGTTCGAGTTCTACTCGCCCGATCAGCGAGAGGACTTCCCGAGGCCGAGCGACGTCGGGATACAGCACCTGGCAGTCTACGTCGACGACCTGGACGCCGCCGCAGAACACCTGCGCCGCCACGGGGTGAAGCTCATGTCCGGCCCCAACCCGCTGCCAGGGCCGGAAGCCGGGGAGGGCAACCGGTTCATCTATGCCAGGACGCCGTGGGGCCTGACCGTCGAACTGATCAGCTACCCGGCACCTATGGCCTACCAGCAGCGCAGCGAAGCCCGCCGCCGGAGGCCCACGCAAACCGATCGGTAGCCGCAGACCCTGCCCTTTCCAAGAGAGTGCTCGGAAGGAGGGTTTGGGGAAGTCAAGAAGTCCAGACTAGTGG
>JBKPSF010000216.1:0-4318 GCA_046734875.1 Actinomycetota bacterium | reverse complement strand
CCGACCAGCCCGGAGATAACCACCATCGAGAGCGAGAGCATGATGACCTGGTTGACCCCTGCCATGATCGTCTTCAGCGATAGAGGAAGCTCCACTTTGATTAGGGTTTGCCAAGAAGTTGCCCCGAAGGCGTGCGCTGCCTCGACGGTGTCCTTGGGCACCTGCTGGATACCTAGCATCGTCAGCCTTACAGCGGGCGGCATCGCGAAGATGACCGTGGCGATCAGGGCCGGGCCTGCCCCGATTCCCAGGAGCACGACGGTGGGCACCAGGTACACGAAGGCCGGCATCGTCTGTGCGATGTCGAGGATGGGACGGATGATCGTCTCGACGGTGTCCGATTTGGCCGCGATGATGCCGATCGGGATGCCTATCACCAGCGCGACGACCGTCGCCGCCAGCACCAGCGCAAGGGTCTGCATCGCAGCCGTCCACAGATCCAGGCTGATTACGAATACCAAGCCCAACACGGTGAACAACGCCACCCTCCAGCCCGCCAACAGGAGAGCGATCACGCCCAAGATGGCGACCATGAGCAGCGCGGGGGGCGCGAGGAGGACATACTCTAGCGAGCCCACAACTGCATCTATCGCGGAGCTCAGGACATCGAATAGCCCATCGAAGGTGTCGGTGATCCAGTTGACCGCGCTCTCGGTCCACTCGGCCAGCGGTATGCTTGGAATCAGCTCCGACTGCAAGAAAGCCAGCATCGTCTACTCTCCTGCCCGGCGCGCGCGCGCCCTATCGCGGTCCTCGCCGGCTCCATTGACGCCTACTCCGCTGAAGTCCTCGGCCTTTTCATCGTGCGGCTCGACGCTCGTCGTCAACCCGGCGATGAGCGCGCCACGAACGATAACGCCTTCGAGACGCTCGCCTTCGCCCACGACGGCCACGGGCGCGTCCCCTTCATCTACGAAGAGCGGCAGGACCTCGCGCAGCGGGGTTCTCCGTCCAACCTTGGGGGCATCGTCAACCGCGGCCTGGAGTTCACGCTTGTCGCGCTCGGCCAACCTGGCGACCTCCTCGACCTCGGCTAGGCCAACCAAGCGCCGCTCGCTGTCCAGAACGAAGATGTGGGACAGGCCAGCCTGCCTCATCCGTCGCAAGACGACGGTGGGTCCTTCGTTGGTGTACGCGACCTCCTTGGGCCGGATCATTACGCTCTCGGCAAGGCGCACCTTGGCGTAGTCCACGCCCTCGACGAACCGCTCCACATACTCGTTGGCGGGCTCCTTCAGAATGTATTCCGGAGTGCCGAGCTGCACGATCTCGCCGTCCTTCATGATCGCGACCCGGTGCCCGAGCGTGAGTGCCTCGTCAAGGTCGTGCGTGACGAAGACGACGGTCCGCTTGGCCTCGCCCTGGATGGAGAGAAAGAGATTCTGCATTTCGCGTCGAATGAGCGCATCCAGAGCGCTGAAGGGCTCGTCCATCAGGAGTATTTCCTGTTCGGTCGCCAGGGCGCGCGCGAGCCCGACCCTTTGTTTCATGCCGCCGGAGAGTTCCGTTATGAGCTTGTTGCCCTGCCCCTCCAGGCCGACCTTAGGGAGGGTTTCCTCGGCCTTCTTCTTGCGCTCCTCAGCGGGGACACCCTCGATCTCGAGGCCGAAGGCGATGTTGTCGATGACGGTCCGGTGCGGCAGGAGCCCGAAGTGCTGGAAGACCATACCGACCTTCCTGCGCCGGACCCCCCTGAGCTGCTTGATAGGCATCTCGGAAACCAAATCGTCCTCGAGATAGACTTTCCCCTCGGTCAGGTCATTCAGGCCGTTAATGGCCCGCAAGATCGTGGACTTGCCACTTCCCGAGAGGCCGATGATCACGAAGATCTCACCCTTGTAGACGTCGAAGGACGCATCGTAAGCCCCGATGGTCGAACCGGTCGCTCTCTCGACTTCCGCCTTGCTCTTGCCCGCCCGGCGCATCTCCAGGGCCTGTCGGGCTCGACGTCCGAAAACCACCGAGCAGTTCTCTACCCGGATAATCGGTTCCTGGCCTTTGTTCTCCTGAGTTTCCGTGGCCTCTCTCCTTCTCTAGCCTTCTATGCAAGGTTGCCAGATCCAGCACCTACACCACCTCCGCCGGACACGATACGAAATGCATGCAACCACCCTTTTCCGCCCGGCTGCATCCAGCATGATATGCGCTTTTCAGACACCCTTCAACTGCGAGGAGGCCGCAAAAAGCGTACTTCGACACGTCTGGCCCGATATGTTGGGCGTGTTTAGATCGGTATCTCTCCTTCTATGTGCCATCTCGGCAGACGCCCAGGGCAGGGTGTCATCGGCCGACTGGCATGAGACATTAGTCGGCAGCCCTCACGTAGTAACCTTCCATGTTGGGTGGTCCGTAGATGTATCCCAAGTAGAGTACGCCGTCGTAGGTGTTGAAGATGAGTGCGCCGCCGTGGTAGGCGAGCTGGTCCCTGGTAACCGAATCGCCGTTGTAGAAAAGCAAGTCTTCGGTATCGGTGAACTCTACCGAGACCGCGTCGTAGTCGGAGTAACGCGACTTCAGGTCGCGGGCGATCAGGACGAAACTCTCCTGCGCGCGCGAGCGGGTGTCGATGAGGAGCCGCACCGCGTGCGCGCCATCGCGGGAGTCGAGGCTCTTCTCCAAAACCTTGTAGTCCGGAACGTACTTCGGCGCCTTGAAGCTCCCGATCTTCGGTTCCTTTTCGTCGGAAGCCGAACCGACCGCGGCTCCTCCTTCGGCCGTCGAGGTTCCCACCGTCTCGAAGGCATCCGGCGCCGGGCGCACATCCGGCTTGTGGAGGGTCCGCACCGGCTCCTCGGCAAGCCGTACCGCGAACAAGATAACGACGAAAGCCAGTATAAGGGCCACCGCACGGTACAAGTTGGGCTCTCTTTCACTCTTAAGGCAAGACTATGGTACCCGATCTACACGAGGTATCGACCTAACGCGGATCTCCTACAAACGATAACGAGAGGCCGAAGTGCCCTCATTCACTCAAAAAGCACGACAGGCTCTCCGTAGAGTCGCACCCTGCCCTCGGTCCAGCGTTTGCGGACGTACTGCTGGAGCCTGTCGTTCTGCGCGTCTACGTCTCCCTTGGTCATATTTTTTAGCGGATAGCGCACGCCGAGGACGCGTTCCTTTACCCGGAAGCGGGTTATGCCGGCGGGAAGCACGGTTCCCGAATCCACGATGGCGGCCAGCTCTTCCGGCGTGAAACCCCTGTAGCGGATCAGGGCCTCTCCGCCGGAGAGACCGACGACGCCGTCGGATTCCACGCGGTGCACGACGACACCCTTCGGGTAGAGGGATTGCAGGCTCCACAGCGCCCGCACCCGGCCTTGCAAGCCCTCTACGGTCGGGGAGAGGAAGATGGTCTCCTTACCGGCCGTCTCGACCTCGGCCAGCGGGTTACGGCCGGATGTCTCGGACGCTTCGATCCCCTGGAGCTCGCCCAGCTCGGCGGTCTCTATCCCGCCGAGAAGGTGGCCCCAGCCCTCGGCCTTCTCGGGTGGCTCGACCACCTGGACGAGGGCGAGGGGAGAGCCGAGTTCGTGGAGGGCACGCACCCTGTGGGCGCCGTCGAGAACTAAGTAGCGGTCTTCGTGAGGGGAGACTATTACGGGGTTTCGTTGCTCGCCTTCACTTTCTATGCGTTTTCGCAGGCGGGCCAGACGGTCTTCGTCGTGGGCCTCGTGCAGGATCAGGCACTCCAGGTCCACGAGCCGCAAATCGTTGAGGGAGGGGATCACGCGGCGTTGAGAGGGCCTACAGGTCTCCCCCGCGCCGGCCCCAGAGAAAGTCGAGCAAGACGAACCCGCCGAAGAAGAACAACGCGATGATGAGGAAGAACCCTATGATGCCCATAAGGAGGTAGAGTGTGTCCAATGCTCGCCTTTCAGAGGATGGGAGTCCACCGCAAGCAGTCGGGACGGCCGGATTTGAACCGGCGACCACTCGGCCCCCAGCCGAGTGCGCTACCAGACTGCGCCACGTCCCGACGCGCCTGTGCCCGATCATACCAGACGGCACCCGTGCTATCATGATTTTCACGTGGCGCTGGCTGCTTCCTACATTAGAACCGACCCCGAAGGCGCGCTCCCCACGGCGGAAGAGCAGACGGCCACCATCTCGGCCCACGCCGCCGCCGCGGGCCACGAGCTCGTCGCCCGCTACGAAGACCTCGACGCCCCGGGCCTCCTCCTCTACTACCGCCCCGGCCTCAAAGAGGCCATAAACAACCTCAAGGAGCTAGAGGACTGGGAGGTGCTCCTCATCGCCGACCCCCGATGCGTCTCCGAGACCGAGTCGGCCGTGCACGAGTTCGTGCACAAGCTCTCCC
>JBKPSF010000215.1:0-4480 GCA_046734875.1 Actinomycetota bacterium | reverse complement strand
GTGATCGGGGGAGCGGTCGCGACTTCCAACGAGGATTTCTACGAGGGGATCAAGTTCTACCAGAACGCCGCCGGCGCAGTGCCGGGCGCGTTCGACGCCTGGATCGTGCTCCGCGGCCTCAAGACCCTGGCAGTCCGCATGCGCCAGCACGAGGAAAATGCTCTGGCCGTAGCGCGCTTTTTGCAGGACCACCACCAGGTCGAAACGGTGCTTTATCCCGGCTTGCCTGACCACCCGCAGCACGAGCTTGCCAAAAGGCAGATGAGCGGCTTCTCAGGGATGGTCTCGTTCACCCTGAAAGGCGGCGCCGAGGCTGCTTACGCAGCGGTGCAGAGAACAGAAATTTTCCACTTCGCCGAGAGCCTGGGTGGGGTCGAATCCCTAATAACCCACCCTGCAACCATGACCCACGCCGCCATCCCCAAAGAGCAGCGCGAGGCCAGGGGCGTAACCCACGGCCTGCTCCGGCTCTCCGTCGGCATCGAAGACGCGGACGACCTCACGGCCGACCTTGACCGCGCGATCAGCGCGGTCTGACGGGAGCAGTTCGGAATTCCTCAGCTGGCGATCGCCTCTCCGATGCGCTTCCTGTAATCGTTGCGCCAGGCTATGAGCTCGCGTAGGGGACCGAGGTCGTAGTCGGGGCCGCTTACGCCGTAGATCAGGTGCGTGATGCCTCTCTCGACGTACTGGTCGGCGTCCTTGATGTGCTCGGGCCTGATGGTTATGGAGCGCTCTATTTCTTTCGGGTCCCTTCCCACCTTCTCGCACCATTCGTCGAGGATGGCGCTCTTGCGGGCAGCCCGCTCCGGGTCCCCGAAGCCGTTCCAGATGTGGGCGTGCTCGGCGACGATGCGCAACGTTACCTTCTCGCCCCCGCCGCCGATGAGGATCGGGATGTTTCGCGTTGGCGGCGGGTTCAGCTTCTTGAATCGATCCTCGATCACGGGCATCGCCGCGTCGAGGTCGCGCAGCCGGCTTCCCTTCGTGCCGAACTCGTAGCCGTACTCGTCGTAGTCCCTCTCGAACCAGCCGGAGCCTATGCCGAGGATCAGACGTCCATTCGATATGTGGTCCACGGTCCTTGCCATGTCGGCGAGCAGGTTCGGGTTCCTGTACGAGTTGCAGGTGACGAGCGCCCCGAACTCCACCCTCTCGGTTACCTCGGCCATCGCCGCCAGGAGCGTCCAGCACTCGAAGTGCTTCCCGTCGGGATCTCTGTACAACGGATAAAAATGATCCCAGTTGTAGAGAGTATCTGCCCCCAGATCCTCAACCCTCAGCCACGCCTCGCGCATCTGCGCGTAGCTGGCCTGCTGCGGATGAAGCTGCGCCCCTACCCTTACCGTCATTCTTGCCCTCCCGTCGTGGTCAACCGCGAGATTATGCCACGCGCCGGGCGGGAAGAAGATGGGTAGGGCTCTGAAGTGCTGAAATGCTACTACAACAGCGCCCAGATCGCTGTCGCAACGCCCAGAGTGCCGGTCAGGATCACGAGCCCCAGGGTAACGGCCCGGAACGCTCCCTCGGAGACGTGCTTGAGTAGCGAGGTCCCTACGGCCTTTCCGACTATGGCAGCAGGGACGAGAAGGAGACCCAACGGGACTTCCGGTGCCTCCACGAGCCCCTGGATGGCGAGGACGACCAGTCCCGCGATGCTCATGGGGAGGAAGTACAGCGCGCTCGTGCCGCGGAACTCGTGTTTCGGGAGGCCGCGCGAAGCCAGGAGCAGGACTATCGGGGGTCCGGCGAGGCCGGTCGAGGTCGAGAGCGCCCCGCTCGCCGAGCCCGCAACGAGCGTGCCCCAGCCCGTGTTTGCGCCCGGCAGCCGGATATCCCGGACGAGCAGCAGGGCAGAGAAGATCACGATGGCGCCAACCCCGAGCCGTATGTAGATGGGGTCGATCACACCTAGAATTACGGTGCCCACCACGATGCCAAAGAGCGCCGGGATCAAAAGCCCCAGCGAGAGGCGCCGCCTTGCCTCCTGCCAGGAATCCCAAACCACCGCCGCATTGATAAAGATAGAGAAGATAGTCGTCAACACGACGACCGTACGCGGCTCGTACACGAACAGCAATATGGGCGTGCTGATCAGGGCGAGCCCGAACCCCGTCAACCCCGTCACCATCCCCGCGAGCAACGCCGCAAACAGGGCCACGATAAGCGCCGCGCTCAACATAAGCGCCGCTCCCCAAGACCTGATGCCTGAAACCTGATGCCTGAAGCCTAGATCAACGCAAGATGCCGGCGTAGAGGCGCTCCCAGGCCTCCATCTCCGGCGTGAAGTAGCGCACGCGCGTCTTTTTGTACTCGCGGGTCGAGTAGAGGGAGGTGTAGTCCGTAAGGCCCGTCTCCTCGGCCATGGCGGCAAGGACGTTCTCGCACTCCTCGACGCTGCGGCCGTGGACCATGGAGAATACGGAGTAGGGCCAGTCCTCGTAGGTAGGGCGCTGGTAGCAGTGGGAGACGGCCTGGTAGTGGGCGAAGGCGTCGCCGACCTCGTCGATGCGCTCGTCGGGGACCCGCCACACGCCCATCGCGTTGGCCCTGAAACCGGCCTTGCGGTGGTAGAGCACGGCGGAGAATCGGCGCATGATCTTGCGCTCCCTGAGGTCATATGCCCTGTCCAGGAGATCCTCGTAGGAGAGACCGACTTGCCTCCCCCAAAGGTCGAAGGGACGGGGTGTCAGGGGCACGTCCTCTTGCAGGGCCCTGATGGCGGCCTTGTCGTCCTCGGAGATGTTCCTGTCGGCCTTCTGCCTGTCCGCCTCGCCGTACTGGGGCGCCTCCTTTTTCGCCGTCGCGCCCTTGTTCATGTCGAGGGTAACCCCGATCTTGAACAGCTTCAGGGTCGGCAGGATGCGGGTCTTCTCGGCGCCGCTTATGTGGTGCAGCACGTCCACGGTGCCCTGGAGCCCGAGACGAGAGTCAGGGGGAACGGCGACCGTGTACCAGAGGTTGAACTCGTTGTTGCGTTCGTAGTTGTGGGAGACGCCGGGGTGGGAGTTTATGGCCTTCGCGCCCTCGTTCAGCTTGTGGGCCGGGATGGTGGCGGCGACCAGGCTCGACTCGTAGCCCAGGACGCGCGTGTCGAAGATCGCGCTGATCTGGCGTATCACTTTGCTCCGTTTGAGCGTCTCTATGCGCCGGATGACCTCGTCTCCGGCTATGCCCAGCTCGCGCCCGATGGCCTCGAAAGGTTCCCGCTCCAGCGGGACCTCGCGCTGGATGCGGTTGAGTATCTCCCTGTCGGTGCTGTCCATCATACGACTGCCGGTAGTTGTGCTGACCACGCTTTACGAGCCCTTCTCGACGATTTGCTACTGTACGAACGCACTATAACAGGCGAAACCGAAACTCGGTATGAGAATGTTTACGTTGTTCTTTGCCTGGTGGGCAATGCCAGGCGGAGTCCGTCTTTAACCTCGTTCCTCCATCGCCTTCTGGTATTCGGCGTAGACGTTCTGGATGTCCTTCCAGACCAGGCGCTTCGTGTTCGTCAGGTCGTCGCCGCGCTGGCGAAGGACGTAGGCGGGATGGAAGGTCGCCATCGTCTTTATGCCGTCTATGTCGTACCACTTACCGCGGTCTTTCGTTATGCGGAAGTCTTTGTCTATGATCGTCTTCGCTGCGGGGCCGCCGAGGCAGAGTATTATCTGGGGCTTTACGGCCTCGACCTGGCCCTGCAGGTAGGGGTTGCAGGCCCGGATCTCGCCCGTCTTGGGCTGGCGGTTTTTCATCCTGCCGCCCTCCTCGACGGCGGCGCGGCACTTGACGATGTTGGTCAGGTAGACCTGCTGGCGGCTAAGGTCCACGGCCGCCAATATGTCGTCGAGCAGCTTGCCGGCCCTCCCGACGAAGGGCAGCCCCGTGGCGTCCTCGTTCTCGCCGGGACCCTCGCCGACGAGCATCAGCGGCGAGTAGGGATCTCCGGTCGCGAAGACCGTGTTGGTGCGGGTCTTCGCCAGGTCGCACTTGGTGCACACCGAGACCTGACGGGCCAGCTCTGCCAGACGCCCCTCGCGGTCCTCGCCCCCCTCCGCGGTATCGAAAAGACTCTCCAAGGCTCCTCCCAGGATGCTAGCGTGACTGGGGGCTATTCTACACCGCGCGTCCCGCCCCTCGGGGGGGCACTTGCTCCGAACCGACCGATGGCCCACAATGCCGACAGCTTTACCACGAAAGGGAAGGGACAAAATGCCTATCTTCAATAGAAACCACGCGACATGGCCGTGACGGCACGCATCGCACGGTTGGACGCTGACGATGGATCTACTCGACCAACAAAGGAGAGTTCACAATGACTACCGGAACGACGGAAGCGCGGAGTGGGGCGGGGGGAGGCCACCTACAAAGGGATGTAAGCACGGTTGGGCTTCTCTTCGTCTCTCTAGGATCGATCATCGGGTCTGGGTGGCTCTTCGGCGCCCTGTACGCGTCGCAGATCGCCGGCCCCGCGGCGATACTCTCCTGGATA
>JBKPSF010000214.1:0-2325 GCA_046734875.1 Actinomycetota bacterium | reverse complement strand
AAGCTGGCGCCTTCGGCGCCGATCTCGGTCTCGTGCCCGTCACGGGCGTAATCGAAGGCGGGAGAACACTCCATCCGGAAGGCCATCTCTCCGCGGACCACCTCGACCCGCCGGATCAACTGGTGGCATCCGTGGCCGTTTGTGGGGGCGCCGATCGGCATGTAGTCGGTGATCTCTGCTACCCCTTCGGGCGTGAAGAAGCGGCTGACGAGGACGTTGGTGTCCGGCCAGTAGAGCTGCTTGCGGGTGACGCCCTCCGAAGCCGGCGATATCTTGAAGCGCCCGCCCTTCTCATCGTCGAGGATGGCGGCGAAGACGCTCGGGGAGTCGAAGCTCGGCAAACACAGCCAATCTATCGAGCCGTCGAGTCCCACGAGGGCCACGCTGTGGAGGTCCCCGATGATCCCGTAGTTCTCTATCGGTTGGTAGGCCATAGCGACGACTCCTTACTTTCGAGGGTTGCCTACGAGGGTGGCGTGGGTGGCGCCGGCTTCGAGGGGAACGACCTCAGAGCCACAAGCGGGGCACCCCCGGAGGGACGCGGCTCGTAGACCCCGCAGAGGGGACAGATCAATTTCACCCCAAACTCCTTTCCATCCCGTCGCCGAAACGCAAACCAACGGTAGCGCCCCGGCGTAACGGCAACGTGATGAGGGCGTGATGACGACATGTCCCCAGTAGTCTGGTGAATAGGACGTGAGACTCGTGGAGTAAGAAACGGTTGGCGTGAGGCCTCTTGATGGTGAGGCGTGAGCATATGCATGAGGTCTGCAACACAGGAGGACTCCGAGGTGACGAGCCACCAGCACGACGCCATGATCGATCCTGAAGTAGCGAGCTTCGCCGGAGCAATCTCTGAAACGCCGCGGGAGGTTCTAGGAGAGGATCTGCACGCCGCTTACCACGCCGATCACGAATCAGTCCTCCACCACAGCGTGCTGCCGCCGGCCGGTCCTGGCGCTACGCAGAGGAGGGCGTCACATCCTCGAAGAACGACGCTGTCGCGTGGGTGCTCTCCCGCGCAGAAGACCCCTCCTTTATGGGCTCGGCACTGGCAATGAGGAGCGGCGACGGTTCTCGCGGCCTCGACCGCTCCGGCGTGCGTGTCTTCGTACTGGGTACCAGTGCACGTGTCGAGCAGGAGCTTCGTCGATCTAGCGCTCCAGCACGCGCCGCGCCCGCGGCGTCGCGAGGAAGCTCTCGCGCAGCTCCGTATCTTCGATCCGATCGGCAAGAGATCTCAGGGTCCGTGCCGCACGGTAGAAGGCGTCTCTAGCGCGAGTATCGTCCCCGTGCTCCTCGTGTAGCTCGCCCGAATCCGTCCTTATCCGCCACAGCTCGCCCGGCAATCCCATCTCTTGGGCCAAGACCTCCGCCTCTCGCAGTAGCGACAGCGCCGCGTCGGGGTCGCCGTCCCACCCATTAAGGACCGCCAGCATCCTCAGGTGCACCAACCGAAAGCGTCTGTTCCGCCCGACGCCCTCACCGAGGCGGCGCGCGTCCTGGCGCGCCGAACCTTCCTCCCCGCTCCTGAGCAGCACCTCCGTCTCGTGGCGGCGCTCGAAGTCGAAGAATATCAGCCTGGCCGGCGCCGCGCCCCTGATCGCGCTCGCCTCGAGCGCGTAGCGCAGCGCCGCCTGCTGGTCTCCTGCCAGGACCCCGTCGGCGCTCAGTCTAGAGAGCGCCGTGGTTCTCCAGACCGGCGGCAGCTTCGTGCCGGTTGCGGCCAACACCTCAGGGAGCGACTGGTCCGAGTCCCCCAGGCCGAGCGTCGTCCGGAGCGCGCTGTCCAGCACGGCGAGCATCAGGATCGCACCCGGGTGTTGGACCTCGCGGGACATCCGAAGGCCCGACCGGGCTAGCCGCAGCGCCTGGGCGTATTCACCCGTCTCCCACAACCCGTAGCCGAGCAACACCATGGCGTTCACCTGCGCCCACTCGTTATCGGTCTCCCGGCCGATACGCAGGGCATGCCTGGCCGCCGCGACGGCCGCCGCGGGCGATCCGCGGTTGATCTCTCCTATGGCGAGCAGGGTTCGACACAAGGACTCCATAGCCCGGCTGGCCAACTCTCTGGAGGGCGGCGACCCGACCCAGATGAACTGCGTGGCGAGCGGTCCGGGCTCCGCCGGCTCGTCGCCGAGCGTACTGTAGAGCGTCGCGGCCCGGGAGGCGTGATCCACACTAGTCTCCCACCGACCGGCGAAGCGGTAGGCTTGCCCGAGGACGAACAGGCTGCGCGCCTCGAGTTCCTTGAGGCCCGCCTCCCTGGCCAGATCCAGCGCGCGCCCACCGTGCGAGAGCGCGCTCTCCGGATCGACTTTC
>JBKPSF010000213.1:0-10882 GCA_046734875.1 Actinomycetota bacterium | reverse complement strand
CAACCTCGCGTCGTAAAGGATCTCATCGACGTAGATGTTACCTATTCCCGAGACGACTTTCTGGTCCAGGAGCAGGGGTTTGATCTGTGCCCTTCTAGAACCGATCTTGCGCGGCAGATAATCCGCCTGGAACCCGTCTTCTAGCGGCTCGGGACCGAGCGAAGAGAGCCGCTCCTCGAGCTCCCCGGCGTCGAGCAGCCGCGCCCGGGTGAAGCCCGTCTCGTCCCGCAGGAAGAGCCTCCTCTCCCCGTCGAGATACAACACGAGCATCAGGGCCGTCCCTGGCTCCTCGACGGGCGGCACGAGCAGGAGCTGGCCCCCGATTTTGAGTTGAAAGACGAGCGAATCTCCGGAATCCAACTCCACGATGAGGTGCTTGGCCCGCCTCCGCGCCCCGGTGATTCCTGCGCCCTCCATGCGGCAGACAAACTCTTCGGTCGAGGGTTGCTCCATGAGCGAGGAGTCCAGAACCTCGGCCCTCTCTACCTCGGAGCCGACGACGAGCGCGCGCAGGTCCGCTTTTATGGTCTCTACTTCCGGCAGCTCGGGCATACGCGTATTTATACCCGTTACGCGAGATTTCTTACGCTGGCTTCTCTGCGACGAACGCCGTGTGGCTTTCCGAGAGCGGGAGGTCGCCGTAAGCGCGCATTGTCCTGACCAGGAAGCCGGCGTTTTCTAGCTCCGCGGCAAGCTCCGAGGGCTCGTACAGCCGTACGCGATGGACCTCGTCGATCCGTCTGTAGCACTTCCCCATCTTCCGAAAGCTGACGATACGGCGCTCCATCGTGCCTCTCTCTTGATCCTCCTCCCGCTCGGAGAGCACCGCCCAGTCCTCCCCTACCCTGAAACCCTTCGCCCTGGTACCGGGCGCCACTTGCCCCGGACCGAGCACGTCGAAGACGAAGACGCCACCGGGGACGAGCGCCTCGTAAACGCGCCTGAAGACGCGACCGAGACGACTTTCCTCGTTCTCGGCGTCGAAGAGGTAATTGAGGACCTCGCTGATCGCCGTGACGGCCACGCAACGTGGGATCTCGACCTCGAACAGCGACCCTACAGCGAAACCGGCCTCGGGCGCGCGCTTGCGCGCGAGCCCGATCATGGCCTCCGAGATGTCCACCCCGAAAACGCCGTACCCGGCGTCGATCAACTCCCGCGCCAGAAGGCCGCTCCCGCACCCCAGATCGACGACGAGGCCGCCGTCTATCCCGCTACGCCCCAGTATCTCCAGTATCCCCGGCGCAGAGTCGAGAGCGAAGTCGGCGTGCCCGACGTCGTGGATATACGCGAGGTCCTCCCCGTACCACTCGGCCAAGTTTCAGCTCCCGGCGAGCCTGACGGAGGTGGCGTCGAACAGGGGAACGGGTTCCCTGTAGACGACCCTGTAGAGTCCGTCGAGCATCACGGAGCGGGCGTCGAGGGAGCGCATGGCGCCATCGTGAACCTTCCGCTGGCCCTCCTCGTCTTCCGCGTACGGTGCTATGGCGTTCATCATGATGCGGGCGTGGGTAACGTCCATAGTGACGTGGCTGGTAAAGATCTCCAGCGCTTCGTCGGGCAGGCCCGCGGCCTTCCTGAGCCCGTCGGAGAGGCGGGCGTAGATCGGGGGCACGGGCCATTCGCTGGCGGGCCCTAGCGCCCCGAGCCCGATCCTGAAGTCCGGATGCCCGGAAAGCGCGTAATGGGTGGCGATGTACATCTCTATCTCGGGCAGCGTCCGCGGCTCCTCCCATTCCGCCTCACCGATGCCCAGAGCCTCGAGGAAACGGCGATATAGGGCAGGATGCGTCTCCTCAGGGTTCAGATGACCGTACTCGTCGAAAAGCACCTCGGCGAGGGCGAGCTGCAGCCCCTCGTCGTCACGGCAGTTCGAGATCAAAGCCGCCAGGTACAGCCGGCTGACCCTGACGTGCCTGTAATACTGGATGGCGAACGTCCTGATCCCCCCCGCATCGGCATCCCCCTCCGCAAATCGCTCCAGAAAAGGGTGCGACAACGCAGCATGCCCGATGACCTCACGCTTCAGCCGCCCCAGAAACTCCTCCGCGTTCACCCGTCTCTCCTTCCAGAATACTTGCCTTAGTTTAGCGCAAGCTTCTGGCAAGTCGGCGTTTCAGCCGATCAAGAGTCCCTGGTGGCGACCTCCGACTCGGGTGCCTCGAAGTCAGGACGCGAAGGCTCTATTTTGCACTTCTCAAGAAGTGCGATGGCCTTCTCGAAAAGCTCCTCCTCGGTCCGGGCGTACCGACCACCATCGAGTATCTCACTAATCTTTTCGCGCGTTTCCTGCATGGCCATGAGACTAACCTTTGCTGCGAGCCCCCAGGTTACAAAAGCGCAACAATCCGGTAAGAGTCCCATAACTACAGTCAAAAGCGCCAACAAGCCGACATGACGTCAGATAAGAGCCGAGGGACCGAACGTGACGAAGTATTCGCTTTGCAGGCAATTTGTGGTTGTTTCACTAGCTTCAGTGAGGTATAATTGCTGCATGACAGAAGCGAAGAACATCAGGCAAGATTGGCTCAGCGTACCGAGGCGGCGGGAGGAGGAGCGACTCGACCCGCACGTGTACAAGCGCGGGGTGAATGGGTTGACGGTCGAGGAGGCGACCCGCCGGGCGTTTCCGAGGGTTATGGACATACTAGCGCGCAGTGGCGAGGAGTATTCCGAGTTCGAGCGGCAGTTGGTGCGGCAGACGGTCAGGGCGTGTCTCATCTCGCAGGTTTCGCGGGCCAACCTGTACAGGATCGCGGGCATTCTGGTCGCGGACAGGCGTGACGAAGGGGCGCACATCGACACGCCGCTCGCGCTCGCCTACGTGGCGGCGCTCAGGGAGGCTTTCATTACGGAGCTTTCAGTCGGCGAGCGGGTACAGACGCCGCTCGGCTTCGGGGAGGTCCGCTACGTTTCGGGCGACGGTGCCAACGCCGCCATCAAGCTCGACAACGACTACGAGGTCTGGCTACCGGCAGAGCGGGTGTCGCGCCCCGGCACCCCCATCCGACGAGCGTCTTGAGAGCACTTCAGCAAGAACACATGGCTGAATTGCTGACCGGCTGAAATGCTGACTGGCTATTTGGGTAGACTAGCGGGGTCGTAACCGCTAGAGAAGGCGCTTCATGGAGAAGGGTAAGGCACGGGTGATCTGCAACCCCGCTTCGGGTGGCGGGGACTATGATCCCGATGAGATTCGTGCCGAGCTCGAAGGGCTCGAGGTCGAGTGGATAGAGACCGAGGGGCCCGAAGATGCGATCGGGGCCGCCGAAGAGTGGCGCGAGGGGTTGCTAATCGTCGCCGGTGGGGACGGCACGATCAACGACGTGGTCAACGGGCTTGGTAGGGCCGGTTTTCCGGAAGACGTTACCCTGGGCATCCTGCCGGCGGGCACAGGCAACGACCTGGCCGCCACGCTGTGCGTCCCCGAGGACCCCGACCTCGCCGAAGACGTTATCCTGCAGAACAGGGGGCGGCGGCTCGACGTGGCGCGGGTGCGGTCGGAAGGCATCGGCGAGCAGTTCTTCATCAACGTCGCGACCGGTGGTTTGGGCGCGGAGATCTCCAACGTCAACGACGAGGAGCTCAAGAAGCGGTGGGGCAAGCTCTCCTACCTGCGGGCCTCGCTGGAGGTCGCCAGGGAGTTCGAGGTGCGCGAGCTCACGCTCTACCTCGACGGCGAGAAGCGCAAGGTCGAGGCTGTCAACGTCGCGGTGGGCAACTGCCGGTACACGGGCGGCGGCTGGCCTGCCACGCCCAAGGCCAACCCCGAGGACGGCCTCCTCGACGTGGTCGTCATAGAGACTTTGGGAGCCGGGGAGTTGCTGGGTCTCGCGCCGGCGGCCCTGGCGGAGTTCGACTACCTCGGAAAAGACGGCGTCCTCTTCGCGCGGGCCAAAGAAGTAACGGTCGAGACCCGACCTCCCGGCCTGGAGTTCACCGTCGACGGCGAGGTCATCGGCGACGAACCCGCCGAGTTCTCTGTCGTTCCGGGGGCCCTCAGAGTCATAGTCGGGCCCGAGTACGTGCCCGAGCCTGGGAGATAGAATAGGGCCATGATCAGGGTACTACTCTTCGGTGCCGCGGCGGACCGGGCGGGGACCCGCGAGACCGAGCTGGATGTCCAGGACGGCGCGACGATCGCGGAGATCTGGCCTCTGCTCGCCAGGGAGCATCCCGAACTCGGCCCCATGCGGGACACGCTGGCCTTCGCGGTGAACGGCGAGTACGCGCGCTCGGGCGATGCCGTCGCGCCGGGCGACGAGGTGGCGGTGCTGCCGCCCGTCTCGGGCGGTTAGGTGTTCGCCATCGTCGATGGGCCCATCGACGTGGGGGCTTTGATCTCCGGTGCCCAGAGACCAGATTGCGGCGCCATCGCCACCTTCGTGGGTACGACGAGGGTTGACGAGTCGGGCAATGCTTCGGTCGAGCATCTGGAGTACGAGGCGTACCGTCCCATGGCCGACAGGAAGCTGGAGGAGATCGGGGCCGAGATAGAGGAACGCTGGGACGTTCGGCACGTCTCTATAGTTCACCGTCTTGGACGCGTGGATCCGGGCGAGGCCAGCGTCGCCATAGTCGTCGCCTCTCCCCGGCGTGGGCCCGCGTTCGAGGCGAGCCGTTACGCCATCGAGCGCATCAAAGAGGTCGTGCCCATCTGGAAGCGCGAGATGTGGTCGGATGGTTACGTGTGGGTGGGCAGCCAGGTCGGCACCAGAGCGTAGGGGCGGGTTTCAAACCCGTTCCCACGCCAGCCCTACACAAACAGGACATACACGACGAAGACGCCGGCGAATGCCAGGCTGCCTGCGACGATGATCAGGTATCCGGCCACCGAGGAGCGGAAGTCGCCAGACGAGATACTGCGCCTGTTGCGCAGGAACTGAAGCGTGCCCAGGATCAGCGCAAGGGCGCCAAGCAACGCCAGCGCGAGCCCGAAGAAATCCGAGCTTTTCTTGGTGCCGATCTGGAAATCGACGGCCTGCGCCAGCGCCCCCGCCCGCTCCACGACGAGGCCGAGCGAGATCAGGCTGATCCCCGTCCTCACCCAGGAGAGCAGCGTCCGCTCGTTGGCCAGGTGCTCCCTCGTCTCGGTCCCGCTCTGCGTGCTTTCGTTGTCCAAGCTCAGATCTTCTGACCTCCTGAGTAGCGCGGCGATCCTAAGGAAGCTTACATGTTGGAGTGTCCGGCGGTTCGACCGCCGCCAGACTTTCCGCCCCCCGGCCAAAGTCTCGACCTCGTCCTCGGGGTAGAGTTTTTACCGGAGAACGTGGACAATACGCTTTGCCGTTCGGGGACGGGGCGAGCGAAGGGGACAGGCTGTTGGATCGACGGGTGGGGCTCGAGCAGGAATTCTTCCTGGTCGAGGACTCGGGGCGCCCGTCGAAGCGGGCCGACGAGTTCCTGGAGATGTGCCGGGCCACGACCGAAGAAGAATCCGGCTCCGCTGCGTGCTTCGCCCCCGAGTTCGTGTTTGGCCTGGTGGAGGTGAACACCCCGCCGGTCCACACCCTCTCCGACCTGGAGCGTGAGTACGCGCGAAACCTAGACCTGGCGCTGCGTACGGCGACGTCCCTGGGGCTCAGGCTGTACCCGCTCGGGACGTATCCCCTGCCACTGGAGCCCGCGGTCCGCGACGGGCTGGACTACAGGGTCCAGGTGGGCACGGTCGGGCGGGAGAGGTTCGTGGACGCTGGAAGGTGCGCGGGCACGCACCTGCACCTGGAGCTGCGGCCGGGGACGGTCGACGAGGGGGCGGCGATCTCCGCGACGGCGTCGGCGGGCGCGCGAGAGGAGGCCCTGAGCGTCTACAACCTCGCGACGGCGCTTGACCCGGCCCTGATCTCGCTTACCCGTTCGTGTCCTTTTTTCGAGGGCAGGGCGACCGGGTTGGCCGTCCGCACGGTCCACTACAGGGGCAACGCCGCCTTCGGGTGGGAGGGGGTCTATACCGAACTTCCCCAGGTCGGCGCCCTGCTGCCCTACGCCAACGACTCGGAACACCTCATAAAACAGCAGTTCGACCGCTACGAGGCCTGGCTCGCCGCCATGGACCGGGCTGGCATCGAGAGACGCTTCTTCGCCGAGGCGGGAGGGGACCTCCTGAGACCGGCGTGGAACCCGGTGCGCCTCAACCGCCAGGGTACGCTGGAGCTGCGCGGTATGGACAGCAACCTTCCCGGGGTAACCCTGACGGCCGCCGCCATGATCCTCGGCGTCAGGGATCGCGTGATTAGCGAAGGCCTCGAGATCGTACCCGACAAAGGGGTGCGCCATTTCGAGGTCACCAGAGACGTGCTCAGAGTGCCTGACTTCGACCTCCTGAACGGGGAACTGCTCCACGCGGCCGTCACCGGAGGGATGGGAGATGAAACCATTTCCACCTACCTGGACTCGATCCTCGATCTCGCCGTAGAAAACGAAAGACTTACCGAACTCCGCCGTACTCGCCTTACCACCGGCGTGTACCCGACAACCGAAGCCGACATCCTGGAACGTTACGGCGCTGATGACGATTTTCTATCCGAGGACGAAGGACTGCGCCTCGTCCTCGACGCGTGCGACGAGCTGGAGGCCCAGATCTCGCGCCTCGGCAAGTCTCAGGACCAGGAGGAAGAGCCGGCGGACGTATCCTAGAGCGGTCAGCGAGAACGAAGACTCGAATTCCAGATGATGCCACGCCGTAAAGATCGCACTCACTAGCAGACCTCGTGGCGGAGCGTCGGGGCGCGGGTATACTCGCCGCATGGGTAAGAACCGTACGGCTTCGGGCACGGATTTCGGGGTGCGGGTCGCGGCGGTGGTGGAGCGGGGAGGATCGCTGCTCCTGGTGCGTCACCAGAAACCGGACAGGGACCCCTACTGGGTGTTGCCTGGAGGGAGGCTCGAGCCGGGCGAGACGATACCGGAGTGCGCGGTCCGCGAGCTCGCCGAGGAGACAGGCCTTTCGGCAGGCTTCTCCGGCATCCTCTACGTGGGCGAGTTCCTGCGCGAGGGACGGCATACGATCGACATCGTCACGAGGATGGCGTTGGAAGGAGAAGGGGAAGCCGTACTCGGGAGCGATCCCGAGGTCGCGCCTGACGCCGAGCCGACCCTGAGAGAGGTCTGCTGGGTGAGCGTCGATGAGCTGCGCGAGATCGAACTCCTGCCGGATTCGGTGAAGAGACGGCTGCTGAGTGACGCCGACGGCGGATGGGCACCGGATGACGTCTACCTCGGGGGCTCTGGTGGGTGAGACGCAGGCCGCGTTGCTCGGCGTGGTCGTGCTGGACGCGGCGGTCGCCATGTTCGTGATCGGGGGGTACTGGCTCTCGGTTCTCTTGATGAGGAGCTTCGGCAACAAGGCGGGCTACTCCCTGGCCCCTCTGGGATTCGCGAAACCCGAGGGCGGCGTACTGGGGGGGATCTTCCGCGGTATGTTCATCGGCGTCTTTGCCATCGTGCTCGGCTTCGCCGTGAACCCGCTGAGCGTCTATGTCCTGAAACGGCTGGGATACTCGACGGAATCGACGGTGCAACGACCGTTTATGGAGGGGCTCTCGGGCTGGGTGCGCGAAAGCCCCGGCGTCGCCGTACCCGCCATAGTCCTGGTCGTCGTCGTCTTCGGCCCTGCCGTGGAAGAGCTGGTGTTCAGGGGCGTCGTCTTCAACGGTCTCTACCGACTGGGAGCCTGGATCTCCATCCGCGCGAAGAGCACCGTACAGCCTCCAGGTAAGGCGGTTTTCGCTTTGTCCGCGCTCGCCTCTTCGGTGCTTTTCGCCCTGCTGCACCTGGAGCCGGTTCTGGTACCCGTGCTCGTGATCCTCGCGGTGATCCTCTGCTCCCTGTTTCGGCGAACGGGTAGCCTCCTGCCCTGTTTCGTCGCGCACGCGACATTCAATTCTTTTGCCACCGCCATCATCATTCTGGATGGGTTGGGGGTTTTGAACATTCCGATATAGGCGGTTCGCGAACCGCCCCTACAGGGTTGTGCGGGTTGCGGGGGTGGGTGGTTTTTCGGTTATGGTGGTTGTTCTCCTACGTAACGGGCTCTTGGGCGGATGAGGGTGTCGCTCTGGTATTGCTCGATGGCGTGGCCGATCCAACCCACCGTCCTGCCTAGGCCGAAGAGCGCGACAGCCCCGCCTTCCGGCAACCGGAGAACCCGCGCGACCGTCGCGAGCGCGAAGTCCACCGTGGGACGTTCGCCCATGAGACGCAGCACGTCTTTCGTGATGGCCGTGGAAAGCTCGACGGCAGGACTCTCGGGGTATGATTCGGCCGCCAAACGAAGCAGGCCGGCGCCGCGGGGGTCGCCCTCCGGGTAGAGCGAGTGGCCGAAGCCGGGGATGCGCTCACCGCGCCTGAGACGGACGGAGATCGCCGCCCGCGCGTCCTCCGCAACCTCGACCTCCCGCAAGAAGGCCTCGACGAGCTCTACTTCCCCCCCGTGCTTTACCCCCCCGAGCGCCGCAAGCCCCGCGAGAACCACG
Source organism: Actinomycetota bacterium (assembly GCA_046734875.1). Classification (GTDB taxonomy): domain Bacteria; phylum Actinomycetota; class Rubrobacteria; order Rubrobacterales; family Rubrobacteraceae; genus Rubrobacter_D. The sequence goes on along the minus strand of JBKPSF010000213.1, from coordinate 2,408 downwards.
GCGTACGGGCTGGCCCCCGACGAGGCCACACACCGGGCCGCGAAAGTGGAGACGGGCAACTCGTGATCCGCGCAATACACGAGCGCGGCATCGAGCAGAGCCCCGCCCCCAACGTCTCCCTGAACCCAGCCGCGTCCCAGCGTCTCGGCCAGTCCCCCAGCTTCCTGGCAGGAGACCACCCCCGTCACAAGACGCAGAATCCTGGCGCCGGTGCGCGCGACGGCCGCTGGGCGCAGGTCGTAGGCCGCGGAGTCCTCGGCCGCGGCGAGGGGAAGCAGAGTCTGGAAGACCTCGATGGGTAGCATTCCGGATATGCTCCCGCGAACGGCCCCCATGCGCCCTGAGAGCGTCACCTCAACGGAAGGGAAGAGCTCCGGGGCAGTCGCCTCGTCGCCCGTCCAGATGAGGGCCGCGACCTCCTCAGTGCTCTTGCGGGCGGCGAGGTCCACGACGTCCCGGCCCCTGTAGTACAACCGGCCGTCGTCGATGAGGGTGATCCCCGACTCCATCACGGGCGTGCCCCAGTTCAACGCCCCTTCCACAACCCCCTCAGGGTCCCGCCTGCGCTCCTTCCTCTCCTTGAGCCTCATTACGTCCTCAGCCCGATACCGTCTGTTGCGCCGCTTCCCCTCCACCGCCTCAGACCGTACCATCCCCCGACTCACGTACGCGTACAACGTCGCCACGCTTACCCCCAACTCCTCCGCAGCCCTCCCCGCACTGAGATACCGATCGCCTATTGGCCCACTCCTCCAACGTCTCTTGCCCAAACCGTACTATAACTTGATTTACGAATCAATATTGATACATGTATTATCGAGGGTTACGATCGGGGGGCAGAGGACGGACTGAAAGGAAGAAGATGGGCGAGAACTCAGGCACGGGCTTTGTTGCGGGACTCGAGGATGTGGTGGCGGCCGAGACGCGGTTGAGCGGGGTGGACGGCGATGCCGGGGAGTTGACCATCGCGGGGTTCCCTGTCGAGGAGCTGGCGGGAAGGGCGTCCTTCGAGGAGGTTCTTTACCTGCTGTGGAACGACGAGCTGCCCGACGCCGGGCGGCTGGAGAGGTTTCGTGAGGGGTTGGCCGCGCGGCGCGGTCTACCGACGGCTACTTTGGGGTTATTGCGCGCTGTGGCGGGGGAGAAGGTGTCCGTCATGGACGCGTTGCGCATGGCGGCGGGCACGGTGAGGACGGGTGGCGACGAGGAGGAGGCGTTGGCGCTGGTGGCGGGCATGCCGACCATCGTTGCGGCGTACTGGCGGATGCTAGGGGGAGAGGAGCCGGTGGACCCTGACCCCGAGCTGGGGCATGCGGCCAACTACCTGTACATGCTCACGGGCCAGGTTCCAGGCGTGGAGTTCGTGCGGGCTCTCGATACGTACCTTGGCGCGGTGTCGGATCACGGCATGAACGCCTCCACATTCGTCGCCAGGGTCGTAGTCTCCACCAGATCCGACTTCGTCTCGGCGGTGGCAGGGGCTATCGGGGCGCTCAAGGGGCCGTTGCACGGGGGGGCGCCGGGGCCTGCGCTCGACGTCGTGTTCGAGATCGGGGAGTCTGGTAGGGCCGAGGAGGTTTTGCGGGAGAAGCTCGGGCGGGGCGAGAGGCTCATGGGGTTCGGGCACAGGATCTACCGCGTAAGGGATCCCAGGGCCGATGTGCTGGCAAGCGCCGCGCAGCGTCTGTACACGACGGACGGGGACAGAGAGATCTACGATCTCGCGCTGGACGTGGAGAGGACGGCGCTCCGGCTCCTCGAGGAGCACAAGCCCGGCAGGAACCTGCAGACCAACGTCGAGTTCTATACGGCGCTGCTGTTGCACGGGCTTCGATTGCCGACGGAGCTCTTCACCCCGACCTTTGCGGTGGGGAGGGTTGCGGGGTGGACGGCGCACTGTTTCGAGCAGAGGGCGCTAGACAGGCTCATCAGGCCGCAGTCGGAGTACGTGGGGAGCAAGAACAGGCGCTGGAAATCGCTCGAAGAGGTTTGAGCGTCTCACCCGGGATGTCTCATCCAGTGTCCCGATCAGAAGCCGAACAGAATATGGGGATGTAGCTTCTGGCATTCCCCGGGGGTTATCCTGAGGGTCACGGGTGCGCCGGTCGAGGCGTAAGGATGCTTCTTGCCAGGAACTCGGGATAAAATGGTGGGCTAGAGGAGCAGATAAGTGAGATCCTGGCCGGTTCCGGAGAGCGAACGCCCGGCGCGTATGTGGGATGTTTGCGCGTGAATGCTCCCCCTGCGCCGATACCTCCCTCCGTGGGTCCGAGCCGGCCGCAGACGGACGATCTGCGTTTGCGCGGCCGTTCCCTGCTCCTCGCGCGAACGGCATGGGTGGTTCTGGCCGCGCTAAGCATCTCGCTCTTCGTCGCCGGCATCCCCGCCGAGTTTGCACTGCTGTACAT
>JBKPSF010000212.1:0-5142 GCA_046734875.1 Actinomycetota bacterium | reverse complement strand
CACGAAAGATTGCAGTGAGCAAGGCATCAGGGCTTGTGGCGTGCCCTGAATCGCTTCGGGCTACCGTAAAATGGCCGGGCGTGTGTCTGAGAACCAGTGTCCGCAAGAGAAACCTCAACCTGATGCCTGTAATCTGAAGCCTGCAGCCTATCGAATGGAGGAAACGTGCCAGAAGACAACGTTACGCTGAAAGACAAAGTCACGCTCGTCACCGGTGCCAGCCAGGGTCTCGGAAGGGCGCTCGCGCTCGCGTTTGCGAGGGAAGGCGCGCGGGTCGTGGTGAACGCGCGTAGCGAGGAGTCTATACGTCCGGTTGCGGAAGAGGTCGAAGGCGCTGGCGCCGAGGTTCTCGCCGTCGCGGCTGACGTGTCGAAGGTTTCTGATGTCGAGAGGCTGGTCGGCGAGGCGGTCGGGCGCTTCGGGAGGATCGACGTTCTCGTCAACAACGCGGGTCTGCTCGGGCCGCGGGTCACGATAGAGGAGTATCCGGAGGACGAATGGCGGCGGGTCATGGACGCCAACCTCACGGGGCCTTTCCTGGTATCGAAGGCGGCGATAGGGTACATAGGCGAGGGCGGGTCCATCATCAACGTGGTCAGCGGGGTCAGCGTCGAAGGCAGGGCCGAGTGGGGTGCTTATTCGGTCAGCAAGTTCGGGGTGGAGGGATTGACACAGATCCTCGCGGCGGAACTCGCGGAGCGAGGCGTTCGCGCGAACGCAGTAGACCCTGGCGGGATGCGCACCGACATGCGGGCCGCCGCCTACCCGGAAGAGGACCCACAGACCCGCATAACACCCGAGGAGAACACCGCCGTTTTCCTGTACCTCGCCTCGGACGAGTCGAGGGACGTGACGGGGAAGCGCTTCAAGGCTCAGGAGTTCGGGCGGGCGTAGGATCTAAGCCCGGTGCTCGCCGGAGCGCCCGGTAGTAGGCGAGCTGGCCTCGGAGGAGCCCGTCGTCCACAGCGTCTCGGGCTAAGCCTGCTTCGTCTGCGTGTCGGTCAGTTCGGACTGGACTATGAGGCGTTGTTTGTAGTCGGGCAGCGTGCAGGTCTGGAGCGTGAGGATGTTCTTGCCGGGCGTGGCCTCCGTTACGTGGGTGTTTGACGGGTTGACGATAAAGGTTTTGAAGACTCTGTAGGTGTATTTTGTACCGTTCGCGTCGGTTACGTAGATCTCATCCCCCACGCCGACCTCGTTGAGGTCCCAGAAGGTGAGCCAGCTCTCGGTGCTAGGGTAGCCCAGGCGGTGGCCGGCGATGTAGACGTTGGCCTCGTCATCCCACGGGAAACCCGTGCCTTCCAGGTGGATAGCCGCGTGCGTCTTGAGCGCTTCCTCGTCCGTGCCCGTGGTGTAGGGTATGTCGTCGTTTTCGATCCTGGACATAGCGGGGACGGTGAGCTCGAGGGTTTTGTCCTCGGGACCGGTGCTCGAGGTGTTCTCGTCCGCCGGCGCCGTCTCCAGCTTGGGAACGTTGAAGCCGCCGGGGTTGTCGCTGTTGGTGGCGGTGCTGTCAAGGCGCCCGGCGAGGAAGAAGGAGGCTATCAGCGCGACACCCGCCGCTACCATGAGCAGGCTCAACGCCCAGGTGATGATGTTTATCGCCCTTGACCTGTTTACGTCGTACTTATTCATAACCGCGGCGATTGTAACATCGAAGCCACCTGTCTTGCCCTGACGCTCAACGCTCAACGGGCAGATCCTTCCTGACACCCCACTCGTTCCAGGAGCCGTCGTAGACTGCCAGCCTCCTGTACCCAAGCCGGTAGAGCGCGAAGAGCGGCACCGTGGCAGCAACCCCACCATTGCAATAAGCGACCACTGGCTCGTCCCTGTCCCCCGATACACCGGCCTCCCCCAGCCTGCGCGCCAGCTCCTCATCCGAGAGGAAGATGCCGCTCTCGGGATCGAAGAGGCTGTCGGCGTGAAGGTGAGCGGCACCGGGTACATGGCCTCCCCGGCCCTGCCCCCGAACCACGTCGCCCGAATACTGTCCTTCGTCGCGCGCGTCGAGAACGAAGGCGTCCCCGCCGGCCAGGAGGTCTTCGGCGTCCTTGCGCCAGGCGCCCCGGGGTCTTGGCGTAAACAAGGCCGGCTCTGGTGCGGGGATCCCGGTCGTCGTCGGGCGGCCCTCGGCGGACCATTTCGCCCAGCCGCCGTCCAGGACGGAGACCGCGTCGTGGCCGTAGAAGGTCAGGGCCCACCACAGCCTGGTGGCGAACTGGCCGCCCGCGTGGTCGTAGACGACGACGTGTGTATCGTCGCCGATGCCTATGGAGCCCATGGCTTCGGCGAAGCGGTTCGGCGGGGCTATTTGTGCCGGCACCGGGTCGTCCGGGTCGGTGATGTCGCGGGTCCAGTCCACGTAGACGGCGCCAGGTATGTGGGCATCGTCGTACTCGTCGCGGGCCCCCAGGTACTCGGCCTTCTGGCGGCCCGACCCGAGATCCGTCTTCTTCACGTACCCCCTGATGTCCACGACGCATTTGTTTTCGTCTCGCAGGTGGTCGGCGAGCCAGTCCGTCGTTACCAGGGGATCGAAGTTCTCCATTTTACTCCTCGAAGATGGCGTGCTCGCGGGCAAAGGCTTCGGCGAGCTCGCTGGCTTTTTCCTTGTCGTCCTTGCCGAGGCGGCCTTCTACCACCTCGTTCTGCAGGAAGTCTTTGAGGACCTTGATCCAACGTCCAGGACCCCGGTCGAACTGCCGCATGAGGTCGTTGCCGCTCAGGGGACTCTCGAGCCGCTCCACGGCGTCCTCGGCCCTGACCTCCTCCACCCTCGCCTTGAGGCTGCGCCAGGATTCCTCGGCGACGTGCCTGCGGCGGGGCGCGCTTCCCGTGATGTCCGCCCTCGCCAGCTTGAGGAGCATGTCCACGTTGGCGAGCACTTGCTCACCGCGGGCGAGGTAGGTGTCCCTGACGAACCGCCTGACGGCAGCGTCGGACCAGGGATCGCGGCCCGTGGCGTAGCTCATCGGCCGCATATGGTTGGCGACGAGGTGGGCGACGGCGTCTACGTCATCCTTGGGGTAGGCGAGACGGTGCATGGCCCTGCGCGCTATGGCCGCCCCGACGTTCTCGTGGCCGTAGAAGTGGACCTTCTTCGGGATCGTGCGCCCCCCGCAGATTTCGCACTCGCCCTCTTCGGGCGTCTTCTTCGTGCTCTTCGCGCCGCAGTAGGTGCAGCGGTGCTCGTAGACCAGCGTCCTCGGCTTGCCGATGTCGTGGAAGAAGGCGGCCTTGCGCAAGATGGGGTCGGTCTGCACGCTGGAGACCACTATAAGGGTGTGCTCGAAGACGTCCTTGTGGTGGAACTCGGCCTCCTGCTCGACGTCAACCGTCTCCATGAACTCGGGCACCAGATAGGGCATGAGCCCGAGACGCACCAGTGCCCTCAGACCCGAAGCCACGTTCTCGGAGATGAGGATCTTCTCGAACTCGTCCCGCTTGCGCTCGGCGGAGATGCTCTCCAGCCAGTGCGCGTTCTCTCTTATGGCTTCTTCGAGATCCCGCGTCATCGCAAACGGCCCTTCGGGCGTGCTCAGCGTGGTCTGGAAGCGAACCGCCCTGAGCATCCTCAAGGGATCGTCGCGCATCCTCTTTAGAGGGTCCCCAACGGCGCGAATGGTGCCTGTCTGAAGGTCTTGCCTCCCCTCGAAGGGGTCCAGGACCTCGCCCGTGAGCGCGTCGGCTGCCACGGCGTTGATGGTGAAGTCCCTCCGCGCCAGGTCCTCCTCCAGGCTATCTCCGAAACGGACCTCCGGATGCCTGCTCCCCTGCGTGTACTGGTCGGTCCTGTAGGTCGTTACCTCCACGGCGTAGCCGCCCACCTTCGACCCGATGGTCCCGAAGCGTTCCCCGACGGTCCACAGGTGATCGGCGCGTGGACCTAGGAGACGTTTGATCTCCCTGGGCCTGGCGTCGGTCGTCGCGTCTATGTCCGGATGCGCCCCGCCGAGCAGCCTGTCCCGCACGTACCCGCCAACCAGATACAACTCGTGCCCGGTCTCCCGGAACGCCTCAGCGACTGCCAACAGGGGTTCGGGAACCTCGAGCTTCTTTACGTCTGCCATCATCATGCGCAGATTCTATTACCTATGAGTTTCAAGTCTAGCGAGTGCTAGGCAGGGATGGCGGCTTCGCGGGAGGGGAAGATCTCGAAGTAGTCCGAAAAGCCGGTAACAGAGAAGATGCGTTCGACGGCCTTCGAGGGAGCGGCGAGGCGCAGGGAGACCCCCCTCTGGTCGAGGGCGTCTTTAGAACGCATAAGCGACGAAAGGGCAGTTGAGTCCATAAACGCCACCCCGCCCAGAACGACGACGACCGCGTCCACGTTCTCTGCGGCCCGCTCTATGGCGTTCTGGAACCTGGGGGAGGTATGGAGGTCCATCTCCCCGCGCACGGAGATGACGGAGTATCCTTCGGCGTGCTCCACTATGCTGACCTCGAATTCCGTGCCGGTTCACCTCTCTAGAGTCCATGCAAAACGGCCAATGGATATTAGCGCAAGTAGTGGGCCCGGTAAACTAAGGCGGCTCGCAGGGTTATTGACCCTCTGCGAGCCGCGCATTCGGCCATCGACCTTCGGTCGTCGGCTTTCTTGCTGAACGCTGACAGCTGCTGCACGGGCATACAACCTTTTCTGCTAATATTCGGGCGTGATGGAAGGGAGAACCACAGAGCGGGTCGCCGTGTTCGTCGACGGGGCCAACCTCTACCACTCGATCAAGAACTACTACAAGGGCGTCCTCGACTATTCCAAACTCCTCTCCGCGGCCGTCGGGGAGAGAAAACTCCTGAGGGCAACGTTCTACATCGTCGAGAAGCAGGAGACCGATGAGACGCAGGGTACGCCTTCGGCGCGCTCCTTCGTCTACAACCTCAACAAGTTCGGCTACAAGGTGCGCTCCAAGCCGCTCCTGGTGCACGAGACCCTGAGCCCCGACGGGGAGAGGACGGTCTCACACAAGGGCGACTGGGACATAGGCGTCGTCGTAGACATGATGCGCCTCGCCGCGCATGCCGACACTTACGTCCTCGTCTCCGGCGACGGCGACTACGTCGAAGCCGTCGAATACCTCCAGAGCGAGCGAGGTATCCGCGTCGAGGTCATAAGCGCGGCCCAATGCACCTCCCAGGCCC
>JBKPSF010000211.1:0-10322 GCA_046734875.1 Actinomycetota bacterium | reverse complement strand
GGCGGATCTTGTCCGGCTCGTTGTGGCTGATGCCAGCGATAGAGAACTTGCCCGCGGTTGGCTGCAGGACGGTCGTTAGAATCCGGATGGCGGTAGTCTTGCCGGCACCGTTGGGACCCAGAAATCCCATGATCCTGCCCGGCCTCAGCGAGAAAGACAGGCCCTTGAGAGCCAACTTGTTGTCGTATTTCATCTGCAGGTTCTCCGCCGCCAGCAGGTAGGGTGCGCCGTTCGAAGTCTGAAGGTGTTCGGTGCTAATCGTCATAGCTCTCTCCATACGCTTTGGGATGCGGGTCACCCGTGCGGGTCACCCGTGCGGGCCCGCCCTCGTCCGGTATGCTTTACCTCGACCGAGTCATTCAGGTCGATGACCCGGGCGAAGTCCTCTGCTCGACCCTTGCAGTACTCCTGGCGGTAAGACCGTCGCACGACATCCCACGAGCCCTTCGTGGTCGCGACCTTGCCGTTCTTGTAACCCTCTGGGTCTTTCCCGAAGCACGATACGCTGCCTTCGTCGTCTCTGGCGCACCGGTCGAACGTACCTCCAACTAGCCTACCATTCTTGCATGAGAAGGCACATCCTGTCAAAGCCGGCGCGGCGGCGTAACCGTTCCACCAGCGGTGGGTTGGACAAGCGTCGAGGCGCCCTCGTCTTGTTGGTGAGTTCCGAGGCTACCCGGGGTCGGCTCCGGTGCCCACCCTCTTACCCAGGGCCCCCGCCGAGAAGAGGACCAACGAGCAGCCGATCGGGAAGATCACCTCGTTTACGCCTACGGAGAGCATGTCGGCGGTCGTCGGGGGCGGCGTCGAACCCATCGTGAGTACGATTACAGTCCCCCCGAAGACCAGGCCTACCAGGAGCCCCACCGCGGCGTGTGCCGCCGCTCCTCCCCAGGGGCGTTGGCCCACCCAGGCGACCGCCAGCCCCAGGCATCCGTACTCAACCCCCTTAATGATGCCGAGCAAGACCGGGGAAAGGGCCTCGCCTCCTCCGGTGGTCGCGATCGCCTCTAGCGTTCCCTTGTGCAGCACGCGAGAGACCTCGAACGCGGAGGGGGCGGCCAACAGACCGAGAAGCCCCATAACCGGCACGCGCGCCTTGGTGACAGCCGTCCCGACAGCGAGACCGCAGCAGACCAACACCGACCAGGTGACGTTCCCGACGAGGCCCGCGGCGATCGACCCCAGCCCCAAAGACTCGCCGAGCCCCGCACCGATCAGGAGCAGCAGGCCCTCCATGGCCATACCGAGAGCGATCGCCAGCCAGGCTACCCGGAGTAGTTTGACCCCGAGGTTGGGCGACGCGGCCGAAGATTGCCGGCCCGAAGCGTCGGTACGCGTCTCTCCTTCCGTCCCGCCGGCCAGGCGCTTTGCTCCTTTCACCTGTCGTGGGTGGACCTTTGCCCGAGTGGATCGGGAGGCTAACCACGCTCTACGAAGCCCTTCGGCCTTCCTATACTATCTCAGTATCCCAGAAATCGCCAAGGGCCTCGATAGCCCCAGACCGAAGGCATTACAGGCTTTCCGAATAGCAATACTCTTAGGAACGCCCGACGGCCCGCATCCCTTCTGGCGTTATGGCCAACAACCCACGCGAACCCGCCTCTGCCGACGCATAGCCCGTCTCCACCAGCTCCGCGGCCAGCCTCTCGCTCAGCGCCCTGTCGTCGGGGTTCCCCTCCGGGTCCAGTCCCGCCTTCGCGGCGACCTCCGAGACCATGGCAGGCTTCCCTTCTTCGGCCCCACCGCTCGTGAACTCGCCCAGCGCCCGTAGGAAACGCTCGCGCAGTTGCTCCAGTCTTTCCGGGGACTCGCTCGCCAAAACCCTTACCTCCTCGCAATCGCTGCTCTACAGGTTACGCGCAAAATCACCCTCGTGCTCGGTGCCCTTCGTACGAGCCTAACTATAGCGCCACCCTTACCCCGGCTTTATACTGCCGGCGTTAACCGAGGCGCGGGGCTCATCCTTGCCCCGCCAGGGGAGGGGGAGGCATGGCAAGACGGAAGTTCTATCTACCTGCCCCGTTGATCGCGGCCGCGGTGTTGGTGGCGTGCGCGGTGGCTTCGCTCGTAGCGGTCTCGGGGGAGAAGGCCGGGGCCGCCTTCCCGGGAAAGAACGGCAAGATAGCCTTTCAGGGCTCCGACGAGGTCATTTACGTGGTCGATCCTCTCAACCCCACAGGGGGAGGGAAGACCGAGGTCACGAAGGGCGAACAACCTTCCTATTCGTCCGACGGCACGAAGCTAACCTTCGCGGCCTCCGACGGGAACGACGCGGAGATCTACACGGTAAACCTGGCAATAGGAGGGAAGCCCTTCCAGCTCACCCACAACCGCGTGCAAGATCTGGCCCCTTCCTACTCGCCCGACGGCAATAGGATAGCCTATACGTGCTCCGACGGGCACGACGCGGAGATCTGCACGATAAGTGCAACCGGGGGGAAGCCCTTCCGACTCACGAGGAACGCCAGGGTGGATTTCGGTCCTTCCTGGTCGCCCGGCGGCAATAGGATAGCCTACTCGGGCGTCTCCCATACCGACTGGGAGGTCTACACTATCGAAGCCCACGGGGGAGGGAGGTTCAACGTCACCAACAACGTCACAGACGACTACTACCCCGACTACTCGCCCAACGGCAAGAAGATAGCCTACGCGGCCAAAGGCACGAAGGACACAGACATCGAAATCCGCACGATAAGTGCAACCGGGGGGAAGCCCTTCCAGCTCACCGACAACCGCGTGGACGACCTGGCCCCTTCCTACTCACCCGACGGCAAAAGGATAGCCTACACGCACTACTCCGGTCCTGGCCTACACGACACAGCCGCAGCGATCTACAAGATCGCCGCGAGCGGGGGCAAGGGGGTGCTGGTCACCGCCAACGGCGGGAAGGGAGCCCTTTATCCTTCCTGGGGGAGCCGTCCGTAGCGGCCCCGGCGGAAGTGAAGAAAAATTCCTTCGAAGTCGCGTTCTCTCATCCTATTCTCAGAATCGCCCGCTACGCTGCGCCTATTCGTCGGAGCTCGGCGGTCTGAGGGTGCATCACCTATCATCCTCATTTCCCTCCGCCGAGCCCGAGAATTCTGGGGCCGGATTTAGGTGTATACCCGTTCGTCCTCACGTGGTATGATGCTCCATCCACGCACGCGCTAGGTCCACAGGGAAAGGAATGGTCGCGTGAGAAGGACAACCGTTGCGCCGACGACGATGGTGCCCGCTCCCTAAAGGATGCTGCCCCAGGGTTACGCCATAAGGGTGGCTTCGCCCCTGCTGATAGCGCTGGTCATGCTCGCTGGCGTGTGCGCCTTCGCCACCTGGCGGGCACACGCCGGGCCTTCGCATGCCTCGCGTGGCGCGGCCCGGGCGGTGGCCAGGAGCGCGGCGGGCGGCCTACCGGGCGTGACATCTATGCCCGCGACCCCTGAGTATTCAGGGTCGGATGGACCCCCGTCAAGCAACGACGCGGACAATGAAGAAGACGGCACCGGTGACGCGTTCGTAGTAATCGCAATATTTGCTCTCTGGGTCCTGCTGATGGGCGATGGCGGGCCCCTGACGGCCTTACACGCCGGGCCGGCGAAGTTGTTATCCACTTGCTCTTTGGTCCTAGAGCGGCCCGGCTGACCCCGTAGACAGCCTTACTTTTTCATGGCGCGGGATGTGCGGTTATCGTCGCGCCCCCGAAAGCCGGCCGGGCGATCCGGAGTATCTGGCGCCGGCTCGACAACACCTTCGCGGGGAGGTAATAAGCAGTGATTCGTTCGATTATCGGTATGAGCCTTCGGTTCAGGGTTTTGATCATCGGCGTCGCGGTGGGCGTGATGGCGGTGGGGATAGTACAGCTCCGGAACGCGCCAGTGGACGTGCTCCCCGAGTTCACGCCGCCCTACGTGGAGGTCCAGACCGAGTCCCTGGGGCTCTCCGCTCAGGAGGTCGAGCAGCTCATCACCGTCCCTCTGGAGGCCGACCTGCTCAACGGCGTCCAGGGCATAGAAGTGATCCGCTCGAAGTCGGTACCTGGGCTTTCGGACATCGTGATGGTGTTCGGCCACGAGACCACTCTCTACGAGGCGCGGCAGCTTGTGCAGGAGCGGCTCATACAGGCACACGCGTTGCCCAACGTCTCCAGACCGCCCACGATGATCAACCCGCTCTCCTCGTCTAGCCGGGTCATGATGATCGGGCTCGACCCGAAAGAGCTTTCGCCCGTCGAGGCGTCCGTACTCGCCCGCTGGACCGTCAAGCCGAGCCTGCTGGGCGTTCCTGGTGTGGCTAACGTGGCTATCTGGGGCAGCCGCGACCGCCAGCTTCAGGTGCAGGTAAGCCCGAAGCAACTAGAGGAGAAGGGGATCAAGCTCAGCCAGGTCATAGAGACGGCCGGCAACGCGCAACTGGTGTCGCCGCTGACCTTCCTCGAGGCCTCCACGCCGGGCACGGGCGGGTTCGTCGAGACGCCCAACCAGAGGCTCCAGGTCCGCCACGTCTTCGGCCAGCTCACGACGCCTGAGGGCCTCGGCCAGGTGCCTGTCGATGGCACGGACGGCAAGATGCGGCTCGACGACGTGGCCAAAGTGGTGGACGGCCACCCGCCGTTGATCGGCAACGCCATCGTGGGCGGCAACAGCAGCGGCCTGCTGCTCGTGGTGGACAAGTTCCCCGGCGCCGACACAGCCGAGGTTACAGCCGGGATCCAGGACGAGCTCGACAATCTGAAGCCCGGGCTCTCCGGCATGAAAATCGAAACGGGGGTCTTCCAGCCTACCACCTACATCGAGGACGCTGTCGGAAACCTCAAGCTCGCGCTCATCATCGCCGGTATCCTCCTCGCCCTCGCCCTCGTCGCCTTCCTCTACCAGTGGCGCACCGTGTTGATAGGCCTGATCGTGATCCCGCTCTCCCTGCTGGCGGCGGCGTTCGTGACGTACCTCCTCGGGCAGACCTTCAACGCGATCCTGTTTGCCGGGCTCGCGGCGGCGATAGCGGTCGTCATAGACGATGCGGTCGTCGGCGTCCACAACGTCGCCAGGCGCCTGCGCGAGCATCGCGAGGCCGGCGAGGACGGCTCGACCGCGGACGTCGTGCTCGCGGCCTATACCGAGGTGCGCAGCCCCCTCATGTACGCCACGCTCATCGCGCTGCTCGCCATCGTGCCTGTGGCGGTGATGGGCGGGAGGCCCGGCATGTTCTTCGAGCCGCTGGTGCTCTCCTACGTGCTGGCCGTGCTCGCTTCGCTGGTCGTCGCGCTGACCGTCACGCCGGCGTTGAGCCTGCTGCTGTTCTCCTTGGGATCGCCGGGGCGCGGGGAGTCCCCGATCCTGCGGCGCCTCAGCCCGCGCTACGACGGCACCCTTTCACGGTACATCCGCGCGCCGCGCGCCGCGCTCATCGTCTGTGGCGTCCTCGTGGTGGCTCTCCTCGTGACGCTGCCGCTGCTCCGCGCGTCCGTGATCCCTTCGTTCAAGGACAGGGACGTGCTGGTCGACCTCCAGAGCCCGCCTGGCACCTCGGAGTCGAAGATGAGCGCCGCCACGGAGCAACTCGGTAGCCAGTTGGAGGAGATTGGAGGGGTCGAGAAGGTCGGCGCAACCGTCGGACGCGCCGTCACCGGCGACCAGATCGTCGACGTGAACTCCAGCGAGCTCTCCGTCAGGATTGCCCCCGACGCCGACTACGACGCCACGATGGCATCCATCGAGGACGTCGTGGGGCGCGCGCAGCAAGATGTTCAGGGCTCGGTCGGGACCTACTCGGACCGGGCGATCCGCGACGTCGGGGCGCTCTACACCGGCGAACAGCCGAAGCCAGGCGACGGCCTCGATGTCCTTACGGGGGTACACGAGCCCCTGGTGGTGCGTCTCTACGGCCAGGACCTGGGTGTCCTGCGCGACGAGGCGGAGAAGGTGCGGGGAATCCTCTCCGGGGTGGACGGCGTCGTCGATCCGCGCGTCCAGTTCGAGCCAGAGAGGCCGGTGATCGACATCGAGACGAACCTCTCCAAGGCGCTCGACCATGGGATCAAGCCGGGCGACGTGCGCCGGTCGGAGGCAGCGCTGGTGCAGGGTATCCAGGTCGGCAGCATCTTCCGCGAGCAGAAGGTGTTCGAGGTAGTCGTGCTGGGCGAGCCCTACGTGCGCCAGAGCGAGGCGAGCATCCGCAACATGCTGATCGACACGCCCGGCGGCGGTCACGTACAACTGGGACAGGTCGCCGACGTGCGAACCGGATCGGCGCCGACAGTCATCGAGCGCGATGCCGTTGCACGGTACGTCGATGTCCAAGCCAACATCAGCGGCCGCAGCCTCGGCGCGGTGGCCGGCGACGTCAACGCCCGCCTGGCGAACGTCAAGTTACCACTCGAGTACCACGCCGAGGTGCGCCAGGACTCCACGGGCCGGCAGATCGGCCTGGCAGGGATTGCGGGCTTCGGCGTCGTCGCCGTCGTCGCCATCTTCCTGCTCTTCCAGGCCGCGCTCGGGAGCTGGCGCCTGGCGGCCCTGGTCTTCCTCACCCTGCCGGTGGCACTCTCCGGCGGGGCGCTGGCGGCGCTTATCGACGGCGCCGCGCTCCCGCTCGGCGCGTTGCTCGCGTTCCTCGCGCTCCTGAGCGTCGCCGCCCGCAACGGCACGATGCTGATCCATAAGCTCCAGCTGCTCCGCACCGACGCGGCCAACGCATTCGACGCGGATCTCGTCCAGCGTGGGACGGGGGAGCGGCTCGCGCCGGTCCTGACTAGCGCCGCGGCGCTGGCGCTGGTCGCCCTGCCCTTTGTGTTCATGGGCGACGTCGCCGGCCTCGAGATCGTCCACCCGATGGCGGTCGTGCTGCTGGGCGGCCTCGTAACCACCACGTTGCTCGCCCTCTTCGTGCTGCCAATCCTGTACTTGCGTTTCGGCGCCGGCGCGGAGCCCGAACCCGCGATCGAAACGTCCCCGGCACCCGCCGTCGCGGCCGAGCGCTCTCGCCCGTTTGGGAGGGCGCCGGAGTGGCGGGCCGGGGCCCGTCAAGAACAGATGGCGGAAACGGGCGCCAATCCTCCAGAACAAGACGGTGAGAATCCTTCTCCTGGGAGGCGCGACGCATGAGACGGTCGCGCATCAACCGTAAGCCCGTGCCGCGGCTTCGCGCCGCCTGCGCGGGTCTCGTGCTGATCGCCGCAGGCGTATCGCTTTCGGCGTGCAATCAGGCATCAACGGGCGGCTACGAGCCTGCCGAGCCTGTGTCCAAGGTCGAGCCGCTCAAGGGCACGGAGGCCGGGCTCGTGAAGTTCTCCGCTTTGGGGGCGAAGAAGGTCGGCCTCCAGACGGCCGTAATCCGCAGGGATAGCGGGCAAAAGGTAATGCCCTCCGCCGCCCTACTCTACGACTCCGAGGGTAAAGCGTTCGCTTACACGAGCCCCGAGCCGCTCGCCTTCGTGAGGAAAGAGATCGAGGTCGAGCACATGGATGGCGACCGCGTCGTGCTAGCCCAGGGTCCACCCACCGGCACCAGGGTCGTGACGACCGGGGCCGACGAGGTGTACGGCGCCGAGTTCGAGGTGGAGGAAGAATGAACGAACAGGGAAAGCTGATGCGTTGGATCGTCGCATCGAGCCTGCGCTACCGGTGGCTCGTGGTCTTCGCCGGGGCCGCGCTGATAGTCTTCGGCATCGGCGAGAGCCGCAAGGCTTCCGTGGACGTCTACCCGGAGTTCGCGCCGCCGCGGGTGCAGGTCCAGACCATCGCGCTCGGCAACAACTCGCAGCAGGTCGAGGAGCTGATCACGATCCCGCTCGAGGAGCAGCTCAACGGGATACAGGGGCTCGAGGAGATGCGCTCCACGTCCGTCTCAGACCTCTCGTCCATAGAGCTCGTCTTCGAGCGGGGGACCGACATCTATGGGGCGCGGCAAGTGGTGCAGGAGCGCCTGACGGCGGCGACGCCAACGTTGCCGACCTGGGCGGCCCCGCCCAACATAATGCCCCTGCTCTCGTCGACGAGTCGGACCATGGAGATCGGGCTCTCCTCCGACACGTTGAGCCTGACCGAGATGTCCAAGATCTCCTACTGGGAGATCAGGGAACGCCTGCTGCGCGTGCCAGGGGTCGCCGATGTGAACATCTGGGGCGAGCACATACCGCAGGAGCACGTGCGGGTCGACCCCGAGATGCTCGCCCAGAACGACGTCACGCTGCAGCAGGTCATGGACGCCACGGCGGGCTCGCTGGACTCGGGGCTGTTGAGATACCTGGACGGCACGGTGGTCGGGACCGGCGGTTTCGTCGAGACCTCGGGCCAGAGGCTCGACGTGCGCAACGTGTCCTCCATCGCGACCGCGGAGGACCTCGCCCAGGTGCCCATCGAGAGAAAGAACGGCAAAGAGGTGCGCCTCGGCGACATAGGGAGCGTGGTCGGCGGTCACCAGCCGCTCTCCGGTGAGGCCGTCATCAACGACGGCCCCGGCCTGATGCTTATCGTTCAGAAGTTCCCTAACGCCAACACCGTGGAGGTTACAGAGGGCGTCGAACAGGCCATCGACGAGATGCGCCCTGGCCTGCCCGGCATGCAAATAGACGCGACCATCTTCCGGCCCGCCACCTTTATCGAGCTGGCGATCCGCAACCTTACGACGGCGCTGTTCCTCGGCGTCATGCTCGTGATCCTGATCCTGATAGCCTTCCTCTTCGAGTGGCGCACCGCGTTTATCAGCCTGATAGCGATCCCGCTGTCCGTGATCGCGGCGGTGATGGTGCTCATGATTCGCGACACCACCATCAATACCATGCTCCTGGCGGGGCTAATCGTCTCCGTGGGCGTCGTGGTGGACGACGCGATCATCGACGTGGAGAACATCGTAAGGCGCCTCAGGCAGGCTCGCGCGGAGGGGAGCGATCGCTCGACGTTCTCCATCGTGCTGGAGGCATCGGTGGAGGTGCGGACCGCGATCGCCTACGCGACGCTTATCAACGTGGTCGCAATAGTGCCGGTCTTTTTCCTGGGTGGCCTCTCCGGTGCTTTCTTCAAACCGCTCGTGTACTCCTACGGTCTGGCGGTGCTCGTGTCGATGCTCGTCGCCCTGACGGTGACGCCGGCGCTGTGCCTGATACTGTTGTCGAGGGGGCAGCGGCATCAGGAGTCTCCCCTCTTGCGGGTACTCAAGCGCGGCTACGGCGCGGTCCTCTCTGGGGTGATCCGCACGCCGTGGCCCGCGATCGCCACCGCCGCCGTCGTGATGCTGGCCGGCTTCGTGGTGGCGCCAACGCTCGGGCAGTCCCTGTTTCCGAACTTCAAGGAGCGGGACTTCCTCATGCACTGGATGACCAAGCCAGGCACGTCGGCGGCGGAAGAGGTGCGGATGTCGGTTCGGGCCTGCAAGGACCTGCGCCAGATCCCCGGGGTCCGCAACTGCGGGACCCACATAGGGCAGGCCGTGCTGGGGGAGGAGGTGCACGGCGTGGACTTCGGCGAGAACTGGATCAGCATCAGCCCCGAGGTTGACTACGACAAGACCCTGGCCGAGATCCGGACGACCGTGGAGAGCTACCCCGGTCTCTATCATGACGTGCAGACGTATCTGAGGGAAGCCGTCAAGGAGTCGCTGACGGGGGCGACCGAGTCCATCGTCGTGCGCATCTCCGGTCCCGACCTGGGCGTCCTTCGCAGCAAGGCCGACGAGGTCACAGGCAAGATCCAGGACATAGACGGCGTCATCGAGGCGCACCCCTCCTTCCAGGAGAGCGTGCCCCACGTGGCGGTCAAAGTGAACCTCCCCGAAGCCGAACGCTACGGCATAACGGCGGGCGACGTGCGCCGGCAAGCGGCCACGCTGGTCGCGAGCGAGGAGGTCGGCGACATCTTCAGGGGCGGCAAGGCCTACGACGTGCACGTCTGGAGCACGCCCGAGACCCGCGACAGCGTGAGCAAGATACGCGAGCTTCCCATCTATACACCAGGGGGAAAGCAGATCACCCTCGAACAGGTGGCCGACGTTCGCACCGCGCCGACCCCGAACGTCATAGAGCGTGAGCAGCAGACGAACCGGATCGACGTCGGCGCCAACGTGGAGGAGGGACAGGACCTTGGCGCCATCGTGCAGCAGGTCGAGGACCGCGCCGCGGAAGTCAAGTACCCGCACGGGTACAGCTATGAGGTGCTCGGCGAGTCCAGCGAGCTGGCCGCCGCGCAGAAGAACCTGCTGATCTACGGTATCGCAGCGGCGCTGGCGATATTCGCCCTCCTGCAGGCTTCCTTCGGGAGCCTGCGCCTGGCGCTGGTGCTCTTCCTTACCCTGCCGATGGCGCTCGTAGGCGGGGTGCTCGCTGTGTGGATGGGCGGCGGGATACTCTC
>JBKPSF010000210.1:0-9090 GCA_046734875.1 Actinomycetota bacterium | reverse complement strand
CCCACGAGCAGCCTATCGACAGGCTGCTCGTGGGCGTCTGTGCATCCATAGCGATCCTCAGCCTGCCGTCCTACCTGGCTTATCTCAGGGCTACCCTGGCGAGGGAGGTCAGGGTGATCATGACACCCAAAGCGACCGAGCTGCTGCCCCCCTCGACGGTGGCCCTTCTCTGCGACGAGGTTTTTCTCGACGAGACGACCTCGCAAAAGCGACCTGGCCACATGGAACTGGCTCGTTGGAGTGATATGTTCCTGGTCCTGCCGGCCTCTGCGGACGTGCTCGGACAGGCTGCGAACGGCCTCGCGCCGAACTTGCTGACCACCACGGTGCTCGCCTCGCCACGGCCGGTGATCTTCTGTCCCAACGTGACCCAGATAATGTGGTCGAAAGCTGCGGTGCAGCGCAACGTGAAGTCCCTGCAAGACGACGGCAACATACTGGTGGAACCCGAGCTCGCCATGGCCTACGAGGTCGACGCGGGAGAGATGCAGGAGAGCTGGATCGTTCCTCCCCCCGAACTACTCACGGAGCAACTGCTGGAGATCTACCTGAACCCGGGGTTTACAGAGCAGAAGTAGTCCAAGCCACCCATCAGAGGGTAGCAGGTACCCGCTGTTACAGGTGTAGACGTTCGATCACCATAGGTCTGAAGCAACCCGCTGCATTGTGTTATAACCAGGATCAATATGCGACTAATTATCTCCGAGAAGGCAAATACTGCGAAGAAGATCGCCCAGTTCCTCTCCGAAGGCTCCGTGAAGGAGGGGAAGCACCGCTCCGTGCCCCATCACACCTTTACGTGGAAGGGCGAGGAGACGGTCTCAGTTGGCCTCAAGGGGCACGTCTTGAACCCCGAGTATCCCGAGGAGTACTCCAACTGGCAGAAGGTCGAGCCCAGGGAGCTCATAGACGCCGAGATCCTGAAGTCCGTCTCCGAGAAGGGCGTGGCCCAGGCCGTGACCTCGCTCGCCAAAAAGGCAGACAGCGTGGTTATAGCCACGGACTTCGACCGCGAAGGAGAGCTGATAGGGGTCGAAGCGCTCTCCCTGGTCTTCGAAGCGAACCCCAGGCTAACGGACCACGTCCAGCGCGCCCGTTTCTCCGCGCTCACGCCCGGGGAAGTGGGCCGCGCCTTCGACGAGCTTCTGGAGGTCTCCAACGACCTCGCCGACGCCGGGGAGGCGCGTCAGGATATAGACCTGATCTGGGGCGCCACCCTGACCCGTTGGGTCTCGCGGGCCACGAAGCGCTACGGCAGCGCGTTCCTGTCGGTCGGACGAGTTCAATCCCCGACCCTCGTCCTTATAGCCGGCCGCGAGCGCGAGCGCCGCGCCTTCGTCCCCGAGCCCTACTGGGAGCTCGAGGTGAACCTGCGAAACGGCGACCCTTTCACCGTCCGCCACAAGACAGAGCGCTTCGAGGACGAGGCGACGGCAAGGAGATCTTACGAGAACATCGCCGACACCGCGACGGTCGAGGAGGTCAAGCAGAAGTCGGCGACCCGCAAGCCGCCGGCGCCGTTCAACACCACGGCCTTCCTCACCGCCGCTTCCAACATAGGCTTCAGCCCTTCGAGGGCCGCCCGCATCGCCGAGGACCTCTATACGGACGGCTTTATCTCCTACCCACGGACGGACAACACCGTCTACCCGAGCTCACTCGACCTGCGCGAGGTGCTCGGCTACCTGAAGAACGTCGAAGGTGCCGGAGGGCACGCTGCAAAGCTCCTGGAGCAGGACGAGCTCTCGCCGACGCGGGGCAAGAAAGAGACGACGGACCATCCCCCGATCTACCCTACCGGGCACGCCACTAAAGGTGCCATGCGCGACGACCAGTGGCGGGTCTACCAGCTCGTCGTCCGCCGCTTCCTCGCCACCCTCTCGGCCCCGGCGAAGACGCTGCGCACCACCCTGCGCTTCGATTCCGGCGGCGAGCCGCTCGTGACGGGCGGGACGGTAGTTACCGAAGAGGGCTGGCTCGGCGTCTACCCGTACAGCCGCCGCGCCGACGAGGAACTGCCGAACCTCTCCGAGGGCGACGTCGTGCAGGTAATAGACAAGGAGATCCTCTCCAAGGAGACCCAGCCTCCGGGCCGTTACGGCGCAGGCCGTCTCATAACCGTGATGGAGGACCTGGGGCTCGGCACCAAGGCCACGCGTCCCAACATCATCCAGAACCTCTACGACAGGGGCTACGTCCACGACGACCCCCTGATCCCCACGGAGAAAGGCATGAGCGTGGCGCAGGCCCTAACGGACTTCGCCTCCGAGATAGCCTCCCACAAGATGACCGCCGAGCTCGAGCGGAGCATGGACGAGATCTCCGAGGGCAAGATCAGCAAGGACACCGTCGTCGATTCCTCCCGCGAGGTGCTTCGCAAGGTCTACGACCACCTGCAGAGCTCCGAGACCGAGTTCGCGGACATCGTCTGGGAAGGTATCAGGACCGACGAGACGATTGGCAAATGCCCCGAGAGCGGGCACGACCTGATCATCCGCCGCAACCGCAAGAGCCGCAAGCGCTTCGTCGGCTGCTCTGGCTACCCCGACTGCCGCGTTACCTATCCGCTGCCGCAGCGGGGTGAGATAATACCTCTGGGCACCACGTGCGACGCCTGCGGCTCGCCGGAGATCAAGGTGCTCGGGGGGAAGCGACCCTGGGTAACATGCATCAACATGGACTGCCCCAAAAAGCAGGAGCAGCGCGAAGCCGCCGAGAGGGCGAAGCAAGAACAAGAGGGGGGTGAGGGCTCATCGATAGAGAGAACTCAGGAGCTTCAGAAGTCCACCACATAGAGAACAGGCTGGACCTGAACCTCGCCGAAGAACCCATAGTCTACGATCCCCCAGCGCGAATTCGCGCCACCGGATACCTGATCCTTCTCGTCATGGTGATCCTGATCTGCTATTCTGCCGTATATAGTTAAGGCAAGTGAAGATACCGTTAAAAGGTGAGTAGCACTTGGCACCGATCATAGGCATAACCGGCACTTTGAAGGATGACGTGGAGACGGTTGCGGAGCGGCCTTTAGGAAGGTTCATAAGGGCTGACTTCGACTACGTCGAGGGTGTCGCCGGCGCCGGGGGCGTGCCTGTCGTGTTGCCGCCCGTCGGGGATGAGACGGCGGCGGGGGCTGTGGTACGGGGTCTCGACGGTCTGTTGCTCAGCGGGGGGAGCGATCTCGACCCAGGATATTACGGGGAGGAGCCCTTGCCAGAGCTCGGTCCTACGCTCCCCGAGCGTGACGCCTTCGAGATGGCGCTCGTGGGCCATGCCCTGCGACGGGGCATTCCGGTGTTCGGGATCTGCCGTGGGATGCAGGTGCTCAACGTGGCGCTTGGTGGGACGTTGTACCAGGACCTTCCCTCGCAGTGGGATGGGTACGTCGACAGGCACAGGCAGGCCATCCCCAAGTGGCAACCCTCGCACGAGGTAGAGGTAAGGGAGGACTCTTACATCGCTGAGGTAATGGGTCGCGATGTGGTCAAGGTCAACTCCTACCACCACCAGGGGATCAAAAACCTCGCCGAGGGGCTTATCGTGACGGGCCGCTCCACGGACGGCGTGATCGAGGCCGTGGAGTCCAGAGATTTCTCCGAGCGGTGGCTGCTCGGCGTCCAGTGGCACGCCGAGGCCATGCGCGGCGCCGGCCCGCAGCAAGAGAGCCTCTTCGAGGCGCACGTCTCGGCGGCGGAACGCCACGCCCTGCGCGACGAGGCCGCGGCCTAGTAGGACGGCCGCGCAGAACCCGAAAGACACGCGCAGGGGCATCTTCGTAACCATCGAGGGCCCGGACTTCTCGGGCAAATCCACCCTCGTACACGCCGTACGAACTTTGCTCGCGGGTTCTTACCCCGAGACGCACTTCACGCGGGAGCCTGGAGGCACCCCCGCGGCAGAGAGGATCAGGGGTATCGTCCTCGATCCTGCTGTGGAGATGGACGCGTTGACCGAAGCCTACCTGTATGCTGCCGCCCGCGCCGACCACGTGCGGAAGACCATACTGCCGCGCCTGGCGGTGGGGGAGAACGTGCTCTGCGAGAGATATTTGGACTCGAGCATCGCTTACCAGGGCTTCGGCAGGGGGTTGGGCGTGGACAGAGTCCGTGCCCTGAACGCGTACGCCGTGGGTACCGTCGTGCCCGACAGGACGTTCTACCTGCGCCTGGACCACGACGAGCGGGAGCGGCGCGCAACGAGGCTCGGGGCTCCGGACAGGATCGAAGCCGTCGGCGCGGACTTTATGCGGAGGGTCGAGGAGGGCTTTGAGGAGCTGGCCCGGCTCGAGCCG
Source organism: Actinomycetota bacterium (assembly GCA_046734875.1). Classification (GTDB taxonomy): domain Bacteria; phylum Actinomycetota; class Rubrobacteria; order Rubrobacterales; family Rubrobacteraceae; genus Rubrobacter_D. Next base: position 4,799 of record JBKPSF010000210.1, on the reverse strand, counting down.
GAACGCATCGAGGTCCTCGAAGCCTCGCTCCCGCCGGAGGCGCTCGCCGGGCTGGTGGTGGGGAGGATGCGCGACCTGCAATATACTCGCGGCGACGATGGCTGAAGCGCGGGACACCTTCGAGGGCATACTCGGGAACGAGACGGCGCTAACGTTGCTCGGACGGGCGCTACGGACCGGCGAAGCCTCGCAGGCCTACCTGTTCCACGGGCCTCCGGGTGTGGGCAAGCGGACGGTGGCCGTAAGGTTCGGGGCAGCGCTCGTCGCGGGAGGTGATGCGGCGGCCGAGGATCGGGCGCTCAGGGGCCTGCACCCTGACCTGACGGAGGTCCTGCCCGCCGGGACGTTCACGACCATCGGCCAGGTTAGGGAGGTCGTACGTCTCGCGGCGAGCCGTCCCTTCGAGGGGGCGCGCCGGGTCTTTATCCTGCAGGCGGATACGCTCAACGTGCAGGCCGCGAACGCGCTCTTGAAGACGCTCGAGGAGCCGGAGGGCGAGACGGTCTTCGTCTTGCTCGCGACCTCGCGCGAGGGGGTGTTGCCCACGATCCTCTCCCGCGCCCAGGCCGTGCGCTTCAACCCCGTCCCCACGAGCGTCGTCGCCAGGTTTCTGGATGACAGGGATGCCGAGAGCCCGACCCTCGCGGCGGAGCTCGGAAGGGGAAGCGTAGGGCTCTCGCTGCGCTACGCTGAGGACCCCGGGTTCGGAGAGCTGCGCGAGGCGGTTTTCCGGGCGGGCTTTGCCTTCTCGGAAGATTTCGAGGGGCGGCACGAGGCGGCCGCAGAGATCGTCGGTCGCGCAGAGGCCGTGGGCGCGGCCCTGGAGCGCGAGGCCCTCGCGAGGTTCGAGGAACCAGACAAGCGGGCCAGGGACGGGGCCAAACGCGCGGGGAGGGCGGCCCGGGATGGGGCGTTGCGGGAGTCTCTGGAGCTGCTGGCGCTCCTGTACAGGGATTGTGCGGTGGTGGAGGCCGGCGCGGAGGAACTCGTCGCCAACAAGGACAGGGTGGCTGAGATCAGGGATTACGTAGACCGGTATCCTGGGGCAGATTGGGCGGGGACGGCGCGCTCTCTGGGGGAAGCGCGGGCGGCACTTGCGTATAATGTCTCCCCGGAGGCGACCCTGGAGGTGACGTTATCGCGCATACGGCGGAAGATACTCGCGCCCTCCCTAGGCTCGTCGACGTCAGGGTCCCCGGCTGGAGCGTAACCAGGCTCTGTTACGCGCGGGATCTCGACCTCAGGGTCGGCAACACGGTGGTAGTCGCGACCGAGGTGGGGGAGTTGATCGGGCGCGTCGCCCTGACGCCACGGCGCCGGGAGCCCTACACCGAACCCTACGACATAGTCAGGATCGTCACCCGCGAAGACGAGAGGACCGAGGACCGCAACAGGGAGCTCGGGCGCGACATCAGGGAAGCGGCCAGGAAGCTCGCCCGCGACCACAGGATAGAGGGCGTGCAGTTTATAGGCTGCGACGTCTCCCTCGACGGTTCCTACATCGAGGTCAAGTACGAGAACGACGACAAGCAGGTGGACCTCCAGCCGGTCAAAAGCGGCCTGGAACGTGCCTACGACGCGCACGTGGCCTTGCGGGAGTTCCGTTTCATAGAGCGGTCGGGGGACGCCGGTGGGTGCGACACCTGCGGGCTGCCACTGTGCTGCGCGACCTGGAGCGGGGCCAGGAGCATGGGTCCCGTCAACGTCAGGCTCGCCAAGCAGCAGGGCGTAACGCCGAACGAGAAGATCCTGGGTTGCTGCGGCGAGGTGAAGTGCTGCATGCGCTACGAGCACGAGACCTACAAGGAGTTCAAGGAGCGCGCACCCTTCCGAAACTCGACCGTGAAGCTCGACGACAGGGAGGGCAAGGTCGTCGATTACTCGATGGTCAGGGACGCCGTTCTGGTCCAGTTCGGCACGAGGCGCTCGGACCAGGAACTCGTAACGCTGGGCAACCTAGCGAAAGACAACCCCGGCATCATGCCGGCAGACATGGACGAGTGGGAGGTCCCCGAAACCCCCAGGCGCGAGGACCCCTAAGGCAGATATGCCGGACAACCTCTGCGACGTTCCTGGCGTGCTCGTTGGTCACGCCACGGACGAAAACGGCACCACGGGCTGCACCGCCGTCATCTTCGAGAACCCTGAAGGGGCGATCGTCGGCGTTGACGTGCGCGGCTCCTCCCCGGGAACGCGCGAGACGGACCGCCTCGGGCCCATCGGCGCTGTCCGTGGGACGCACGCCCTGCTGCTCACCGGCGGGAGCGCGTTCGGGCTCGCCGCCGCCGACGGCGTGGTTCGCTTCCTCGAAGAGAAGGGCGTCGGCCTCGACGTGGGCGTGGCCCGCATCCCCCTCGTCTCGGCGGCCGTCCTCTTCGACGTCGTGGTTGGAGACCCCACGGTACGTCCCGACGCTGAGATGGGCTACAGGGCGGCCTCGTCGGCCACGAGCGGCGACTTCCCCCAGGGCAGCGTCGGGGCCGGCGCGGGGGCGACGGTGGGTAAGGTGCTGGGCCCGGACCGCGCGATGAAAGGCGGCGTCGGGAGCGCCTCGGTCCACCTCGACGACGGGCTAGTCGTCGGCGCCCTCACCGCCGTCAACGCCTTCGGAGAGGTCAGGGACCCGTGGACCCGCAAAATCATCGCCGGCCCGCGCCTCGAAGACGGCACGCTGGGCGACACCGTGGATCTCCTCCCCGAAGTCGCGGACCGTCTCAGGTGGGGAGAGAGCACAACTTTGGGAATAGTTGCCACCAACGCCCGCCTGACCAAGCCGCAGGCCAACAAGGTAGCCCAGATGGCCCACGATGGCCTCGCCCGCGCCATATACCCCGTCCACACCACCATTGACGGCGACATCGTCTTCGCCGCCGGCACGGGCGAGGTAGAGGCGGCCCCCGACATCGTCGGTGCCTGGGGGGCCCGCGTGATCGAAGAGTCCATAGTACGAGCCGTCTTGGCCGCAAAGGGCCTGCACGGCATCCCCGCCGCCAGGGACATTGCAGCCGGTCAGCACTTCAGCACGTCAGCATTTCAGCAAGAACAATGAGCTGAAATGCTGACGTGCTGAAGTGCTTGCTAATTGAGGCCTGCTTCTCCTTCGGTTCGCTTCGACACCTCCTCGTCGATCTGCTTCCTGACCTCTGGCGGCGGGCCCTGGATGTACATGACGGCGCCCCAGGACATGAAGATGGTCGGCGTCTCCGCGCTCCGCGTCACCTCGATACCCAGCGGTCCGTAGTTCTCGAGAAAGAACGAAGCCGTTATGGCCTCCGGCTGGCCAGTGACCAACTTGGTCGGTTCGTTCTGATCCAGGTTAGGACCGGACATGTAGGTGATGAAGACCCAGTACCCCAGCCATTCCTCGAGTACGGACCTGTCCGTCTTGCTCTCTCGTTCCATCCCTCTAACCTCCCTACCGGCGACGCTCCGGGGTGGATCGCCGCCTTGTGAGTATTCCTGCCTCTTCATTGACTTTCGTCTTCCGTCATCGCGGCCTGGGCTGCGGCGAGGCGGGCGATCGGTACCCTGTAGGGGGAGCAGGAGACGTAGTCCAGGCCAGCCTCGTGGAAGAACTCGATGCTCTCCGGGTCGCCGCCGTGCTCACCGCAGATGCCCAGCTTCAGGTCGGGTTTGGCTTCGCGTCCCCGTTCGCAGGCGAGGGAGACCAGCCTGCCGACACCGTCCCGGTCGATGGTCTCGAAGGGGTTCTTATCCAGGATGCCGTTTTCGAGGTAAGCGGTAAGGAAGCCGCCCTCGGCATCATCGCGGGAGAGCCCGCAGGTCGTCTGGGTCAGATCGTTGGTCCCGAAGGAGAAGAAGTCCGCCCTCTCGGCGATCTCGCCGGCCGTGGTGCAGGCGCGGGGCAGTTCTATCATGGTGCCGATCTGGACGGGGTTGTCCTCGCCCAGGACCTCCTCGACGACGCCTTCTGCCTCTTCGCGGGTCACTTCCAGCTCCCGGCCGAAGCCCACGAGTGGGATCATGATCTCCACGATGGGGGTGAGTCCCTTCTCCGTTACGGCCTTCGCCGCTTCGGCTATGGCCCTCACCTGCATCCTGTATATCTCCGGGCGCATCAGGCCGAGGCGGCAACCCCTCAGCCCGAGCATCGGGTTGGCCTCTTCGAGGTTCTCGACCACCCGCAACTGCCGGCGCAGCCCTGACGCCTCTTCGGAGTCCTGGTCCTCAAGGGAAGCGAGCCTCTCGGAAAGTTCGCGGGAGTCGGGGAGAAACTCGTGCAGCGGCGGGTCGAGAAGCCGGATGGTAACGGGCAGGCCGTCCATCGCCTCGAAGATCTCCTCGAAGTCGCCCCGCTGCAGTGGCTCGAGCTCGCCTAGAGACTCCTTCGCACCGTCCTCGTCCTCGGAGAGGATCATGGCCCGCATTAGCTCCAGCCGTCCGTCCTCCATGAACATGTGCTCCGTCCGGCAAAGGCCTATGCCCTCGGCGCCGAACTCCCTGGCCTTTCTGGCATCGGCCGGCGTGTCGGCGTTGGCGCGCACGTTCAAGCCTCGGAGATCGTCAGCCCAGGCGAGGATCTGCTCGAAGTCCTCGGAGAGCTCGGCGTCGATGAGCGGGACCTCGCCTGCGGCCACCCTGCCGCTGCTTCCCTCGATGGTTATGGTGTCCCCGGCCCTGAAGGTCTTGCCGTCTACGTCTACCTCCCCGGTTTCGAGATCTATCTTTATGGCCTTGCACCCGGTTACGGCGGGCTTCCCGAAGCCTCGGGCCACGACGGCGGCGTGGCTGGTCATGCCGCCCAGGGCAGTCAGGATGCCCCTGGCCCGAACCATGCC
>JBKPSF010000209.1:0-13438 GCA_046734875.1 Actinomycetota bacterium | reverse complement strand
GCAAATAAACATTGCATAAAGCGTACCCGGTGCCACTCAGCCGGGCGCTCTTGACATCATCTTGACACCACTGCCCTCTAGGTTAGGGTATCCTCCATTGCCGCAGCGGCCTCGTTCTACATGTTGGGCAACACGTCTGAGTACGTGTACGAGAGCAGCGTGGCACGCGTATGCCTGAGGCCATCGATTCTTCCGATATTCTCCAAGAAATGGCCACTCGGCATATACGCAGTGTGACTAAGGTCGTTACACTGGTACGGTCAAGTGATAGCCAAGGGATGGGAAGAAAACCCTTACCCGTAATGTTGCCAACCAGAGACATAGCACGATCCCACCCACATGAGGAGGTAGGATTGGTATGAGCCGAAGTGTATTGATTCTTAGCGTGGTGGCGGGGATGGTAATTACCTTGCTTGCCATGGTAACCATGGCCTTCGCGGACGAAAACGAGGGTGGGCTAGGCGAGCACAAGGTCACCCTCTGCCACAAAGACATGAATACGATCACGGTTGGTGAACCTGCGGTAGCGGCCCATGAACGTCACGGTGACACCCTGGGTGCCTGTGCAGAGGCGCCAGAAACACCCCGGGTCGTCACGCCCCCTGACACAACAACGCCCGATACGACCGTACCCGATACGACTACCCCTGATGCAACGGTACCTGACACACCGACCCCCGACCTAACATCGCCCGATACGACCGTGCCGGACACCACGGTACCGGACTCGACGGTACCCTACACGCCCCCTGACACAACAACGCCCGATACGACCGTACCCGATACGACCACAGCCGATAGGGTAGTTGCCATAAGCTGCGGCCAGGACCTCGACGCCATCGTCGACGCCGACGACCCAACGATAGCGACCCGATTCCAGCTCGAGGGAGGGTGCACCTACCCCGTCGATACGACGGTATTACTCGACGAAGGCGACGAGATCGCGGGCCCGCAGGGCATGTTCATAGTGCGTGGCCCCGCCTTCGACCCGGAACCCACGGTCAGCATCATGGGTATTGAAGGCCTGAGCAACGTGATCCGCGCCCGAGGCACGGTTCGTCTGGAGTGGGTCACGATTGTAGGTGGTACTGGCCAGTATTCTTCGGGTGGCTCACCGGAAGCCGGCACGGGCTCCGGGCTGGCCATGGGTCAGGCCTCCGACGCCAGCAGCCTCTATGCGGTACACATCACTGGCAGCGATGCGGCGGGCATCACCAACGCCCACGGCACCTTCGATCGTGTCGAACTGGACGACACCACCCAGGACCCCAACTTTTTGGGCTTCACGGGTTCGGGCTTGAAGGCGATCACCGAGATCGAGGTCAGGAACTCCTACGTCCACGACAACCAGGGCAACGGCCTGTGGTGCGACCAGTTTTGCCGCGACTCCGCCAGCCATCCGAATGGATTCTGGGTACACGACAACCTCGTGGTCAACAACGGTCGGGCCGGCATCCGCTTCGAGCGGGTGGGCGACGTTGCCGACGCGGGCGAGGCGCTTGTAGAGAACAACGAGGTTCACGGCAACTCTTTCGGTGAGGTACGCGGCGGCGTGAGCATACACGATGCGCAGAACGCGCTGGTGCGAGGCAACGTGTTCGGTGCGACGGTCGTCGCCGGCGTGGCCTACTTACCCAACTCCGGGGGCGTGGCGATACGTGCGACGGACAGCGGGCGGGCGGACAGGCCCGACCTTTGGAACGCGGACATCGTCGATAACGTCCTGAACGGCGAGGTCATAAAGGGCTGCGAATCGCCCGACGAAATCGTCTACTGCTTCGAGGAGACGGCGTCCACCGTCAGCAGCAATGGAACCGCTGCGGGTCTGCCTACCTTACCGTGATCTGATGAGCGCTTCGCGCCCGAGGTCGGAATAAGATGCGCCCCGGTCCCACAAGCAGCGGACCGGGGCTTCCGGGAGAACCCCAAGCCCGGTGGGTGCTCGCGATCTCTTGCTGACGAGCGCGGCTTGCAGATGTTGATACCTCTGCAGGTCGCTTTTCTCAACGCACGATCAAGGACGCTATGAAGTCGTCCCGGCTCATGCGGCGGGACAGGGCGTCTTCGATTCGCATGTGACCGGGCAGGGGGCTGGATAGGACCCAGGCGACGCTCTCGTGGAGGGCGAACAGCAGGGAGATCAACTCGCCAACGGAGAAACCTCTGGCGTACCACCCCTCGTCGGGAGCGCGCGAGGCTATGAACCTCCTGGCCGCTTCACTGGCGCAGAACACCGGCAGTACCCTCTCGCCACAGCGGAAGAAGGTGTGGGGGGCCTCGAAGCCCGTAGGCTCGCGCCGGACGATGAGGTAGTGCAAGGGCTCCTCAGTCAATGTCACCCAGTTCCTGCTGATAGGGCCCCTCCGAACGCAGGAACTCGTCCTGCCACTCCCTGTACTCCCGATCCCAGGGGTGGGACGCCTCGTGCCGCAGGTCGTGGGTAGCCGTCATCTCTCGGAACAGAGCTTCGTGGTCGAGTCCGCACCCGCACCCGGCTTCGGAAGCTGTCAGGATCACCATCTCGCCGCAATCGCACGCGACGACTACGCATTCGGGGCACCAGATGTAAGCCTGCCCGTAGGACATGCTGTGCGTCTCGTAGTGCCCCTCGACGTGCTCGATCACCGCCGTCATCCAGCTACCCCCTTCTTCCCCCAGACGTTCCTGACGGATGCCTACCATGCTACTATTGTAGCGATTCACTATAGCTTCGCCGGGCGAACCCTGTCAACACCAGATGTTGGACCTTAACCAAATGTTAATCGGAGCTTTCAGCCACCGGCTATCAGCCGTCAGCATTTCTTGGCTGACGGCTAAGAGCTGACGGCGCGGTTCGCCGAGCCTAATGGCCCCGTTCTTCGAGGGCCTCTTGCAGTTGTGAGATCTGGAGCGACAGGTCTTCGAGCTTTTTGGTCATCTCGGTCTCGTTCGTGCCCGATTTCGGGGTCGCGCCTTCGCCCGCGCCGTACAGGAAGCGTTGGGCGAGGGCGCCGGTGAGGAGGGCGACAAAGCCGATGCCGGCGGTCATGACCACGGTGGCGACTATGCGGCCCAGGGACGTGGTGGGGTAGATGTCTCCGTATGCGACGGTGGTCACGGTCTCGGTGGCCCACCAGAGCCCGTCCCAGGTGCTCAGCTTCTGGTCGGGTTCGGCGGCGACGAAGACCACCCCGCCGCCCACCACTACAGTGAAGACGATCAGGGCCGCGTAGCGCAAACCCTGAAGCGAGAAGACCTTGCCGAGACGGTGGGTCATCACCATGAGCCAGACCAGACGCACCAGCGGAAGCATGCGGGCCAGCTTCATCGAGGCCGGTAGGAAAGGGGGGGTGAGCACAACGATCAGCACGTCCATGGGATTGTTCGTCAGCCAGCGCCGCCGGTCCGGGACCACGGCGAGCATGATCACCAGGTTCGCCAGAAACATCCCCCAGATGCACCAGTCCAGGACCGTGGCGAGCGCCTCCCACGACCTCCCGAAATTCGATTCCTGCACGACGATTATCGGGATGGTAAGTAGCGCGGCGACGATCAAGGGCACCTCCAGCCACCTTGCCGCACGCTCGGCGCGCAGGGCCGCCCTTGTTTCCGCCGTAGAACCATCCCGCGCCTCTATCCCACGTCCACCCGACATACCCTGGCGCCTCCCTTCTCACGTAGCCAGACCCTCGGTCCGTCAACGATACCGAAGCGCGGCGGGTCTGTGAAGTACGATGCGGAAACGGCCGTGACCGCCGTGAGAGTCAGGGAAAGGAGATCGGCGAGAGGCAGCGGAACGGAGCTTTCGGGGACCAGCTCCTCCAGGTCGAGGCTTTTCGACGCTACCGCAAGGCTACCGCCAGGGTGCCCATGGCTTCGTCGTATTGTTCCGCCCAGATTTCCTCCTGGCTGCCCACCGGTGCCCTTCGCCACTCGTCGGGCTTCGAGGAGTCCGCGTCGTGCGCGAGATGCACCCGGTGGAGCACCTCCCACAGGTGCGGGTGACGCTCCCTCATGCGGTCCAGGGCGGAGTGCAGCTCGTGGTCGCCCTCGGGATCAGAGAGCCTCCTCTTGGCTTCCTGCTTCGATGCGTGATCGCCCTCGCTCATCCTCTTCTCCCTTCCTTATGTAGTCCATGATACCAAGCCGGAGCACCGTTCCGACAGCGAAAAGGCCGACTCGGTAAGAATCGCTGAAGTGCTGAATCGCTGCCAATCACTTCTCGGCGAGGACGATCAGCCGGTCTCTCTTGGAGAACGTGATGCGTCGGGATTTCTCGGGGTTGAGGTGGACGCCGTAGGAGGCATCGGAGTCTATTGTCTCCGCCTGCAGCCTGTAGCCAACGGCCACCTCGCCGCGGCGGCGGGCGGCCTCGACCATGGTGTAGAAGTCTAGTGGCACGCCGGGTTCTACGTAATCCGTCGCCGGTTTCAGGTACAGCTCCGAGCCTTCAGGGGAGATGAGGTCCTCGAACACCTCCGAGAGCTCTTTGTTTTCCGAGACCTGGCACATCATAAGGCTCGCCAGGTGGTCGCTCACGATGAAGTCATCGGCGCCCGTTACCTCGGCGAGCTCGCGGTTGCGCACGTCGAGCATCTCGCTGACGATGGAGAACGGCTGCCCGCTCCTTTCGGCGATCTCGCGAAGGTGAAGAAGCGTGACCAACGTCTTCGAGTCGGTAGCGTCGGGGTCGGACCCGCCGGGGTCTCCGAGCACGATCACGTGATCGTAGGAGGCGACCTCCAACCCGTCGAGGACGCGGCGGTCCGTGATGTCGCCCACGCGGGTAGCAGCCTTCTGGTTCTTCAGGTCTCTGAAATAAGACCCGGGCACGGGGCCTTCCGGCGTCACGACGGCAACCTCCGAGCCGGGATGGACGTAGTGGTCTAACTCGGCAACTATCTTCGGTGCCCGGTCGTTCCAGCCGAGGATCAGGGTGCGCTCCGGCTCCGGCTCACGCGGCGGCGACTTGCGGATTGCACCCGCGTCGATCTCCGGCGCGGCACCTTCAGAGAGCTCTATCTTACTGTCATCTTCGGCGATCAGGACGATCTCGTCACCAGAAGAGATCTCCGTCTCCGGCGGAGGGTTCAGGGAGATCCCGCCACCTACCTCGCGCAGCCCGATCACCGAGCACGTCTCGTAGGCCGCGAGGGCCTCGCCGAAGGTCAGCCCGATGAGCCGGGGCTCGCGGGCGAAGTAGATCTCATCGCCCCCGAAGTCCAGAAGATCTGTGTACACCACGGAGAGCCCGGACTGGCGGCAGGTCTGGGCCGTGATGCGCGCGATGAGGTCGTCCACGGCCACGAGCTTGAGCTCCCCGCGCCCCACCATCCGCGCCACCCCGAGGTTCTCCGGCCTGGCGATCCTCGACACGATGTGGTAGGCCTCCTCGCGCCGGTTCGGGTTGTTGGTGAGGGCCAGGACCGTCTTGATCACCCGCGAGTCGCCCTCATCGGGGGGGAGCACGAGGATCGAACGCGCCCCGTCGGGGTTCACTATCTCGACGTCGTCGATGTTGATGGGGTCCCCGGTCCTGCAGACCACCCGCGTCTTCCCGGTCTTGCCCACCCGGGCCCGGATCTCATCCTCCATCTCTACCTTGTCTTCGTCCGCCAGAATGGCGATGCACGCCCGCCCACGACTCTCGTTGGCCCTGACGATCTCGCCCACAATTGAAAAGATCTCCGGCGACCATCCATAGATAACCGTGTGCCCGCGCTCCACCACAAAAGAGCGGCCCTTTCTCAGATCGGCCAACTTCTCGTCTATACCAGAAAAGATGACCCCGATGAGGGTACTGAAGACGAGGATACCCCCGGCCGTGACGGCCAGCATGGAGAGGAGGTATGCCCATCCGCCTGTATCTCCGCCGACGTTACCCGGGTCGATGGTGTGCATCAGGTCGAGCCAGAGCGTCTGGAAGAAGCCTGATCCTTCGCCCGCGGCCGCTGGCGCAATTCCGGTCAGGTAGACGAAGAGGGTGCTGGCCAGGACCAGGGCGAGGAGGAGCACGAAGAGGTAGCCGATCAAGGCGATCGTGCCCTTCGAGACCGTGTTGTCGAACCGGTAGCGTAACCGGTCGGCGAGCGTGACCTTTCGCGTACCTCTGCGCACGAGACTCCCAGAATGCCAGGTGGACGGCAGATTATATCGCCCCTCGTAGGGTCGAGCGGGGACAGTCGCGACTCTAAGGTGTTCGAACTAGCCAAAACTCACCCATTTGGGGGATGTGGATAGCTGCGGAACCGCTCATCATGTGGGTGTCGGTTTGTGCTCGGGTCGTAGAGAGGAGAAACATCATGGCCCAAGGGGTATCGGGACCTCCCGTCGCGATGGAGGTCCACGTGACTGGCAGGAGAATACTGGCGACCATAGTCGACCTCATAATCTTCTCCATATTCTTCTGGTTGTTGTCGTTGGCCTTTGGGAGCACCTCGGTGGAGGGTGGTAGCGTTGCCTTCTCGCTTGGCGCACTGGGATCACTGATCTACCTGGTTGGGGTTTTCGCCTACTACCTCTTTATGGAGGGTTACCTGGGGCAGACCGTGGGCAAGATGCTCCTCGGCATAAAGGTAATTAGGGAGGATACCGGCGGTGTTCCCGGACTCGGGGCGGCGGCCTGGAGGACCGTGCTGCGTGTCATCGACGGCATACTCTTCTACGCGGTGGCCTTCGTATCGGTTCTCGCCACGCAGAAGAACCGGCGCCTCGGTGACATGGCCGCGCACACCCTCGTAGTACGCAAGTAGCTACAAGTTACTGGACCCAGACGGGCCGGGGCTCCAAACGGGGTCCCGGTCCGATTTGTTCCTCAGCGCCTGAGAAGCAGCGGGCAACTTCCTGTTCTGTCTACTCCACCTCCCGCAGGAGCAGCTCGTTCATACTGTCGAGTGCCCTGCTGATATTCTCGCGCGAGTTGGCGTAGGAGAGGCGCAGATGTCCCTCTCCGTAGCGGCCAAATGCCGTGCCTGAAAGACTGGCCACGCCGGCTACTTCGAGGAGCAGGTTTGCAAGCTCATCGGCGGAATAGCCCGTGCCTGTGATGCGGGGAAACGCGTAGAAAGCTCCTTGCGGCGTTATGCATTCGACGCCGGGAAGTTTGTTAAGGCCGGCTACGATCTGGTCCCTCCGCGCGCGGAACTCGGCTAGCATCCCCGCCACGGCGTCTTGCGGGCCCTCTAGTGCCGCGAGTCCGGCATGCTGCGTGGCCGCGCTCGTGCAGGAGTTGGAGTTGACCTGCAGCTTGACCACCTCTTCCGCGAGGTCTAAGGGCATGACGCCGTAGCCGAGGCGCCAGCCCGTCATCGCGTAGGTCTTGGAGAAGCCGTCGAGTATAACCGTCCGTTCGGCGGGCCCGAAGCCCTCTTCGGAAGCGATGCTGGCGAAACGCTCCGAGTAGAGCAACCGCGAGTAGATCTCATCGCTGAGCACGTACACGTCGGGGCGCTCGCGCAGGATGCCGGCGAGCCCGGCCATGTCATCGGCCGTGAGGACGCCGCCCGTGGGGTTGGCCGGGGAGTTGAGGATCACGAGCCTGGTGCGATCGCCCAGGTTCGCCTCGAACTCGTCGAGGTCGAAGCGGAACCCGTTCTCTTGACGCAGCGGCACGAACACGGGCTTTCCGCCTACGAAGTTCACCATCGACTCGTAGATCGGGAAGGACGGGTTGGGAAGTAGTACCTCGTCACCCTCGTCCACCAGCGCGAGAATGGTGAAGAACATGATCGGCTTCCCGCCCGGCGTGACGACCACCTGTTCTGGATGGACTTCGAGGCCCCGGCTCCTGGCCACGTCCTCCGCTATTGCCTCGCGCAGCTCGGGGATGCCGGCCGTGGGTGTGTAGTGGGTGTGGCCGTCTCGCAATGCTTTGCATCCCGCCTCGACGACGTGCGCCGGCGTGTCGAAGTCCGGCTCGCCGATCTCGAGGTGGATGATGTCGCGTCCTTTAGCCTCCAGAGCCTTTGCTTTTGCCAGGACGGAGAAAGCCGTCTCCGTTCCCAGGCGCTCCATCCGCCTCGCCAGCCTCAAACCGTCCTCCGCTCGTCCAGGGACACTACTTCGCGCATTACACCACAGGTCCCCCTGATCCAGGCCCGCCCAGAACGCGTAATCCTGTTGACTATGTTTTGCGCTCTTGTTACCGATATGTAATGAAAGAGGCGTAAAAAGGGTTCAGAAGGTGAAGTTTTGAGATGGAGGGCCCGGAATGGTTCGAGTTCGTATAAAGGTGGAGTGTGGCGAGGCCGGCCCCAGGATGTTGGCCATAAAGGCAGAGAACATCCTGCGCGCCCTTGAGATAGCGGAAGAACAGAACCCCTATTGCGCCCTGAACGTGGTGTTTCCCCTCGATCCGGACACCTTCTTCGTCCGCGATGCCACGGAGGGCGTCGAAGCCGGTACCGCCGAGATCGCGGCCTAGTAGAGCAGCCTTTCAGCATGTCAGCCATCGAGTAAGCTGAGCTGCCGAAGCTCTGACTTGCTGACAGCGTGGTCGACACGAGGTTCGGTCCTCTGCCAACCCCTTCGGGCCTACCCTGATGCCTTCGGGTGCTAGACTGGTCCGCGTGGAGCAAGCAGTTACCACCCATGCGGACATCGTAGGTAGTTTGCTGAGGCCGCGAGAGTTGCTCGAGGCGCGCGAGAGCTACGACGCGGGCGAAATTTCCGCGGCTGAGTTCAAGCGCGTGGAAGACTGGGCCGTGGACTGGGCGATCGGGCTACAGGAGCGGGCCGGCATGCCGGTGGTTACGGACGGCGAGATGCGCCGGGAGTCCTTCCAGAGCCAGATGGTGGAGGCAGTCGAAGGCTTCGGCGAGCACGACATCGACGCCTGGTTGTGGGGGGAGTGGCACGGCGACGAGGCGGTGGGGGATAAGACGACGGAACGTCCCCAGAGACTGGGGGTCGTGGGCGAGTTGCGGCGCGTACGTCACCTCTCCGTCGAAGAGTTCGTGTATGCTCGGGGCCGCACCGACAGGACCGTAAAGGTCACGCTGCCGAGCCCGAGCATGTACGCGAACCTCTGGTCGCCAGAGCTCTCCGCGGGGGCCTATCCGACGCTCGACCTCTTCCTGGAGGACGTTGCGGAGATCTTGCGCGAGGAGGTCGAGGAACTGGCGCGGCTCGGCGCCGAGTATATCCAGCTCGACGCGCCGCACTATCCCTTGTTGCTGGACCCGAAAACCCGCGAGTTCTACGAGCAGCGGGGCTGGGATCTGGGCCGCTGGCTCGGTCGTGGGATCGAGTTGGATAACCATGTGATCGGGTCCCATCCAGATGTCACGTTCTCTTTTCACCTCTGCCGCGGAAACCAGGGAAGTCGCTGGCTGGTCTCGGGCTCCTACGAGCCGCTGGCGCGCCGCATATTCGGGGGCATAAACGCGCAACGCCTGATGCTCGAATACGATGACGAACGCTCCGGAGACTTCGAGCCCCTTGCGCACGTGCCCGAGGACAAGGTCGCCGTGCTCGGCCTCGTAACGACGAAGACGCCCCGCCGCGAGACGCCCGAAGAGCTGGAAGCGCGTATCCGCGAAGCGTCGAGGTTCATCCCTCTGGAGCGGCTCGCCCTGAGCCCGCAGTGCGGCTTCGCCACTTCGGTCATCGGCAACGCCATAGGCGTCGAAGACGAAGAGTACAAGCTTCGCACCATCGTCGAGACCGCGGAGCGGGTCTGGGGTTAACGCCGGGACGAACCGGAGAATATCACAGCGACGATCCCCACAGGATGCTAAGCTGCGGGGAGAGTCAGGATCACGGCCGGTTCACGGCAGAGGAAGGGAGGACTCGCATGTTGAGGGTCAGGGACTCCATGACGCGGGAAGTCGTTACGTTGGGACCGGAGGCGAGCGCCGCCGAAGCCTGGTCCGTGTGCAAAGAGAACAACATCCGCCACGTGCCCATCGTGGAGGGGGGGCGTCTCGCCGGGCTCGTCTCCGACAGGGATCTCCGCGACGTCAGGGGCGGCGACCGCGAGTCGGACACCCCGCGCTGGGTGCGCCTGGGCGACATGATGACCAGGAACATCGTCACCATACACCCGCTCGACACTATCGAGCACGCGGCGCGCGAGATCTACGACCGCAAGATAGGTTGCTTACCCGTAGTGGCCGAAGGCGAGCTCGTCGGTATCATCACCTCGGCTGACATGATGCGCACCCTCGTAGAACTCGTCGGGGCGCACGGCAGGGGGTCGTGGGTCGAGGTCGAGGTTGCCAACGAGCCGGGAACTCTAGCCGATGTCACCGACGTGATCCGGGACCGCAAAGTAAACATAGCCTCCGTCTTCCTGGGCCCGGCAGACCGCGAAACCAACCGCGTCGTCGTGCTGCGCCTCGAAACAGGAAACCCCGCAGGCACGGTCAGGGCCCTCGAAGACGCCGGCTACAGAGTAACCACCGTCGAGTCCTCCCCGGAACCCACCCTGGAAGAAGCCTGATAGCGGTCAGCTCTCAGCCAACGGCTTTCTTCTTGTCGAACGCTGACGGCGCTATGAGAACAGGCCTTTGACGCCCGGCCTCAGGCGTCCTTCGCCGTCGAGGTAGTCGCGCCAGGAGCGTTTGGGGTCGTAGCCGAGCATGCGTCTGGCTTTCTCGATGGAGATGCCAGAGGCGTCTTCGCGGGGCAGGGGCGTCTTTACCTCGACCTTGTCGCCGTAGTGCTCGCGCACGGCAGCTTCGAATGGTCTGCTGCCGACGTTGTCGGGCGAGGCTATGTAGAAGACCTCGTGGCCAGGCAGGTCGCTCTCGGCGGCCAGCACGAGCGCGTCGGCGAGGTCGTAGACGTCGATGTAGCTCCAGAAACCCGGGCTCAACTCCGAAGGGTCTCGCAGCATCGGGCCGAGGTTGCGCTCGTAGTTGCCCTCGTGTTGCACCCAGGAGGGCCGGATCGAGATGCAGTTTATGTCCGAGCGCCGGATGGCAGCGTCCATCAATTGCTCGCCGAAATACTTCGCCGTCGCGTATGGATCCTGGGGACGAATGGGATGCTCCTCGTCGACGGGCACGTAGTCTGGCAGCACGGGGCGCTCCGGAAAGAAAAAGCCCGGCACCGTCTCGCTGGAGACGTTTACGTAGCGAGTTGCCCCGAACCGGATCGCCGCCTCCAGAGTGTTGAAGGTCGCCATGAGGTTATTCTTGAACACGACGTGTGGAGGATTCCTGGTCGGTTCGGGGATCGCCGCCGTGTGCACGACGGCCTCGGCGTCCCGCACCACCGCGAACGCGTCGCCGGCGTCGGTAAGGTCGGCCTGAAAGTAGTCAGCCTCGCCCTCCTCGGGCCGCTCGAACACTGGCGGCGTTCGGTCCGTCGCCCGCACGTCGTGCCCTGCCTCCTGCAGCGCAGCGACCGTCGCCGTTCCGACCTTGCCCCGCGCCCCCGTTACGAGTACTCGCATTCGTCCTCCTGGTCTCGCCTCGTCGCCGGCCGATGGTACAACATCCCGTCCGTACGGTTTCGTTGCCTGGAGAGCGGGGTAAAGGGCGTGCATGAGAGTCGTGGTCGTAGGGGCGACGGGCAACCTCGGGACGAGCGTGCTCCGGTCGCTCGAAAAGGAAGAGAGCGTGGAGTCCGTCCTTGGGCTCGCGCGCCGGTTGCCTGACCTTGTCGCGCCGAAGGTCGAGTGGGCCGCGGTCGATGTGGTGGATGACGATCTCGTTCCCCATTTCCACGGGGCCGATGCTGTTGTGTTGCTGGCCTGGGTCATCCAGCCATCCCGAGATCTGACCAAACAATGGATGGTTAACGTGGAAGGGAGCACGCGCGTCGCCAGAGCCGTCAGGGAGGCGGGCGTGCCCGCGCTCTTGTACGCTTCGTCGATCGGGGCCTATTCGCCGGGGCCGAAGGACCGTCGGGTGGACGAGAGCTGGCCGACAGGCGGCGTCCCGACCTCCTACTACGGCCGCCACAAGGCCGAGGTGGAGCGGAGGTTGGATCGCTTCGAGCTGGAGGCTCCGGGGGTGCGGGTCGTCAGGATGCGGCCGGGGCTCGTGTTCAAGAAGGAGGCTGCGGAGGGGATCAGGCGCTTGTTTGCCGGTCCCTTCTTCCCGAGCGCCCTCGCCGACCCGGCCCTGATCAACGTCATCCCCGATATCCAAGACCTGCGCTCGCAGGTGGTCCACTCCTACGACGTGGGCGAGGCCTTCCGGCTCGCCATCACGAATGGGGAAGTCCGCGGACCGTTCAACCTGGCTACCGAGCCGGTGCTGGACGCTGGCGAGATCGGTCGCATCTTGAACGCCCGTCCCGTGCCCGTCTCCTCGCGCTTCGCCCGCGCCGGGGCCGCGCTCTCGTGGAGACTCAGGCTACAGCCCGTGCCGCCAGGATGGCTGGACCTCGCGCGGCAGGTCCCGATCATGGACACCACAAAGGCGAGAACACAGCTAGGCTGGACGCCGCAATACTCGGCCGACGAGACGCTGCTCGAGGTTATCGAAGGCCTGAAGACCGCAAGCGGGCTCGACACGCCGCCGCTCTCACCGAAGTCGGGCGGCCCATTTCGTATACGCGAGATACTCACCGGAGTAGGGGGGAGGGAACCTTGAAGGCCGTAGTCTGGCACGGGAAGGAAGACGTCAGGGTGGACAACGTCCCCGATCCCATCATCCAGGAGCCCACGGACGCCATCGTTCGCATAACCTCCACCGCCATCTGCGGCTCCGACCTGCACCTCTACGCCAAGCTCTCGCCCCTGATGCGCAAGGGCGACATCATCGGCCACGAGCCAATGGGCATCGTCGAAGAGGTCGGTGCCGAGGTGGAGCACATAAGCCCAGGTGACCGTGTCGTCGTCCCGTTCAACGTCTCCTGCGGTCACTGCTTTTTCTGCGACCAGGACCTCTACTCCCAGTGCGAGAACACGCGCGACACCGGCAAGCTCGCCGAGGGCGTGAACCTGCTCGGGCGCGGCAGGGGCGCGAGCCTCTTCGGCTACACCCACGTCTACGGCGCCATCCCTGGTGGGCAGGCCGAATACCTCAGGGTGCCGCAGGCCCACTTCGGGCCGATCAAGGTTCCGGAGGGTCCGCCGGACGAAAGGTTTCTCTATCTCTCGGATGTACTTCCCACCTCCTGGCAGGCCGTCGCCTACGCCGCCATCACCGACGGTGGAACGGTGGGGATCTGGGGCCTCGGCCCGATCGGCCAGATGTGCGCCCGCATCGCGATGCACCAGGGAGCCGGACGCGTTATCGGGATAGACAACGTCCCCGAGCGGCTTGCGCTCGCCTCGAAGTGGGGCGTTCAGACCATCGACTACTCCGCGGTCGACGGCGTAAAGGACGTGATCCTCAACCTCACCGACGGCCGCGGCGTCGATTCGGCGATAGACGCCGTCGGCATGGAGGCCGGGGGATCTCTCGTGGGCTCCATCCTGCAGACCACCAAGCTGCAGCTCGACCGGGCGACCGCCCTGCGCGAGAGCATGTCCGCCATCAGGCGCGGCGGAACCCTCTCGCTA
>JBKPSF010000208.1:0-3700 GCA_046734875.1 Actinomycetota bacterium | reverse complement strand
GTACATCTTCGTGTCCACTTTCCCAAAAGGACGCTCATACCTATGTACTCGATGCTACGAGTCCGAAACGGTCGCACGGACTCCGGCGCCCCTCCTGACACTCCTATTCAGCGGAGTGCGTGGAAGGGTTTTCTGCGAAGTTCAGTCTAGAAGATGACGAGGTATGGGAGGCGCCTCCGCCCCCAGCTTCCTGCTCTCCACCCGCTCCTTGAGCCAGTCCACCACCACCCCCTCAGCGGCGGTCCTTGAGTTCATGTCGAGCCTACCGAGGTCGTCTACGTGCTTGTAGGAGATCGTACCGCCCGCGTCCATGACGGCCACCAGTCCTTGCTCGGCCCTTCGTCGGTCGTGCGCTCCTATGCGGTCCAGTTGCTCTTCGGTCTCTCCCGGCAGCGGCATCCCCAGCGCCCTGCGAAGCTGCTCTTCGCAGCGCTCCCTTAGTCCCTGTCGCTCCATCTGCTCGAACTCTTCCCAACCCATGCGCACAAGTATCGCCCATCCAACCGAGCGTGTGGGATGAGAGTTCTGAGATGCTCGGAGATCTCATGCTCCCTACCCTAGCCAGAGCGGGCAGGGTCTGTAAAGATGTCGTTTTAGGGCAGGAGGACAACGGCAAGAGGGAACGTAGGCGGTGGTCAGGGGAGAGGGAGGAATGGACGGCATGATGCGAGTCTTGGTGGTGGACGACCGAGTGGACTTCCGGCAAGCCTTCGCCTCCATGCTGGGCGCACAGCCGGATCTGGAGGTGGTCGCTCAGGCCGGTTCGCTTGCCGAAGCCCGCCCCAAGCTAGAAGGCGTGGACGTGGCGCTCCTCGACCGGGGCCTGCCCGACGGGGACGGGCTGAAGCTCATGCGGCCCTTGCGGCAGGCCAACCCGCACGCGAGGGTATTCGTAATGAGCGCGACCGTGGAGATGCGTCATCCGGAGGACGCGATCGAGGCCGGAGCGGACGGGGTCATAGACAAGGTGGGTCCCTTCGAGCATGCGTTCGCGTTGATACGGGGCGACTGAGGCGGCTATGGCGCCTTCTCTCTGGGCTTATGCACCGGAGTGCGTGGAATAGGTCTACTGCGAACTTCGCCCAAACGGCGTTCTCGGAAGGCCGCTCGGAAGCCCGATGTAGCTCTCAGATTCTCGCAAGTCACGGTACCCCTACACAGAGCAGGGCTCAACACAGCTCAGGAGCAAAACGCTCTGGGCCAGAAGGATCGGAGCCTAGCCCCTGTCGGCGACCCCTTCCACACCTGCCATACTCGCGCAGTGGGCGCAGCAGTAGAAATGGCCCTCTGCCTCAACGCCGTGTCCGATCACCTTAACGCCACAGTATTCGCAGGATGGCGCGAGAGCGTGGATGGCGCACTCGAAGCTGTCGAAGCTGCGCGTTCCCTGGTCGGGCATGCTTATTTGGAAAGCCTTGTCATACTCATTTCCGCAAACTTCGCACTGGGCCATAATCGTCTTCTCCTTCTTGCTCAAGCAGAACAATTCCCCATTTATGGGATGAATACCCTGGCTCTGGTCGCGACAAACACCCGGCTCAGAGGCTTTCCCTCTCAGAGGCTTCCCCTATAAGGTTTCGGACTGCGGGCCTCGTGTTTGAAATTTGCTTCCTGGGGACATAAGTACTGTGGAAAGCAAGCTAGGGATCAGGGAGGATAGGCATCTATGAGCGTTGCCAGGGTCACAGAGCTGAGCGCTACCTCACAGACGAGTTTTGATGATGCTGTCAGGGAGGCGGTAGCCCGCGCCACCAAGACGCTAAGGGGCGTTGAAGGAGCGTGGGTGAAGGACCAGAACGTCCTGATAGAGGATGGCAACATCACCGGCTACAAGGTCAATGTGGAGGTCACTTTCCTGCTAGAGGAGTAGCCTCCCAGGATAGTAATTGGTTCGGGATACTGCATTTCGCTGAGGTGGGTTTGCCCCGTTTCCACGGTTCTTCCTAGCTTTCGGTGAAGAGGTGCGGCAAACTGGCAGCGGAGAAGACTCGGTAAATTATCGAGGTTGCCTATGCCTGACGCCCGCACCGTGCTGCCCGCTCCCAAGCTGCTGAACCTCATCGGCGTTCGCGCAGACGAGAACGCCATCACCCTAATCGCGAGGACCTCCTCCCGGGTGGCTACTTGCCCCGCATGCGCAACGAGATCGGCCAGGGTCCACTCCCGGTACGCGAGGACTTTGGCCGACCTGCCCTGGCAGGGAATCCCCGTAACCGTTCGCCTGCGCCTGAGAAGGTTCTTTTGCGACCACAAAGCCTGCAACCGAGCGATCTTCGCCGAACGCTTGCCCGGTCTCGCCGCGCACTACGCCCGCAGGACCGAGCGACTCGAGAGCTGGTTCACCCACGTCTGCTTCGCCCTCGGAGGGGAAGCGGGTTCTCGCCTTCTAAAATACCTCGGGGTCGTGGTCTCCGGGGACACCCTGCTGAGCCATATCCGCTCCATGCGGCTCCCGAGTCACCAGACGCCGAGGATCTTGAGCGTGGACGACTTCGCTTTCCGTCGCGGGACCCGCTACGGGACGGTACTTGTGGACCTCGAACGTCACGCGCTGGTGGACGTTTTGCCCGACAGGAGCGCGGACACGTTCGCCTGGTGGCTTTCGGAGCATCCGGGTGTGGAGGTGGTGAGCCGGGATCGCGGTGGGGAGTACGCCGAAGCGGCGAGGAGGGTGGTTCCTCACGCTGTACAGGTTGCCGACCGTTTCCATCTGCTCAAAAACCTTAGAGACGTGATCTTGCGGGTGTTCAGGCAGCACGCCGAGGTTCTGGAACTCGTCCCGCCTCCGATGAAGCACTTCCAGAGACTGACGAACCTACGCCTGGACCGCAAGGCCTCAAAAGAGCGCACGAGCGAGCGCACGAGCGAGCACACGCGGGAACTCTTCGAGTCCATCCACGCGCTCTCGAAGAAGGGCGTCAAGAACGCCCAGGTGGCCAGGGAGCTTGGGATACATCGTCACACCGTGGAGAAGTACCTGGCCTTCAAGACCCCGCCAGAGAGGCAGCATTTCACGAAGAAGGTCAGCGCCATCGCACCTTACGAGGACTACATCCTGGGACGCTGGGATCAAGGCTGTCGTAACGCTACACGAATCTGGCAGGAGATTGCTGGGCAGGGTTACCCCGGTGCCTACCAGAACGTAGGGTACGCATTACCCGCTACCTCAAAGAACAGGAGCGCCTGGCAAAACCACTCCCCGAGCGCCCGCCGGGCATCTTAGCTAGCCATGCCGCAGGCATTCTCGTGAAGCGACCGGAGAACCGCTCAGAAGGAGAGATGCAAACACTGAAGAGGTTGAAGACGGTCCACCAAGTCACGGAGCGATGCTGCACCTTGTTCGAGGAGTTCGCTGGGATGCTAAGAGACAAAGAGCACAGTAGCGAACAGCAGGCCCGCTCACGCTTGAAGGAGTGGACAGAGCGAGCCAAAGCGTCCGGGATTGCCGAATTGAAGGCCTTCGCCGTCAAGCTGCTTCAGGACACTGAGGCGGTGGTGGCCGCGATGACCCTGCCCTACAGCCAGGGACAGACCGAGGGTAGGGTCAACAAGCTAAAGCTTGTGAAGCGTTCGATGTACGGGCGCGGCAAGTTCGATCTGTTGAGGCAGCGCGTACTCTACGCCGCGAGCTGAGAGACCGAACTTCCTGCCCATAGAGCCCACGGCTACGCTTCATCAGATTCTCGGAAGAACCGTGGAA
>JBKPSF010000207.1:0-6293 GCA_046734875.1 Actinomycetota bacterium | reverse complement strand
CGAGGCAGCGCTGCCCGGCGCGCCCGCCGGGACGGCCCCCCCCATTCGTTCTACCGTGGGGCGGAGGTCCGCAGCGCGCAGCAGGAATTCGGTGACGGCGGCTCCGGCCAGGAGGGCGACGACGACGGTGACGATGGTCGGTACCGCTTCCACGAACGGGTTGGCAAGGGCCGCGGCGATGGCGATGATAGCCAGGACGCCGACGCCGGCGAGCGCCAGAGACGGGCGGCTGACGGCCAGGTTGCCGAGGAGGACCGCGAATATTACGGTGCCGATGAGTACGGAGGTGATCAGGGTCGGTATATCCGCCGTGCCGAGGAGTTCGATGCCCTGCGTGACGACGGTGCCTGGCGTCAGCTCCACTATCCACTGGGCTAGCGACACGAGGATCGAAGGTACTCCGGAGTAGAGCCCGTGCACGAGTTCCGTGATCCCGAACGCGACCACGGCCCCCACGACACCGGCGATACCCGCCCTCGTCCTGCTTTTCGTCTTCTTGCTCATGCTGGTGTTCTCCAATACCTCTCGCTCAGGGATGCCACATCTTGAGTCTATACCTGGGATCGTCGTCCCGACCCCGAAAGTCCTTACAAGTACATTACGAATTATCTCTCTGGCCCGGATCAACCCGACTTGACACCACCGCTTTGTGGCGCTACAACGCTCTTTACAGGCGATGAAGGGAACGAGTAGGGCCGCAAAGAACTCCCGCCAGAGCGAACCGGGGACGGTGGAAGCCCGGCGCGGGAAGTGGCCCGAAAATCCTCCCGGAGCCGCCGGCCGAAAGCGGAAGGCAGAATCTGCCTAGACGGTTAGTAGGACCGGCCGGGCGAGCCCGTTACAGCGCGTGCGTTCCGGGAGACCGCGACGCAATAAGAGGACCGGACCGCGAGGTCTCGGGGCAAGTAGGGTGGTACCGCGAGGGCCCAGAGTCATGGCTCCCGTCCCTACGGTGTGGAGCAGCGCTCCGCCCGATAAGGACGGGAGCTTTTGTGATGAGGAGGTCCGAGGTATGAAGTTCGAAAAGGTCAGCCCGCAGGTAGATTTCCCGAGGCTGGAAGAGGAGATTCTGGACCTCTGGCAGAAGACGGCTGCTTTCCATAAGTCAGTCCTGCGCAGGCCCGAGGACAAACCGTTTGTGTTCTACGAGGGTCCGCCGACGGCAAACGGCAGGCCGGGGTTCCACCACACGCTCTCCAGGGCCTTCAAGGACCTGATCCCACGCTACAAGACCATGCGGGGCTTTCGCGTCGAGCGCAAGGGCGGTTGGGACTGCCACGGTTTGCCGGTCGAGATAGGGGTGGAGAGGGAGCTCGGCCTCGAAGGCAAGTCGGACATCGAGCGCTACGGCGTCGAGGAGTTCAACCGCCTTTGCCGCGAGTCCGTGTTCCGCTACGTGGAGGACTGGCAGAGGACGAGCGAGCGTCTCGGCTTCTGGGTGGACATGGAGGACCCCTACCGCACGCTCGACGACTCGTATATCGAGAGCGTCTGGTGGGCACTGAAAACGCTGCACGATAAAGACCTCCTCTACGAAGGCTTCAAGGTCAGCCCCCACTGCCCGCGGGATCAGACCTCCCTCTCCTCGGCGGAGGTAGCCCTCGGCTACCAGCAGTACCCCGACCCCGTGGTCGACCCGAGCGTCTACGTGAGGCTTCCGCTGCAAGACGCAGAGAACACCAGCCTCCTCGTCTGGACCACTACGCCGTGGACCCTCGTCTCGAACGCCGCCGTCGCCGCGAACCCCGAGGTAGATTACGCCACAGTCAGGGTCGGCGGAGAACGTCTGATCCTGGCCGAAGAGCTGCTGGAGAAGGTGCTCGGAGATACCGACTACGAGGTGCTCGAAACCCGCAAAGGCGCTGCCCTGGAGGGGCTCGGTTACCGCCGTCCGTTCGATTACGTTCCGGTCGAGGAGACGGAAAACCTCTGGACCGTAGTCGTAGACGACTACGTGACCACGAGGGACGGCACCGGCCTGGTTCATACCGCGCCGGCATACGGGGAGGACGACGCCCGCCTGGGCCGAGTGTACGGCCTGCCCACGATCCACCCGGTGAGGCCTGACGGAACGTTCGACGAACGGGTGGGACCTTTCGCCGGGCAGTTCGTCAAGGACGCGGACGCTGGCCTGATAGAAGAGCTAGAGAACAAAGGGCTCATGTTCAAGGCGGAGGAGCTCGGGCACGCCTACCCCCACTGCTGGCGTTGCGGCACGCCATTGCTCTACTACGCCAAGAAGGCCTGGTACGGGCGGACGACGGCGGTGCTTGGCAATCTCCTCTCTGAGAACGAGGGCATCAACTGGGTCCCCGAGCACATAAAGTGGGGCCGCTTCGGAGATTGGCTCGAGAACAACATAGACTGGTCCCTGAGCCGCGAGCGTTACTGGGGAACGCCATTGCCGATCTGGCGCACGGCCTCCGGTGACGTGGTCGTGGTCGGCAGCAAAGAAGAGTTGGAAGAACTCGCCATCGACCCGGTTCCGGACGATCTGCACAGGCCTTACATAGACAGGGTGCGCGTGAGGCATCCCGAGACCGGGGAGGAGGCCACCCGCGTCCCCGAGGTCCTCGACGCGTGGTTCGACTCGGGGAGCATGCCCTTCGCCCAGTGGGGCTTTCCGCACGGCGAAGCCAGCGAGGAGCGTTTCAGGAGGCAGTTCCCCGCTGACTTCATCTGCGAGGGCGTGGACCAGACGCGGGGCTGGTTCTACTCGCTGCTCGCCGTCTCGACGATGCTTTTCGGCGAGGGCTCGTACAAGAACTGTTTGGTCCTCGGGCACATCCTAGACGCCGAGGGCAAGAAGATGAGCAAGTCGCTAGGCAACGTCGTGGACCCGTGGGACATATTCGAGAAGCAGGGCGCCGACGCCCTGCGCTGGGCGCTCTACACTTCGACCAGCCCGGGCAATGCGCGGCGGTTTTCGGTCGATCAGGTCTCAGAAGCCGTCCGCAAGTACCTGCTCACCCTCTGGAACACCTATTCGTTCTTCGTGACCTACGCCCGCATAGACGGCTTCGACCCACGGGAAGACTTCGTCGAGCCGGAAGACCGGAGCCTGATGGACCGGTGGGCCCTGAGCGAGCTGCAACTGACCGTGCGGAGTGTAACGGAGAGGCTCGACGCCTACGACGTGACGGCGGCGGGGAGGGCCATAGGAGAGTTCGTGGACGAGCTCTCCAACTGGTACGTCAGGCGCAGCCGTAGGCGCTTCTGGAAAGGAGAGGACGACAGGGACAAGAAGGCCGCCCACTCCACCCTGTATGAGTGTTTGGTAACCGTCGCCAAACTCACCGCTCCCTTCACCCCGTTCGTCGCCGAGTCCCTCTACCAGAACCTGGTGGCTGACGTTGGGGCACCTGAGAGCGTGCATCTAGACGATTGGCCTGAGGTCGGAGAGGACCTGATCGACGTTGACCTCTCAGGGCGGATGTCCGCGGCAAGGCGCGTGGTCGGGCTAGGGAGGGCCGCCCGCAACGCCGCCGCCATAAAGACGCGCCAGCCGTTACGGGAAGTCGTCGTGGTGGAAGAAGGGGCTGACGGGTCCTCGCTCAGGGAGGGTGTGGAGAGCCTGGAGGAGATCGTGCTGGACGAGCTCAACGTCAAAGGGCTCGCCTTCGGTGAGGCCGAGGACGTGTTCGTCTACGACCTCAAGCCGGACCTCGGCGTCGTCGGCCCGAAGTACGGCAGGCTCGTGCCAGGCATCAGGGCTGCCCTGGCCGCTGCGCCGGCCGAGGTCGGCGTCCGCGCCGCCGCCGGCGAGAGCGTGACCGTCGATGTGGAAGGGGAGGAGATCTCGCTCTCCCCCGGAGAACTGCTCGTGGAGCCGAAACAGAGGGAAGGTTACGCCCTCGAGCGCGAGGCTGGCCTCTCGGTCGCCCTGAACACGGCGCTCGACGGGGACTTGCTGGATGAGGGTCTGGTCAGGGAGCTGGTGCACAGGGTGCAGAACCTCAGGCGCGAGAAGGGTTTCGAGATAGAGGAGAGCATCAGCGTCGGTCTCTCCGGGAACCCGAGGGTCTCGTCGCTTCTAGAGGACCGCTGGGGCGATTACTTCAAGGCCGAGGTTCTGGCGAGAGAGCTCGAGCTCGACGCTGGCGCCCCCGAAGACGGCTTCGAGAGCGTGACGGTAGACGGGGAGGCTCTCTGGGTAAGAATCAAGTCCCTCGATACCACAGGGTAGAGGACCGGCGAAACGGGTATGATGTACGGGCTACGAAGAGAGAAGGACAGGGAGGTTTAGCTTGTTTGGAAGAAAGAGCCGTGCGGAGAAGCTAAAAGAGCAGGCCGAGTCCAACTCGCTGGTCCCGATGGCGGCGCTTAGCGCGGCCTACGCCGGGGCCAGGCCGGTGGTCGAGCGGCTACTCTACGACGATGACCTCAGGGACAACATCCGCACCTTCATAGAGTCGGCACGCTCCATACTCGACGAGATCTCGGGCGAGGACTTGCAGGAGATCATCACCAAGCTCTGGAACGACGACAAGCTCCGCGGCCAGGTCGAGGCCGCGGCCGGCGCCGTCAGCCAGGGCAACAAGCGGGTAAGGGGCGAGAAGGTCCGCACGCGCGGCGGCAGGGGCGGCAAACTGCTCTTCCTCCTGCTCCTCGCGGCCGTGGGCTTCCTGTTCCTCAACCCGAGGACGGGCCCCCAGGCACGCAAGTTCGTCGGGGACGCCTACGGTTCTCTCACTTCAGGAGAATAGGAGCGGGGAAGCCACCAACCGGCCGTCTAGCCCGTAATGTCGGGTTTACCGGCCTGGGATCCCGAGCGCCGGGTAGAGGCGCCCGGCCTCATGGTCGAAGGCGCGCCTCCTCTCCCCCGCGGACGGTGCGAAGCGCTCGCGCAGGGCGAGGAGACCGGCTTCGATCTCCATCCTGGCGCGCTCCGCGCGGTTGTTGGCGCTCTCGCTTGGGATTCCGGCGCTCTCCAGCCGTTCCGCCTTCGCCCGCAGGCGCTCCTCCCGCTCGAAGAGGGCGGCGTGATCCCTCGCGTACTCACTTATCGTCGAGGCCGCCTGCGAGACCAACGCCACGTCGGGCGCCCGGTCCATTCTCCGAAGACCGAAAAACTTGCCGAGCACACGCCCGGCCGCTCCTGGGAAGGAACGTAGCCTGAGAGTTCTCAATAGAGGTAGACTGATCTCACTCATGACGTACATGATAAACCGCCAGGCGCCAGTTGTAGTGATCTTGCTCTCAGTATTCGTACTCGCCGGATGCTCCGGTATCTTCGGGACCACCCCGCGAGAACAGGCTGACGCGGCGATCAGCAACGCCAACGAGTCCATCTCCGAACATAACAAACTCTTCGACGAAGCCCGCGCCACCTACGACGACGTGAAGCAGAAGATCGAAGCCGGCGACGACCCCTCGAAAGAGAAAGAGAACATAACCGGGGCAAAGAACAACCTGGAGAAGGCACGCACGCACCTGCAAGACGCCAGAGGATCACTCGAGACCGTGAACGACCTCGACGTCGACCCTGCGGTGAAAAAGTACGCCAGCCTTCTCTCGGAGGCCATGCAAGACCAACTCGACGCCGAAGCCAAAGAGATAGAATTCTACGGCATCCTAGAAGAAGACCCCGCCCTGAAGAACAACCGCGAGAAGGCCCTCGACCTGCTCTCCCAAGTCGCGGACGGCTACCAGAAAGCAGAAAAAACCTACGGCGAAGCCCAGGACATCGCCGACTCCCATCCCAAACTCATCGAAGCGAATTAGCTGGTCAGCACGTCAGCTTTTTGTTCTTGCTGAAATGCCTGATGCCTACAAGGCCTGGCACGAGGGACAAATGTGGGTTCCCCTGCCGGCGACGCGGGATTTTACGATTGTTGTGCGGCAGCGCGGGCATGGCTCACCGCCGCGGGTGAAGACTTTGAGTTGGTGCTGGAAATTGCCTGACTCTCCGAAGGCGTCGTGGTAGGAGTCGAAGGTGGTGCCGCGTGCTTCGATGGCGCGGCCAAGGATGTCGCGGGTGGCGGTGTGAATCCTTTTTGTTTCCTCGTTGGTTAGGGTGTTGGCTTTGCGCGTGGGATGGACGCGGGCGGCGAAGAGGACTTCGTCCACGTAGATGTTGCCGAGGCCGGACACGACCGACTGGTCGAGGAGCAGGCTCTTGATGGTCGCCCTGCGGCTGAGGGCGGAGGTAAGGTACTCGACCGTGAAGTCTTCGGAGAAGGGGTCAGGGCCGAGGCGTGAGATGAGGGGATGGTTGACTACTTTCCTGGGCTCGTAGAGGTTGAAGTAGCCTAGCCAGAGTCGTGTGAAGGCGAGCACCACGGGTTCGCCCC
>JBKPSF010000206.1:0-9579 GCA_046734875.1 Actinomycetota bacterium | reverse complement strand
GGCCGAAACCACGAGGTCGAGGTTGCCCGGTATCTCGGACGTGCGGAACACCTCCCTGAGCCTCCGCCTTACGGTGTTACGCGTCACGGCCGTACCGACCTTGCGGGACACGGAGAGGCCCAGGCGGGGGTTGCCGCGCTCGTTGGGGAAGGCGTGTACGGAGAACAGCTTGCCCCTGTAAGCGGTGCCCTGCCGGTAGACCCTCTCGAACTCCGGCGAATCGGTCAGGCGCATGCGCTTACTCCGGGGCAAAGATCAAACGGCCAGGCGCTTGCGGCCCCGACGCCTGCGGTCAGCGATGACCCTGCGTCCTCCCACCGTGCTCATGCGCTTGCGGAAACCGTGCGTCTTCGCCCTCTTCCGGCGATTCGGCTGATAAGTACGCTTCATTGCTCTCCTCTACGGGCACTCGAAATAGTACAAACGGATCACCCGAGTATATCCGAAGCAAGCAACACCATCCAGCATCCACGGTCTTTGTCCCGCATTCGCACGCACCCCATCCCGTGTGACCTACGTGCGAAAAATGCTGCAAACCGGGGTTTATCTGATGCGTGCATGCTTGAGGGCTGGTGCGGTGAAGGAAGCCATAAAGCGTATTTTTGGGCTTTCGGAGCGGTTCGTGGCCGGCATCGTATCGAGGTTATCCACAAGTTGTGGATAACTTTGTGGATAACTATGTTAATTGCCTGCAAAAGCGAACTTAGTATCAGCGAGCTATAGCGCTATGCGGAGGGGTGCGCTAAATTCCTTTACGGGGATGATGCACGCACAGAGGACACAGGGGGGGATGGATCAGGCGGGCGCGGGCGTTCGCATCGTAGTCTATCCCCAGGGAGGCGAGCCGGAGATCACGGAGGTCTCCGCGGCGAACCCGCGCTCGGCGACGCAGAAATTCACCAGGACCGCGTCGGAGAAGGTACGAGAGGCCGGCGGCAAAGTCCCGGAGGAGTCCATTCGCGAGGTCGTGGAGAACCTCATACATGCCGGCTACAACGGGGTGGTCATCTCCGTCCTGGACGGGGGCAACGTCGTGCGCGTCTCGGACAAGGGGCCCGGGGTGGAGAACAAGAGCCGGGCGATGGAGTTCGGCTTCAGCGGCGCCACGCCCGAGGTCATGCGTGAGATCCGGGGCGTGGGGGCGGGGCTCGGCATCGCGCGCGCCGCCGCCGAGAAAGCAGGCGGGAGGGTAACCATAGAAGACAACATCGGCGGCGGCACCGTCGTCACCATCTCGGTGACCGGCGAGGCCCAGGTCGAAAAAGAGAGCAAGCCGGCAGAGAGCCCCGCTCCACAGAGGAGATATCCCGACGGCGTGCCGCGGATGAACATCTCCGAGAGGCAGCAGAAGGTGCTCATCACCGTGTTGGAGTGCGGTGAGGTCGGTCCCTCGACCGTGGCCGATCGGTTGGAGATCAGCGTCAGCACCGCGTACAGGGATCTCTCGGTCCTCGAAGAGCACGGGCTGGTCCAGGCCGACGAGTCGGGCAAGCGCCTGATCTCCCCGCTGGGCAGGGACCTCGTCGAGGCAATCATCAACTCCTGGGTCAAGTAGCCGTGGCCGGGAGGGCGGATCAGGTCTGGACAGAGGTGTTGGACCGGGCGGCCGAACATATTGATGTCTCGTCGCTTCGCGTGTGGTTCGAGGGCATACGTCCCGTGGACCTCTATGAAGATCAGCTGGAGATCTCGGTTCCCAACACCTTCGCCAAGGAGTACATCGAGAGCCGCTTCAGGCCACTTCTGGAGGAGGTGCTCGACGACGTGGTCGGGCAGGAGACACACCTGGTGGTCAGCGTCGCGGCTCCCGGAGAGCATGCGGGCAACGGCGCCGCGGCTGAGGGTGCCGAGTCCGTGCTGAACGCTCGGGCGCCGCGGTCTTTCAGGGCCAAGTACACCTTCGACACGTTCGTGATCGGGGCCGGAAACAGGTTCGCCCACGCGGCGACGCTCGCCGTGGCCGAGACCCCAGGCCTCGTCTACAACCCGCTCTTCGTCTACGGCGGCGTCGGCCTCGGGAAGACGCACCTGCTGCGTGCGGTCGGCCACTACGTGGAAGACCAGGACCCGAGCATGAGGATCAGGTACGTCACCTGCGAGCAGTTCACCAACGACTTCATCAACTCGATGAGGGACAACGCTCCTCTGGAGTTCCAGAAGCGCTACCGCGAGAACGACGTGCTGCTGGTCGATGACATCCAGTTTCTCGAGAACAAGGTCGAGACCCAGGAGGCCTTCTTCCACACCTTCAACGCCCTCTACGAGGAGAACAAGCAGATCGTCATAGCCTCAGACAGGCACCCTCGATACATCCAGACCCTCGAGAACCGCCTGGTCAGCCGCTTCGAGTGGGGATTGGTCACCGACATCCAACCCCCCGACCTGGAGACCAGGATCGCCATCCTGCGCAAGAAGGCCTTGATGGACCGCCTCGAAGTCGACGACGATGTGCTGACGTTTATAGCGTCGAAGGTCTCCACGAACATCCGCGAGCTCGAGGGCGCGCTCGTGCGTATCCTGGCCTACGCTTCGCTCTACGGCCGGCGGGTCACGGCCGACCTCGCCGAGGAGGTGCTGAGGGACATCCTGCCTGACCAGGCGTACCGTGAGATCCCCATAGAGCTCATCCAGCACGAGGTCTGCCGCTACTTCGGCATCGCAAGAGCAGACCTTATCGGCCAGAGCCGCTCCAAAGGCTTCGCCTACCCGCGTCAGGTCGCCATGTACCTCTCCCGCGAGCTCACCGACGAGTCGCTCCCCAAGATAGGAAAGGCCTTCGGCGGACGAGACCATTCCACCGTTATGCACGCCACCGCAAAGATATCCAACCTCATTAACAGCGACCGCGACGTCTTCTCCCAGATACACGAGATCACCCAACAGGTCAAAAGCAAAAGGTGACCCCAAACCCCCTCCCCCAGGGTCAGGATTTTGTAACACGAAACTTGCCTTGAATGCTTGACTTATCCACAACCCATCCACAGGTCGGCCAAAATCCTGTGGATAACCGCCCCGAAGGTTTCCACAGGATTCGGGACTTATCCACAGTTTCTGTGGATAAGTCCGTCGTGCTGTGGATAAAAGCGGTCTCGAACAGACGATGTAGGCCGGTTGTGACTACCGATACTAGGACAACTTGTGGATAAACCTGTGGATAAGAGGGGTAAAAACTGTGGATAAACCTGTGGATAGAAATGTGGATAACTCTGGCCTGTGGATAACTCGTGATTTATCCACAACTTATCCACAGGAAACTGCGGGTTATCCACATTTCTATCCACAGGCGTGAGGGGGAGTATTCGGCTTAGGTAAAGTAGATTTTTCGGGTTATCCACATATCCACAGGCCTTATTATTAATATTATTCTAATAGATATATGGTTTAGATAGTAATAATAAGGGGAGAAGGGAGGCGGCATGAGGGCTATTTGCAACACTGAAACGTTTGGCAGGAGGCTGCAGCTAATCTCGCGCGGGGTATCCGCGAGGTCCACCATCCAGTTGCTTGGGGGGATACTTCTGGAGGCTGAGGGCGAGGCGCTCAAGTTGTCGGCGACGGACATGGAGATCTCGATCCAGACCTCCTCGCCGGCGGAGGTCGAGGGGGATGGGCGGGTGGTCATACCGGCGCGCATCTTCAACGACATCGTGAGGTCATTGCCTGGCGGGAGCTTCACGCTGGAGCACGACGCCTCGGAGGGGACGGTCAGGCTCGTGGCCGGGGAGAACGAGTACCGCATCAGGACCTACGCGGCGGACGACTACCCGCAGCTGCCCACTTTCCCTGACGAGGGCACCTTCAGGATGTCCGGGGAGTCGCTCGTCGAGACCGTGGAGAAAGTGTCGCGGTCGTACTCGCGGGACGAGACAAGGCCGGTGTTGACGGGGATACTGATCAGCTTCGAGGACTCGCGGGTGCGGATGGTCACCACGGATTCGTACCGTCTCAGCATCAAGGAGACGGAGCTCGCGACGACGGCCTTCGAGGGGTCACGGGAGGCGATCATCCCGGCCAGGGCCATGCAGGAGGTGTCCAGGATCTTCGGTGCCGAGGGGGAAGAAGACGTGGAGGTCTCGCTCTCGGAGAACCAGGCGCTGTTCAGGATCGGGGACGTCGTTTTCGGGACGCGGCTCATCGACGGAAACTTTCCGGAGTACAGACGGCTCTTGCCCAGCGATTTCGAGCGGGAGATCTCTGTCTCCAGGGAAGAGTTGATCGGCACCTTGAGGAGGGTCAACCTCTTCGCTGCCCGCCAGACACCGCCGGTGCCCGTGAGTTTGTCGTTCTCGGAAGGTTCCGTGGAGGTGATCGTACGCAACGGCGAGGTCGGGGACGCGCACGAGCGGCTTAGCGCTTCCAGCGAGGACGAGTTCCTCATCTCCTTCAACCCCAGCTACCTCCTCGACGGCGTCTCGGCCATAGATTCCGAGAAGGTGGTCTTCAAGCTCAACGAGCCGCTCAAGCCTGGGCTCATCGTGCCCGAGGAGAACGGCGGAGAGGCGGACTTCCTGTACCTGATCATGCCGATGCGAGATCCGTCCCGCAACTGACATCACGTTGCAAATCCCTGAAGGCACGACGCTGGGCCGGGCGCTCAAAGCGGCGAGCCTCGTCGGCTCCGGCGGCGAGGCGAAGGTCCTGATCCAGGCCGGAGAAGTCACGGTCAACGGCGAGATCGAAACCCGCCGCGGCCGCAAACTGGAAGCGGGGGACGTGGTCGAGGTGGGGGACGAGCAATTGGAAGTCCATTGACCACGCACCAGATCAAACCCAAAGTATTCCTACACGAGCCAAGGCCCAGAACTCTCCCTACTCCCCTGAGCGAAGCGGCATGACCGCCTACCTGCGCGCCATACGCCTCGTCAACTTCCGCAACTACGCGGACGCCACGGCCCTGCTCGCCCCCGGTCTGAACGTGGTCGTCGGGGACAACGCCCAGGGAAAGACGAACCTGCTGGAGGCTATAGCCTTCAACGTCACGGGCTCCTCGCCCCGTACCACGAAGGAGAACGAGGTGGTCCGGTGGGGCTCCGACTTCACCCGCACCGAGGCACGCATCGCCTTGGGCGGCTCACCGGAAGAGCGAAGCGCCGCCATCGGCTACGCCCCCGGACAGAAGAAGCGCATCACCGTGGACGGCGCACCGGTACGCTCGCTCACCGGGTACGCCGCCGGCGGCGCGGGGGCCCGCGTCGTCACGTTTTTCCCTGACGACATACGCGTGGTGAAAGGCGCGCCCTCCGACCGCAGGGAGTTCCTCGACGTCCTGCTCTCCTCTCTGCGGCCAGCCTACGCCAGGGCCGCCGTGGAGTACGCCAAGGCCGTGGCGCAACGCAACCAGCTCCTGCGGCGCATCAGGGACGGGTACTCCTCCGAGAGGACGCTCGCGACCTGGGATAGGAAGGTCGTCGACCTCGGAAAAACGGTCCTCGCGGGCCGCCATGCGACGCTGCCGGTCCTCGAGGAGCACTTCAAGGTCTCTCTAAGGGCCCTGTATGGCCCCGAGAAGGCCGCGATCCGCTACAGGCATAGCTCGACCCTCGAAGGCTACTCCGAGGCGCTCAGAGAGGCGCACAGCGCCGACATCGAACGCGGGACGACCTCGGTCGGGCCCCACAGGGACGATTTCGAGGTCATGCTCGGTGGCGTAAACCTGACGACGTTCGGGTCGCAGGGTCAGCAGAGGCTCGCGACGCTGGCGCTCGAGTTCGCGGCCAGGGACTACGTGCGGGGGGAGGTGGGGGAGGATCCCATCCTGCTCTTCGACGACGTCATGAGCGAGCTCGACGAGCGCCGCAGGGAGTATCTCGCCGAGTACTTCTTGCAGAGCACGCAGGCCGTCATCTCCACCACCAACCTCGAGTATTTCGGTGAAGAGATCCTCGGGAGAACCCGTATCATACGCATATCTGGTGGTTCCATCCTCCAGACCGCAACAAATGGTGCCACGGGGTAGCGCTACCCTGCGAAATCGGCTTATCTAAGCCACAAAGGCAGCTCCGCGGGCGTTGGGAAAGCCCGGCTTGTGTGTTACAATCATCGGGTGCAGAGCTCTGATGAAAAGAACGTCTCCGGCCGAAGCGCCGGTATAGCAAAGAGGAGGGTCCGGTTCTTTGGCGGCTAACCCTGTTTCCAAGAATACCAGGAGCGCGTACGATGCAAGTTCCATCCAGGTTCTGGAGGGTCTAGAGGCCGTCAAGCGGCGGCCCGGCATGTACATCGGGTCGACGGGGCCGAGGGGTCTTCATCACCTCGTGTGGGAGATCGTCGACAACTCCATAGACGAGGCCCTCGCCGGGCATTGCTCGGAGATCCTGGTCACCGTCCACCCCGACAACTCGGTCTCCGTTACCGACGATGGGCGGGGGTTGCCGGTCGGCACGATGAAGAAGTACGGCAAGTCGGCGACCGAGGTGATCCTCACGACGCTGCACGCCGGCGGCAAGTTCGACGGCCAGGGCTACAAGGTCTCAGGCGGGCTTCACGGCGTCGGCGCCTCCGTGGTCAACGCCCTCTCCGAGTGGCTGGAGGTCGAGGTCAGGCGCGACGGCCACGTGTGGAGCCAGCGCTACGAGCGCGGGTTCCCCAAGGGCAAGCTCGCCAAGGACCGCAAGCTCAAGAGGGGCGAGGGCACGGGGACGACCATAAGCTTCATGCCGGATCCCGAGGTCTTCACCGAGACCGTCGAGCTCTCGTTCGACACCCTGAGCCGCCGCTTCCGCGAGTCCGCGTTCCTCAACAAAAGCTTGAAGATTCGGCTCGTCGACGAGCGCGACGAGGACAGGGACGTCACGTATCAGTACGAGGGTGGCATCAGGGACTTCGTCTCTCACATCAACGAGGCCAAGGACCCTGTCCACAAGACCGTCTTCTACCTCGAGCGCGAGGAGGCGGTCGGGGACGTGGAGGTCGCGCTTCAGTGGAACAGCGGCTTCCAGGACTCCGTCTTCACCTTCGCCAACAACATCAACACCCATGAGGGCGGGGCGCACCTTTCCGGGTTCCGCTCCGCGCTATCGCGTACGATCAACACCTACGCCCGCCAGAAGGGCCTCCTCAAGGAGAAAGAGGAGAACCTCACAGGCGACGATATAAGGGAAGGTTTGGCCGCGGTCATCTCGGTCAAGCTCTCCGAGCCGCAGTTCGAGGGTCAGACCAAGACCAAGCTCGGCAACACCGAGGTCAAAGGGCTCGTGGAGAGCGCGACCAACCGGTACCTGGCCGAGTTCCTGGAGGAGCGTCCCGCCGAAGCCAAGGCCATCGTCAACAAGGCTTTGCAGGCCGCCAGGGCGCGGCTTGCCGCAAGGACGGTGAGGGAGAAGATCCGCAAGGGCTACCTGGAGAGCTCCACGCTACCAGGCAAGCTCGCCGACTGCTCCTCCAAAGACCCCGCTCGTAGCGAACTCTACATTGTCGAGGGCGATTCGGCCGGGGGAAGTGCAAAACAGGGGAGGGAGCGGAACTTCCAGGCCATCTTGCCTTTGCGGGGCAAGATCCTCAACGTCGAGAAGGCCAACATGAACAAGGTCCTCTCCAACGTCGAGATACAGGCCATGATCTCCGCAATCGGCGCCGGGGTCGGGGAGACGTTTGATGTGGATCAGGCGCGATATAACAAGATCGTCATCATGACCGACGCCGACGTGGACGGAAGCCACATTCGGACGCTGGTCCTGACGTTCTTGTTCAGGAACATGCCGGAGCTGATCGAGGCCGGATACGTCTACATCGCCCAGCCGCCGCTTTTCAAGATCACGCACCACCGCAAGGACTACTACGTCTACAACGAGCGCGAACTACAGGAGACCCTGACGCGCCTGAACGCCAACGGAAACGCCAACATCGGCCGCTTCAAGGGCCTCGGGGAGATGAACCCGATACAGCTCTGGGAGACGACCATGGACCCGAACAACAGGACGCTTTTGCAGGTCACGGTCGAGTCGGCCGCGGTCGCGGACGAGCTGTTCACGGCGCTCATGGGCGACAAGGTCGAGCCGCGAAAGCGGTTTATCGAGGAGAACGCCAGAGAGGTGAAGAATCTGGATGCTTGATACTTTCTCGGGGAACATACGCCCCCATTCCATAGAGGATGAGATAAAGGACTCTTTCCTCTCGTACGCGATGAGCGTGATCGTCTCCCGCGCCCTCCCGGACGCGCGAGATGGTTTGAAGCCCGTTCACAGGCGAGTTCTCTACGCCATGCACGACCTCGGGCTGCAGCCCAACCGCCCCTACCGGAAGAGCGCGACGGTCGTCGGCGAGGTCATCGGTAAGTACCACCCGCACGGCGACTCGGCGGTCTACGACACGCTCACCAGACTCGCCCAGAACTTCTCGATGCGCTACCCGCTCGTAGACGGCCAGGGCAACTTCGGTAGCGTGGACGGCGACCCACCGGCCGCCATGAGGTACACCGAAGCGCGCCTCACGCGCATGGCGACGGAGATGCTGCGGGACATAGGCTCCGATACCGTCGACTTCGTGCCGAACTTCGACGAGAGCCAGCGCCAGCCCGATGTGCTGCCCGCGCGGTTCCCAAACTTGCTCGTCAACGGATCGGACGGTATTGCGGTCGGGATGGCGACCAAGATCCCACCGCACAACCTCGGCGAGGTTATAGATGCGACGGTCGCCCTCATAGAAGACCCTGACCTCGATGATGACGGGATAGCGAAGCATATCAAGGGCCCGGACTTCCCGACGGGCGGCGTGATCGTCGGACTGCGTGGAATTCGTGACGCCATCCAGACCGGGCGTGGCTCGGTGCGGGTGCAGGCCAAGGCTCACACGGAGCAGATCAAGGGCAACAGGACCCAGATCGTGGTCACGGAGATTCCCTACCAGGTCAACAAGAGCTACCTCTTGCAGAAGATCGCCGAGCTGGTCAAGGACCGCAAGCTCTCGGATATCTCCGACCTGCGCGACGAGTCGGACCGCAATGGGATGCGCATCGTCGTCGAGCTGAAGCGCGAGGCCGTACCGAAGGTCGTCCTGAACAACCTCTACAAGCACACCCAGATGCAGCAGAGCTTCGGCGTAAACCTGGTGGCGCTCGTGGACGGCGTGCCGCGGACGCTCTCCTACCGGCAGGCCCTCCAGCACTACGTCGCCCACCAGTTCGACGTGGTGACGCGCAGGACGCGCTACGAGCTGGATCGCGCGAAGGCCCGGGCCCACATCCTCGAAGGCCTCCTTATCGCGCTGGCGAACCTCGACGAGGTCGTCGCGACCATCCGGCGCTCGCGTAGCGTAGAGACCGCGCGGAACAACCTGATGAAGAGCTTCAAGCTCTCCGAGCGCCAGGCGCAGGCCATCCTCGACCTCAGGCTCCAGCGTCTCACCGCGATGGAGCGCCAGAAGGTGGAGCGCGAGCACAAGGACTTGAGGGAGAAGATCGAGTACCTCGAGAGCGTATTGGCCGACGATTCGAAGGTCTACGGCATAGTCAAGGAGGAGCTGGGCGAGGTCAGGGCGGCCTACGCCGACGAGCGCCGGACGGCTATCACGGCCGAAGAGGGCGTAGACTTCGAGATCGAAGACCTCATCGCCGAGGAGGAGATGGTCATCTCCATCTCCAAC
>JBKPSF010000205.1:0-6444 GCA_046734875.1 Actinomycetota bacterium | reverse complement strand
CTGGGCCTTTATGAGCGACGTTTGCAAGCACTGCGTCGCGGCGCCGTGCCAGCAGGCCTGCCCTACCGGCTCCATCATCCGCAACGAGTTCGACAACGTCTTTATCCAACCCGACATCTGCAACGGCTGCGGCTACTGCGTCCCCGCCTGCCCCTACGGCGTCATAAGCCAGGTCCCCCACGACGGCCGCGCCTTCAAGTGCACCCTCTGCTACGACCGCCAGAAGGACGGCCTCGAACCGGCCTGCGCGAAGGCCTGCCCTACGGAGTCCATCCAATTCGGCGAAGTCGAAGAGCTAGAAGCTCGTGCCGAAAAGCGCGTACAGGAGCTGCACGACAAAGGCTACACGCAAGCCTACGTCTGGGGGACGCCCGAGGTCGGGGGAACGGGCGGCATCGGGGGTAACCACTCCAAGTTTATCCTCATGGACGAGCCAGAGACCTACAACCTTCCCAGGCATCCTTTCATGCCCCAGGAGAAGGTCAAAGGCGGCGTCATAGCGGGCGCGGTCGCGGCCACCGTCCTCGGCGCGGTGGTGGCGCTGGCGTTCAGGGATTAGGGGGAGAACGATGGGAGAGAGGACGCGGGATCAGGTACAGAAGAGCAACGGCAAGGTCGAGAGCGCGCACCATCCCGAGACGGACCCCGAAAGGAAAGACAAGAACTACTACGGCATCCCGCCCATAAAACCGGCGCACTGGACGTGGCAGATCCCGATCTACTTCTGGCTCGGCGGCATCGGCGCGGGGACGCAACTGTTCGCCACGGTGGCGCAACTGCTCGGCCACAGAGACGAGGCCCTCACCCGCGCCAGCCGCTACACGGTGCTCGCCACCATGCTGCTGAGTCCCGTGCTCCTGATCTGGGATCTCGGAAGACCGGAGCGCTTCTACAACATGATGCGCGTCCTTAAGCTTCGCTCCCCGATGTCCACCCAGAGCTGGTCGCTCCTCGCCTTCGGCAACCTCGGTGGCCTCATCGCCACCCGCCAGGCCGCCGAGGACGGGCTGCTCCTCGGCGACAACTCTCTTTCGCGGCTCGTGATAAAGCTCATCCCGGCCCGACTGCTCACCGTCCTCGCCCTGCCTTTCGGCCTGTATGTGGGGTTCAACACGGGAAACCTCATCAGCGCGACCTCGGTCCCCATCTGGGCCCGCAACTGGATGCTGATGGGCCCGACATTCCTGGCCTCGGGCCTCTCCACGGCACTCTCCTGGCTCTCGTTCGTGTTGCACCTCGGCCGCTGGGGCGAGGCTAAGACCCTGCGCGTTCTGCACCGGGCCGAGAAGGCCGTTATCGTCATCGAGGGCCTTCTCATCGGCGCGTCCCTGATCCGGATGAGCCGGTGGAGCAAACCGCTCTTCTCCAGAGAGGTAGCCCCCCTCTTCGTCGGCGGCACCATCATCGGAGGACTTCTGGCTCCGTTCGTCCTGCTCTCCGGCGGAGAGCGTCGCTCCAGGAGCATGCTCGCCTCGATGCTCGTGCTCGCCGGCGGCCTCGCCTTCCGCTTCTCCCTGATCCTGGCCGGACGCAAGAGCGCCGACGACCCCGAAGCATACTTCACCTTCGCCAGCGGCGAGAGCGCCCCGAAGCCGGAAGACAACGTGTAAAAGATAGAATTCTTTGCCAGAAGTCGGCATGTACCAACCCCTCATCCTGACGCTGCAGGTGGACAGACGCTCGCAGGATCACTACCTGGGCGGCCCCTGGGAGAAGGCCGGTACGTACCCTTTCTGAGCGAGGCCGAAGGCTACCTGATCGACACCGTTCCCGCCCGGAGCGTAGTTGTTCTCCGATCAGCCGCCCGCGTACTCCTCGTCGGTAACGGGGTCCATCCACTCCGTGCCGCCGTCGGTCGTGTTGGCGATGTTTATGGCCATGTGGACCATATAGGTTTCGGAGTTGGCGCCGTGCCAGTGTTTCTCGCCCGGAGCGAAAAAGACGACGCCCCCGGCTTCTACCTCGACGGGCGGTTCGCCCTCCTTCGCCGCCCGGCAGGTGCCGGTGACGACGAAGAGGATCTGGCCCTCCGGGTGGGTGTGCCAGTGCGTGCGTGCGCCGGGCTCGAAGAGGACACGGTTCACGGCGACATCGGGCGAATCGCCCACGGGAGCGGCATCCCTCCACACCGTGCCGGTGAACCAGTCCTCCGGCCCGCGCGCGGTCTGCATGTCTTGCGGCAATACGATCTTCATGAGGGCCCCCTTCGGTCGGCAGCTATCAGCCTTCAGCGGTCAGCCTCTCAGCTTAATGGTTTTTGCCTGCGGCTGAGAGCTGATGGCATCCTATGCTAGCTTGTGTTCCAGGACGGGGTACAGGACCGGTTCGTCGTCTTTTTCGGGGGTGGTTTTTTCCACTTTGAGCGTCGCTTCGCGGTCCCGGATCTGCAGGCTCGAGACGTGGTTGTGGAACCAGGGCTTATCGTGCAAGAGGTGCCAGCCCAGACCCGGTTTTTCGACGCCGGCCAGGCGGAGGAGCATCTCGCCAACGCGTCTGCCCCGTTCGGTCCAGCCGAAGCGCATGACGAGGCGCTCGGGGAGGCCTAAAGGGTTTCTCAAGGGCGAGCTGGCCGACTGGTAGACGGGTGTCGCCACGCCGTCGCCGAAGTCCATCTTTGCCAGGTAGCCGTGGTGCACGTCGCCGGAGAGGACCGTCACGGAGGCGGGAGGTTCGCCACCCGAGCGCTCGCCCGAGGCCACGGAGCGTAGTAGTTCAGTGAGGTCCCTGAAGGATTTCTGGAAGGCGGGCCAGTGTTCCAGGTCGACTAGCTGGCGGACCGACTCGCCTACCCTCGCCGCCACGCGGCCCCAGGCTCCGGCGCAGACGGCCTCGCTCGCGGCCTCGAGGTGGTGCAGGCCGGGGCCGAGGAGCAAGGGGAGCGAGGTGCCGAAGAGAAGGTGGTCGAAGTCGCCGGTAGCTTTTTCTTCGACCCAGGCCCACTCCTCTTCGTCGAGCATGGCGCGGTGGCCCTCCTTTAGGACGCGCCCGGCCCGTGAGTCCATCACTATCAGGCGGACGCGGCCGAAGTCGCGGTGGTAGCTCCAGCGCGTGCCGGCAGTCTCCCGGTCCGCCCGGTATGCGAACTCGCGCAGGACTCGGGTCGGGTTCTCCGCCTCGCGTACCCTGTCGAAGAGGCCGTCTGCCTTCAGTTCTTCCGGAGACAGGTTGCCGAGGTGCTGGTAGATCCAGTAGGACATAAAGGCACCGACGATGCGTTCTTCCCACCACGGCGTGGAGCGCATCTGGCGCACCCAGGTCTCGGAGGTATTCCAGTCGTCGTTCACGTCGTGGTCGTCGAAGATCATGGCCGAAGGCACGGTCGAGAGCAGCCACCGGGTGACGGGGTCCCTCCACGCGTCCCAGTACAGGCGGGTGTACTCCTCGAAGTCCGCGACCTGCTCGCCCGGGCCTTCGCTCGTGTCGCGCCGCGAGCGGATAAACTGCAGGGCGCCCTCCGAGACCTCATCGGCGTAGATCTGATCCCCCAGCAAGAACAACGCGTCGGGCCAACGTTCGCGCGGCTCGCGCATCATGCGATGCGCCAGGGCCTGCAACGCGTCGCGCTCATAACCGTGCCTGTTCGCGTCGGCGGCGAGCGTGTATGGTGGCTCGTGCGGGACCGAGACGCGGCACGAGCCGTAGGAGAGGTCCAACGTTCCGTCCGGTGAGATCGTGCGGATCACCGACGGCGGGAAGTCGCCTTCCGGCCAGACCCTCTCGCCGTCGAGGGAGACCTCGTACGGATAGGTCTCGCCCGGGTTCAGGTTCGTGATCATGATCAGAGCGTAGTGGTGGCCTTCGACCTCGAAGGTTCTGGTCCTGTGGCCGAGGACCTCGACCTCGCAGGCGGCGTCGATCTCAACCCAGACCGTAGCGTCGGTCTCCCCGGCGTAGCGCAGTAGCGGACCGAGAACGAGTTTCGAGGTCATCTTCGGGTTGCACCCACGTTCGGCTATCTCACACGAAGCCGACCACGCCGGCCATGATGGGGATCAGGGCGATGACCCCGGGAAGCGCCAGCGAGAGAACCGCCGTCTCCGGGATGGGGATGGCCTCCAAAAACGCTACGGGCCCGAGGAAGAGCCGGATAGTCTGCCGCGTCCGCTCGAACCGCTCCTCCGCCGGAGTGAGCACCTCGCGCTGCTCGGCAAGCGTCTTATATGTGCCGCTCGGGCATACGTCTTCGCTCACGAACCCTTCCCTCTCAGACACAAAAAGCGCTTCCCCACGCCGGGCAGTATAGCGGTTCGCAAACCGCTATACCTACAAATCAAACCCTGACGAGCGAAGCCCGTGAGGGCTGAGCGTGCTGACGAGGCGCGAAGCGCCGTGCTGACAAGCCGCCTGGCAAAGCCTGGCGGCGTGCTATCCGCTACAGGCCGGTAAGGTTGCCTACGGTGCCGCCCGCGCTGTTGAGCTTCTCGCATTCCCCGCAGAGCGGCTTGCCGCCGGTCCCCTGCAGGACGTTTTCGGCTTTGATGCTGTTGCCGGTCTGGCAGTTGGGGTTGTTGTGGTAGACATCCGAGTTTGCCGAGTGCCAGGGACCCTCTCCCTTGAGGATACCGGTGGTCTCTCTCAGCTGGTCCGAGGTCGAGCCGATCAGACCCTTCTCCTTGTCCGTGGACACGCTCTCCTCCTTTGGTCGCTCCACCTGTTGAATATTCAAACACATTGCTCGGACGAATACATTCAGAAAAACGGCGGGTTGTTTGGCGACGATCACATCGGGTAAACAAGAGGCTGAAGATTTGGAGAGCGAGACAGGAGGAAGACGAAAATGGGCCTTGGCAACATAGGCGACAACCTGGGCGATCTCAGCAACCTCGACCTGGGTCAGCTGCAGCAGTTCCTACCGAACCTGGACTTCCCGGCCAGCAAGGACGAGGTAGTAAACCAGGTTCAGAACAACGGCGCCCCGCAAGAGGTAATCGACGGCGTCAAGAACTCGGGCACCGAGACCTTCAACAGCGCCGATGAAGTACTGCAGGCGGTACGCGGCAACCAGTAAGGTAGCAATTCAGCACTTCAGCCGTCAGCCTTTTAGCTTTTTGCTGACCGGCTAGAGGTAAGATCCGCAGGGGCCGATACCCCTGCGGATCGTTTTTTCGGGGACGCTTTGCCGGATTAGTCTGGTGCGGTGTTTTCTATGAGGTAGTCGACGACGCCTTTTAAGGAGCCGCTTCTGCCGAAGGCGGCCCGTTGCAGCTCTGCGCCGGTGCCGAGTTCGGTGATTTCCAGTACGCCGACCAGTTCCTCTTCGCAGCGGAGGTCCTGGGCTATGGGTCGTAGTTCTTCGACGAGGGCGCGGGCCATCGGACGGGCCTGCACTTCCATGCCGGCGACGAAATCATAGAAGGCGGCGTCCATCCCGTAGCGCACCGCGCGCCACTTGTTCTCCGAGTTGTACACGGGGTCTGTAAATGGCACCTCGCCAGATGCGGCCTTGACGACGAGGCACTGGACGAGGGCGACGAGGGCTGCTGTGTAGGAGGCGTCCGTCTGCACGTCTGGTGAGCGGAGTTCGACGGTGCCGAACTTCTGGTGGGGTCTCGCGTCCCACCAGCACCAGGAGTAATCGGGGATGGACCCTGAGGCGACGAGGGCCCCGATGTGTTCTTCGAAGTCCTCCCAGGAACGGAAGGCGGGCGGGAGGCCCGAGCGGGGGAACATCTCGAACACCTTTGTGCGAGTAGAGCCCAGCCTGGTGTCCGAGCCGCGCCAGAAAGGCGAGTTGTTCGAGAGCGCGACCAGGAGTGGCACGTACCCTGCGAGGGTGTTGACGGCCCGGATCGCGGCGTCCCCGTTCGGGACGGCAACGTGGATGTGCAGGCCGTAGATAGCCTGCGTCCTTGCGACCCAGCCCATCTCCTCCTCGACGCGGAGGTTGTGGGCCCCACTTGTGAGCGGCTGCTCCGTCGGCTCCGAGAAAGGATGGGCGCCCGCAGCAACGATCTCCACGCCCCTGCTGCGCGCAAGCTCGCGCACCTCCCTGCGCAACCCAGGCAACTCGCGCGCGAGGTCAGAAGCAGAGGCGAAGACCGGTGAGAGCATCTCAACGCAAGACTGCGAGAGCTCCGAGGTGATGAGCTTCGTCCCGTTCCCCGCTGCGAGCACCCCGTCGACGGCCGGCGTCAGGCCGCGCGAGAAGGGGTCGACAAGCTGGAACTCCTCCTCGACCCCGACCGTATAAGGCGCCGTCGCCCCGAAATGGCTCTCCATCGGGGTACTTTAGCACGCTCCGGCTTCGCCCCCGCTTGTCAGCACGCCTGCTTCGCAGGCTTGTCAGCACGCTCAGGCTGACGCCTTCGCTTGTCAGCACGGCGCTTCGCGCCTTGTCAGCGGTTTGGGTATGCTTAGTGGGACGCAGTAGCGCTGGGAGGAGGGGCAGATGGGTGGAGAGGTTGGGGAGAAGGTGGCGGTGGTGACGGCGGCGGGGAGCGGGAT
>JBKPSF010000204.1:0-14632 GCA_046734875.1 Actinomycetota bacterium | reverse complement strand
GGCGTTCAGGCGCCAGATCCACCCGGTCGAGATCGCCAAG
This sequence comes from Actinomycetota bacterium, assembly GCA_046734875.1. Lineage (GTDB taxonomy): Bacteria > Actinomycetota > Rubrobacteria > Rubrobacterales > Rubrobacteraceae > Rubrobacter_D. The sequence goes on along the minus strand of JBKPSF010000204.1, from coordinate 14,592 downwards.
GGCCTCACCAAGCAGATGGACGAGGGCAGGATGGTTTCGATCTCCCGCACCTACGCCCCGAACGACTTTACGGTCCACCTCTCCAGGGAGGACACGGAGTCTATTCAAGCCTATCAAGCCTCATTGCGGGACGAGCTGATCCAGTACGCCTCCACCCACGCCGAGAACAAGAACTACCATCTGATGACCCCGCCGAGGATACGCTTCGAGACGGAGGAGACGCTCCGCTTCGGGGAGTTCGGCGTAACAGCGAAGCTGACCGGCGGCGATGGGCCGCGCGAGAAGGGAGCCCCGCAGGACACCTCAGGCCAGACCCGCATCTTCCGCACCGAGGAGTCGACGGGCGACGAGGTAGAGCAGGGCACCGCCGCCATCTCGGCCGATGAGGCCAGGCGCCACGGGCTGGCGCGGGAGATCGTTGAGCTCTCTCTGGGGGAAGAGACGTACCCGCTCGAAGGGCGCGGGCCGTGGGGCGTCGGGCGCTCGCAGGAGAACGACATCGTCATAAACGACCCTAACGTGTCCAGGAGGCACGCCAGGATCTCGCGCGCCGACAGCGGCTTCGTCATGGAGGACCTCGGCTCGACCAACGGGACGTTGCTCGACGGGGCGCCCATCGACCGCGAGATGATCGAAGGCGGCGACGAGCTGACCTTCGGCCAGACCACCGCCCGCTTCATCCGCCGCATAGACTCTCCGGGCGAGGAGTCCGGCGGGAGACGCTAGCGTATGCTTGAGCTACAGGTCCCGCTGCTCGCGGCGAAGGCCCTGATCCTGCTCCTGCTCTTCGCTTTTATCTACGCCGTTATGAGCCGCAGCATCGGGGATCTCAGGAAGATACCCGACGACGAACCTTACGTGCCTGGCCAGAGTAGGGACGGGCGCAAACCCTACAGGGCCCGCGCCAACGGCGTCCCCGAGTTCGTGGTGGAGGACTCGGACATCCTGGCCCCTGAGACCAGGTTCGAGATCGGCGACGGCGAGACGAGCGTCGGCCGCTCCTCGGGTAGCACGATCGTTCTACGTAGCGACGACTACGCCTCGGGAAGCCACGCGCAGCTCACCAGGCACGGCGGCCTGCTCTATGTCGAAGACCTCGGCTCGACCAACGGGACCTTCGTAAACGGGCGCAAGACCGTGGGTGCCACGCCTCTACGGCACGGCGACACCGTCAGGGTCGGCTCGACCACGTTCAGGTACGAGGAGTAGCGGCTTGCCTTTCCTGGAGCTGCAGCCTTTCGGCGTCACCGATGCTGGGAAGGTGCGCCAGAACAACGAGGACGCCCTGCTCGTCGGCGAGGGCGAGGACGAGACGCTCTTCGTTGTCGCCGACGGCATCGGGGGCTTCGAAGCTGGGGAGGTCGCGAGCTCCCTCGCCGTGGAGGTTCTCAAGGATCTCCGTCCGGACAGGTCGTTCGAGACCGCCATTGCGGAGGCGAACCGTAGAATTCTGGCGGCCGGCCGCGGCGACGAGAAGCTCTCGGGGATGGGCACCACGGTGGTCGCCATGAGGTTCGGCGGCACGCAGCAGGAGCCCAGGGCCGAGGTCGCGCACGTCGGCGACTCGCGGGCCTACCTCGTGCGCGGCGGCGAGATGAACCCCATAACCGAGGACCACTCGCTCGTCGCCGAGCTGGTACGGAGCGGCGACCTGACAAGGGACCAGGCCGCGGAGCACCCCCAGAAGAACCTTATCACCCGCGCCCTCGGCGCCGACGAGGAGGTGGACGTCGACACCACCGTGCTGCCCATAGAGACCGGAGACCGCGTCCTGCTCTGCTCGGACGGTCTCTCCGACATGGTCCCCGAGGCGAGGATCTCGGAGATCCTGCTCGAGTCTTCGGGAGATCCCGAGCGCGCGGCGAGAACCCTCCTCTCCGCGGCACTCGACGCCGGAGGCAACGACAACATCACGGTGATCGTGGTGGACGTGAAGGAGCAGACCCCGCCCCCCCGCCGCACGCGCCTCAGGCGCGAGGGGCACTCAGGCACGAGCGAGATGCGCGCCGTGGAGCCTTCGGTAGTGTCGCAGGAAAGCCGCACGCCGCCGAAGGAGTCACCCAGGAGGGCCCCGCGGCGGCACCAGAAGGCAGCGCGGCGCAAACGCCGGCGCGGGTGGCAGCGGGCTCTGGGCAAGCTCGTCAGGGGGCTTGCGATCGTCGCGTTTCTGGCCATAGCGCTCGTGCCGGCCTACCTCTGGGGCTCGAGCCGGTACTTTTTCGCGTTCGACGCGGGAGAAGTGGTCGCCTACCAGGGTTTGCCCTACGCCCCGCTCGGGTTCGGGCTGAACCGGGAGTGGCGCAGGCCTGGGGTCCAGGAGTCGGAGATCAAAGACCCCTACAGGGAGCCGATAGAGAACCACAAGCTCTACACCGAGAGCCAGGCCGAGAAGGTCCTGGGGGACCTGGGTAACTAGGTTGCTCTTCCCGTGACACAACGCGCCTTCACGCCCATGGTCCTCGCCCTGCTCGTTACCACTTTGGGGTTCGCGACCCTCATCTTCGTCCAGCAGGCGGCGAGCCCGCCGCTCATCTACGGCGCCTACTACGCCGGAACCTTGTTTGCGCTCTACGTGGGCGTAAGGTTGCTCTTGCCCCACTCCGACGTGCTGTTGCTCCCTATAGTCACGCTCTTGACGGGGTTGGGGCTGGTCATGGTCTTCCGCCTCACCTACAACGTGGAGGGCTCGAAGCAGCTCGCGCTCACGCAGGCGGTCTGGATCCTTATTGGTTGCGGCACTATGTTCTTGCTCGTGCTTTTCTTCCGCAACTACGACCGTCTCTTCGACTACAAGTATTTGCTCGCCATCTTCGCGGTCTTCCTTATAGCCTCGACGTTCACGCCTCTAGGCTACACGGTCAACGGTGCCAGGCTCTGGGTAGACCTCGGGCCCGTCGGCTTCCAGCCTTCCGAGTTCGCCCGCATCGCCCTCGTCGTGTTCTTCGCGGGGTATCTGGCCGAAAAGCGCGACGTGATGGCGGCGACGAGCCGCAGCTTCCTCGGTGTCGAGCTGCCCGCGATCAAATACTTCGGCCCCGTAGCCCTGGTGTGGGCTGCCTCATTAGGCCTCCTGGTCTTCGAGAAGGATCTGGGATCCAGCCTCCTCTTCTTCGCCGTGCCGCTCCTGATGCTCTACGTGGCGACAGGTCGCATCGCCTACATCCTTCTCGGCGGGGTCCTTTTCTTGTTCGGCTCCTTCGTGACGTTCTTGCTCTTCGAGCACGTGCAGGTCAGGGTGCAGAGCTGGCTCGACCCGTGGCGGGACCCCGACGGGACGGGGTTCCAGATCCTGCAGAGCATCTTCAACATCGCCGACGGAGGCCTGCTAGGCACGGGGCTCGGGGCCGGCTTCGCCCAGACCATCCCCGAGGTCGAGACCGACTTCGTGTTCTCCGCGATAGCGAGCGAGCTTGGTTTGCTGGGCGCAACGGCCGTGCTGCTCGCCTTCCTCGCCTTCACGTACAGGGGGACCAAGATAGCGCTCCTCGCCGAGGACGACGCCTCCAAGCTCCTCGCCTTCGGGCTGACGGCCATGTTCGCCCTGCAGACGCTCGTCATCGTCGGCGGGGTAACCAAGGCGATACCCCTGACCGGGATCACCCTGCCTTTCGTCTCCTACGGAGGCTCCTCCGTGGTCGGCAACTTTATCCTGACGGGCCTCTTGTTGCTCGTCTCGGAGAGGGCCGGCCGCAGGGAGGCCGAGGGGCTCGCGTACGAGAAGGTCCCCTGGGGGGCCTCGTGAACGCCCAGCTCAGGCGTACCTTCTACCTCTTCGTCGCAGGGTTCTTCGGGCTCGTGGTGATGCTCGCCTACTGGCAGGTCTATTCCAGGGAGGCGCTCGCCAACAACCCCGAGAACGGTTTCCAGACCCAGAGGAGCATCTCCTCGCCGCGCGGTCTCATCCTGGCCGGAGACGGCGAGACCGTGCTCGCCAAAAGCGTCAAGCACGAGACCCCGCAGGGCCCCGTCTACGACCGCGTCTACCCCCTGGGCGCCGCGTTCTCGAACGTGGTCGGCTACTGGAGCACCCGCTACGGGGCGACCGGCATCGAGATCTCCCGCAACACCGACCTCTCGGGCGTCTTCGGCGAGCCGCAAACCCTGGACGACCTCATAAACCGGGCCACAGGCGGTCCCCAGCCCGGAAACAACGTCGTCCTGACGTTGGATCCGGGGCTACAAGAGCTCGCCTATCAGGAGCTCCAGTCGAGCTCCACGGGCAGGGGCTCGATAGTCGCCTTGAACCCCAAGACGGGCGACATCCTCGCCATGGCCACCTCCCCCTCCTTCGACCCGAACCAGGTCGACGAGAACTACCCCGAACTCGCCAGCGCCCCCGGCGCGCCCCTCATCAACCGCGCGACCCAGAGCCTTTATCCACCTGGCTCTGTGTTCAAGGTGATAACGACCGCAGCGGCCCTGCAGGCCGGGGTAAGGCCGCAAGACGAGTTTTTCGACAGCGGCGCCTACGAGTTGCCGGGGTACACGGTCCGCAACTTCCAGGAGAAAGACTTCGGGGAGGTAACCTTCACGCGGGCGCTCGCCTACTCGATCAACGTGGTCTTCGCGAAGATCGCGGTCGAGATCGTGGGGGCCGATGCCCTCTCCCAGATGGCCCTGGACTTCGGCTTCGGCGATCCCTACGACGACTTCGAGATTCCCGTCTCGGGGAGCAGCGTGAACAGCCTGGCGCCGGGTCAATGGACCACGGGCACCCTCGCCCAAACGGCTTTCGGGCAGGGCGAGGTACAGAGCAACTCCTTCGAGATGGCGCTCGTGGCCGCCGCCATCGCCAACGACGGCAGGATGGTGGAGCCTCGCCTCGTGCGCGAGGTCCGCTCTCCCGACGGCATAATCCTCGATAAGCCCACCGCCAGCATCCGCAGGCAGGCGATCCCGGCCTCCACGGCGGCTACCCTCAACGAGATGATGCAGCAGGTCATCATCCAGGGCGGCCTGGTAGAGGCCGAGATACCCGGCGTGAAGGTGGCCGGCAAAACGGGTACCGCTGAATCGGGCAACGGCGAGGCGCACTCGTGGTGGATCACCTTCGCCCCCGCCGACGACCCCAAGATAGCGATGTGCGTGATGGTCGAGAACGGCGGCAGGGCCGACGAGGGCGCCCTGCCGATAGCGGCAGATTTGATGCAGGCCTACCTGAAGGAAGGGGTCTAAACGTTGCGGACGCCCGCGTTTATAATCTCTGGTTCGTGCAGCAGCTCGTAGACAACCGTTACAGGCTCCTGAAACCGTTGGGCAGCGGCGGCATGGCCGATGTCTTTCTGGCCCACGACAACATCCTCGATCGGGACGTGGCCCTGAAGGTAATGAGCACCCGCTACAAGAGCGACGAGGAGTTCGTCGAGCGCTTCAAGCGGGAGGCCCAGAGCGCCGCCGCCCTCTCCCACCCCAACATCGTCTCCATATTCGACAGGGGCGAGTCCGAGGACGGGACGTACTACATCGCGATGGAGTACCTGCCTGGCGGCACCTTGAAGGACCGCATCCTCAAGCGTGGCGCGCTCCCGGCCCACACGGCCGCCGCCGTCGCGCTGCAGATGGCCGAGGCTCTGAGGGCAGCGCACGAGCGGGACGTGATCCACCGCGACATCAAACCGCACAACATCCTGGTTACGGGCTCGGGGGACGTGAAGGTTACGGACTTCGGCATAGCCCGCGCCGCCTCCTCCTCGACGATGACGAGGACGGGGCATATTTTGGGCACGGCCCACTACATCTCGCCGGAGCAGGCGATGGGCGAGCACGTTGGCCCGGCGAGCGACCTCTACTCTCTGGGCGTCGTCCTCTACGAGATGCTCACGGGAGAGCTACCCTTCGACGCCGACACGCCGATAGGCATAGCGATGAAGCACGTAAACGGGCACGTGCGCCCGCCGCAGGAGTTGAACCCATCCGTGCCCGACGGCATAAACGCGATAACCCTAAGGCTCCTCGCCAAGAACCCCGACGACCGCTACGGGAGCGACGACGAGCTCATAGACGACCTGGAGCGCTTCGGCGCAGGCCTCGACCCCTCGGGCGCCACGACGGAGATGATGACCCGCGCCATGCCGGCAGCGGCGACCTCGCGCATGGGCCCCCCGCCTCCTCCTCCTCAAGGGACGGACCGGGGCAAGAAGCGGCACAGGGGGGCCTCGCCCCTGCTGCTCGCCCTCCTCGGGATCCTGCTCCTGGGCTCGCTCGCCTGGGCCGGCTACGGGATGCTCCGGGATGGTCCACTCGGCAAGGACGCGCCCATGATCAGCGTCCCCGACCTGGTCGGCATGAACCTCGACACGGCCGAAGCCAAATACGGTGATGACTTCGACATAAAAGTCTCGGACAGCATCGACGGCGAGAAGGCCGTGGACACCATAACCGACCAGAATCCCCAGGCAGGAGGAAAGGCTGAGAAGAGATCGGAGATCTCGATCACCGTGGTGGGCAAGCAGGTGGCGAGCGTGCCCTCCGTCGTGGGCTCGGAGCAGGCGACGGCCGAGCAGGAGCTGAAGGACGCCGGCTTCGAGGTCGAGGTGGACGAGCAGGCGAGCTCATTCGGCAACCAGGAGAAAGTGGTGGGCCAGGACCCCGGGGCCGGCGCGCGGCCCGAGGTCGGAACCAGCGTGGCCATCACCGTCGGGACGGGACCATCGAACGTGACGGTCCCCTGGCTTTACGGGAAGACCACGGCGCAGGCGCGGGCGATCCTTGCGGGGGCCAACCTGCAGCTCGGGAACACGAGCAGCGATTACACCGGCGATGTCGCCAAGGGCGGCATCTTCTTCCAGAACCCGTCGCAGGGACAGAGCGTGGAACCGGGGTCGGCGGTCGACGTCGCGGTCAGCCTCGGCGTCGAGCCGGTCCAGGTTCCCGAGGTCTACGGTCTGAGCGTCGGGGACGCTCAGACCAAACTGTCTAACGTCGGGCTGGGCTCCAAACCCGTGGAGATAGAGGGCGACGAGGCGGCTGGCATCGCGATCTATACCGACCCCGGGGTCGGCGCGGCGCTCGAGCCGGGCTCCACCGTCACCCTCTACTACAGCGCAGGTCCTCCCCCCGTCACCACGCCATCGCCCGCCGCCTCGTCCTCGCCAAACGCCACGACCGAGCCTGGAAACCAGGGGCAAACAGAGGAACAGACGAAGCCCGAAGATCAGGCATCACCCAAGCCGGATCAGGGGTCGCAGGGTAACGGTAGCGGCAACACCAGACCTACGAAACCATCGGGTAAAGGGCAAAATCCCGGGTCCGGAGGCGACGGCTCCACCGGCAGCAACAGCGGCCCCAGCGGAGGCGGTAGCGGCGGAGGCGGCGGAGGCGGCGGAGGCGGCGGAGGCGGCGGAGGCAAGCGCGCGCAAGGGTCGAAGGACAGCGGGTCTGGCGCCAACAAGAATGGCAAGAGATGACACAGCATTTCAGGCGTGGGGAGTAGAGACCGTCCGTGAGGCGAGGCTCTAGCCGTAGCGTTGCGTCTGGCGAGCGTGGGAAGCGCCGTTCGAGGAAATACCTGAAATGCTGAAGTGCTGACCCGTTACAAGAGCTTGCTCTTGACGTAGTCTGGGAGGGAGGCTGCGGTGGTCTGTGCGGGTGGGGTCACTTCGACGAAGCTGTGGCGGCCGATGGCGTTCTCCAAAAGCCAGGCTCTCTCGACGGGCTTGGCGCTTCCGAGGTCGTAGGCGGTCTCGAAATAGGCCGTGCAAAGTTCGCCCGACGGGCGTTCGATCACGAGGATGGGATATTGCCCGGGAGAATGGGCAAGGACCCTGACGTTTTCGTTTGTTTCTCCAGCTTCCATATCTTGAGTTTATATGAGATTCGTACGCAAGAGAAGCCACTCTAATGCGGCCCGAGGTGGTCCTTCCACAACCCATGGTGGGCGGGGGTGGGAAAGGGTCGTGATAGAATCTGGCTTACATGAAGAGACCATATGACATTCATATTCGTGGAGGGAGCCGCTATGTCAGATCCCATACCCAAAGACGCAGGAACTGAAGCAGGAACCCCCGAGGAAGTCGCCGATGAACCCCTGCTCAACAGGCTTCCGCCCGAGGATCTGCCCGAGGAGTTACTCCTGCGGCGTCTCGGGAGGCTCGATACCAGGCGTGCTCTGGCCGACCTTTGCAGGAACGTGCCAGGGCTCGAAGAGGTACTCCTTCCGAGGGGCATACAGGCCGACGCCCTGACCCGTAAGTCCAGCGGCGCCCCGCTGCTTCGGGGGATAGCGCGCAGGGTTTCGCACGATGCCGCCGCCTGGGGCGCGTTCCGGACGGCCATACAGGAGCAGATCCCACCCGAAACCTCCGAGGCGCTGGAGGACCTAACCCTGGAGAACCTGGAGGAGGTCAGGGACGCCCACACCACGGAGGGCCTGCTGCTGGCCGCCCTCACCGCCGACGAGGAGCCCGAAGAGGGCATCGTGGAGGCGCTCGTGGACGCCTGGCGGGAAGAAAAGGGCGAGGCCGACATAAAGGCCTCCAACGACGCGCACGTCAAGGATCTGGAAGCCGAGCTGGAACGGTTGAAGGGCGAGAACGAGCGGCTCTCTTTCGCGTCCAGGGCGGCAAAGGAGCGGGCAGCGGCGCTCTCCGAGGAGGTCGAGGTCCTCACGGGCGAGCGGACCGGCACCTCGGAGCTCGTCAGGAAGGCCGAAGAGAAGGCCGCCTCGGCGCTCGACGTACAGGGTCAGCTCGAGGAGCGCATCGAGACCCTCGAAAAGCGGGGGTTCCAGATCGAGAGGGCGCTCGAAGGCGAGCGCAGGGCCTACTCCAGGGCGGCCGAGCGCGTCGAAGAGCTACACGAAGAACTCGGTTCCGTCGTCGAGGAGCGGGACAGGATAAAGAACGCCCTGCAGAACGCCCGCTTCACCGACAGGGGCTTCGGGGAGCTCCTCGTGCGGGCCATCAAGAACGAGGTCGCTTCTCTTCCGACCTCCGTGGAAAGCACCGCGCAGGCCGCCCGCCTGATGGAGTTCATGGGCAAGGTGCTCCAGGCGCACGCCGACCTGAGCGGCCCCCGCGAGGCCAGGCCGCGCGAAGAAGACCCCGACGACAAGGACCCTTCTCCGGCCAGCCAGCCTGAAGAGTCCCCTCGTAGCAGCCTCGCGGCCGGCGGCTACGCCAGGCCCCGTCCGACGCTCTCTTTTCGCGCTTTGGGGGGGGCCGGGGAGGTTGGCGGCAGCAGCCACCTCCTCGACTTCGGGAAATCGAAGATACTGGTGGACGCGGGGATCAAACCCGACGGGCGCGGCCCTGTGACGCCCGACTTCGGGGCGTTGAACGGTATAGACGCGGCCGTCATAACGCACGCGCACCTCGACCACTGTGGGGCGCTACCCCTGCTCGTCAGGGACAGGCCGGACATGCCCATATACTGCACCCCGCCCTCGGCCAAGCTGATAGTCAGCGCGCTCAACGACCACGCCGCGATGGGCGGCGGCCTGCCCGGCGGAGCGCCGATCCACGAGGTAAAAAAACGGCTGGTGCCAATACCATTCAACAAGCCACTCGACGTCGGTGGAACGAAGGTCACGCTGACCGAGAGCGGGCACATCCTGGGGGCAGCGAGCGTGCTCTTCAACTCCGGGCCTTCCACCGTGTTCCACACGGGGGATATCTGCATGGAGGACCATTTCTCTATCCCATCGGCCAGGCTGCCCGAGGTCAGGGACATTGACCTGCTCATCATGGAGGCCACACTAGCCGACCAGAAGCCGCAGCCTTTCTCCGCGTCCATAAGGACCATGGTCGAGGTAATAAACGACACCACCCTGGAACGGGGCGGGACGGTTTTGATCCCCACTTACGCCCTCGGGCAGGCCCAGGAAATAATCCTCGGCATAAAGCACTACGGTAGGGAGTACGGCCTGGACAGGGACGTCTTTATCTACGTGGACGGCTCGGTTGTAACGACCTCCGAGAGGCTATACGCCGAGCAGCTAGGGTACATGAAGCCCTACCTTCAGCACAGCGACCCGCGGGAGATCTTCTTCTCCGACAACATAAGGGCCGTCGCCAACGACGACAAGGCCCGCGAGCGCATCCTCTCCAACCCTTGCGCCATCATCGCCTCGCCGGTGACCATGCAGGGCGGGGCGAGCGCCTTCTACCGCAAGAGGTTGGAGAAGCACGCGGAGAACGCCGTCATACTGCCCTCCAACGCCGCCGCCTCCTACGGCACGTACCGCGCCGAAGGCGAGGAGGAGCAGTGGCGGGTCGAGCGCGTCAGCTTCGCCGCCCACTGCACCCAGGACGAGCTACTCGGCATCACCGAGAAGCTAAGCCCGCGCCAGATCATCCTGATCCACGGCTCCAAGCGCCGCATAAGCGACCTCGCCTTCAGGCTCGCCCCGAACCACAAGATCCACACCCCCACCGTAGGCGAGACCGTCCGCACCGTCCTGTAGTGGCGGGTTTGAAACCCGTCCCTACACTGCCAGAGGTCATACGGATCAGGGACGCAAGATTCGGCCATCAGCGGTCTTCCAGGCGCCGAAGATGGCCGTACACGAGCGCGGTCGCGAAGGACGCTATCGGCAGTATCACCACGGTGGCGACCGAACCCCCGGCCCATTCTCCCCAGGTATGCGAGCCGGTGAGCGCCAGGCCTACCAGAGTCCCCGCGTCCGCGACGGCCTCCTCGAGCACCACAGCGAAGGCGGCGGTAAGGAACACCAGCTCGAAGTTTCCTCTCACCAGCTCGTTGCTGCGCTTCAATGCTGCCACAGGCCCCAGCTGCTCGGTGACGATCACCGGCGCGAACAACGACCAGCGGGCCAGCACCCAGACGCCGGGTATCACCAGCAGGCTCGCCGACGCGGTAGGCAGCGCGATGGCCGCGAGGGAGGCGACGGCGACTATCGGGACGACGGGGGCCGCCAGAAAGAGGTTCCTCAGTATCCTGAGCACCGAGATGGGCTCGGGACTGCGACGGGCCTCCGAGGTCAGCCGCTCCGCGTACGCCACGTAGAGGTAGAAAGCGAACGACTCGACGATAAACACCGAGGCCACCTCCAGGTAGGACCTGTGCCCAGAGAGCAGGTGCGGAGACTCCGTCAACGGTGCCAAAAACAGGGCCGGCGCGACCGCCGCCATGGGGTGGCGTAGCACGATAGCGAGCGCCTCTCGCCACACCGCCGATGCACGGGCCGGCTCGTTCATCGGTCTCCCCCCCTTCGGCGTTCGAGCTCTACCGACTTTGCCTCTAAGGCATGATGCCATCTCGGGGAGCCAGCAGCACCCTCACGCCGTAACGGTGCGCTGTCGAGCGGACCCCTGTAGGGGTGGGTTTGAAACCCGCCCGAAACCACGCACCGACCCGCATCGGGTGACGTTACCGTGGCCAGCGCAGCGCCGTCGGGGCTCTCTTGCCCTCGAGGAGGTCCTTGAGCGAGTATGGTCTGTCGGTCCAGCATCTGGCGGCGCCGCCGGTGAGGGAGGCAAGGTCGATCAGGCGTCCCACTATCCTGAGGCAGAAGCCGTTTATGACGTCGTCGGGGTCCTCTACGTTGCCGCGGGCCCTGGCCACGAAGAGGCCGCTGGTCTTCCACACGCCGTCCCTGTACACGGCGAAGGTCTGGCAGGGCGCGTCTCCCGCCTCTTCGGAGAAGCCGAGGACGCGCCCTGAGTAGCCGGAGGGCTCCAGACTGTAACGGCTCAACTCCTCGTGCATGAGGTCCTCGTCGGTCTCGGCCGCCGCGCCTGGCACGACCCCGAAGGAGACGCCGGCCTCGGAGTCCGGTCCTGAAGCGGCCCGCAGATCCAGGGCGCCGCCGGCGTAGGTGGTCTCCATCTCGAACCCGGCCTGCCGTCCGAGCACGGCCGTGTACTCTATGCCGGCGAAGAGGCGGCCGGCGAACCGCCGGGCCATCGCCTCGGCCTCACGGACCTCCCCGAGAGAGCGGTCGGCCCCCTCGCGGTAGCGGCGCAATCGCGCGAGCGCGCTCTCCTCGAACCCCATCCGTCTAGTCCCTTACCAAGAGGCCGAGCACGCGGTCGGCGAGTTCGGGAGAGAGCGTGACGCCGGCGACGAAGAGCCGGTCGGAAAGCGTCACGTAAACGTCGCGGGGACCTTTCTCTGCGGCGTCGGCTATCTTCATTGCGACTTTGTCCGGCGTCACGCCCTTCGGGCGCCAGCCGCGTCTCTCGCTTTTCGTGCGCCGCGAGTTCTCCCGGAAAGAGGTGCGGGTCGTGCCAGGGTAGACGCTAGTGACGGTGATCTTCCTGGCGGCGACCTCGACCCTGAGGGCGTCGGAGAGCGCGTTCAGGGCGGATTTGGTAGCACAGTAGGCGCCGACCTTCGGGATGGCCCGTTTGCCGACGACGGAGGAGACGTTGATGATGCGCCCCCCCTCCCCCATGTGCGGCAGGGAGGCCTGGATGCAGTTCAGCGGGCCAACCGAGTTGACCTCGAACACGTGCCGCAAGTCCCCCGCCCTGACCTCGGAGATCCTGCCCGAAAGCCCCAACCCGGCGTTGTTGACGAGCACGTCCAGCGACCCGAACTCCCCGACGGCCCGCCAAACCATCGCCTCGACAGAACTCCTCTCCGAAACGTCAGTCTCCACGACAAGAGCCGCGCCGCCGGAGGCGGAGATCTCCCGCCGCAAACCTTCCAACCTCTCCAGGGCCCTGGAGGCTAGAACGACCGAGGCACCGCGCGCCGCAAGCTCCCTTGCTGTCGCCTCCCCAATACCACTGGAAGCCCCGGTAACGACGGCAACCTTGCCGCTCAAGGTTCGTGTCACGGTATGACTAAAAGTAGAGTGTGGGCCGTATTCCGTCCCGGAGGCGGCCGCTCACCAGGACGGGCGCCAGGGCGGGAAGACGGGGGGATCCTCGTAGCGCAAGGAGATATCGTAGAGCTCGTAAAAGATCTCCATGACCTCCTCCTTACGCCGCTCCTCGCGCGCGGTCAGCCTCTGAGATCGCTTCAAGTTCTCCAGCCAGCGCAAGCTCCTCATCTTGCTGACCACTATCTTCCGTCCTTCCGTTCCTGGCAAGCCATCTCTGTCCCTCAGTCGATCGGGGCACGTATAGTAGCACGCTCCGGCTTCGCCTACGCTTGTCAGCACGCTCGCTCCGCTCGCTTGTCGGCACGCTTCGGCTTCGCCTCGCTCTCAGCACGCTACGCCCGGCTTCGCCAGGCTCGCTTTCAGGAAGTCGTCCCGGGGCGTCGCCTGGAGCGTGAACCGCTACCGCCTCGGGCGGCGGTTCGTCGTGCGCGGTCGGGCGAGGCCAGATCGGCGAAAAGCTGACAAGCCCGCGAAGCGGGCGTGCTGACAAGGCGCCGCCAGGCGCCGTGCTGACAAGCTGGCGTAGCGTAGCGAAGCCAGCGTGCGGGGCGGCCTGCGGCCGCCCCTACCGGCCGTTGATTAGTCTAGCGGCTTCCTTGCGGTCGCTTACGCCTAGGACCTTATAGGTGGCGCGCAGGTGTTGTTTGACCGTGGATTCGGAGAGGAAGAGGTCTTTGGCTATGTGGGCGTTGCTGTATCCCTTGGCGACAAGCTCCAGTATCTCCCGCTGGCGGGTCGTGAGGGAATCGAGATCGGCGGGCTCCTCGTTGGTTACCAGGAACTCGAGGATCTTTCTGGGAACGACGATCTCGCCCCTCGCGGCCACCTCCACGGCGCGGGCTATCTGGTCCAGTTCCATCCCGGCGTGGATAAAGCCTCTGGCCCCGAGCCGCAGGGCCGCGCGCGCTAGCGGCAGGTCCACCCGCAAACTGAAGACCAGGATCGGGATCTCGGCGCTGACCTCCTGGATGCGCCTTATGCCCTCGGAGAGGTTCTCCGTTCCGCCCGTATCGAATATGGCGCACGAAGGAACCACACCCCTTGCGGGGACGGATCGCCCTATATGCACCCTGAAGACCTCCCCGAAAGCGTCGCTGAGGCCGGCGGCCACCACGGGGTAGGGACAGTAGATCCAGATGGTGTTGGGCGGTGAACCTGTTGCCATACGACCCTCGTACCCCAAAGACCTAATCCTCCACTCCCCGACGATTCTACCAGAGCACGCTCGGGGGCTAGCACTACGAACGCATTGTCTCAGGCAGGTCAAAGGGTGTAGACAGGGTTACACCCGCCGTTTACAATGGACCCGCATTAGTGTGTTAAGGATGCGTTAAGAAAATTGAGAAAATCGAAGAGCGTTGGTGATGGGCCGACCGGAAGGGAAGGATTAAGGAGAACACGAAGGGGGTACATGAGCGAAGTCTCCGAAAGAGACGCGGTGCGATGGGGCGATCCTTCGAGGAGGGATCGGGACGTGAGAAGGCGAACTAATAGGGAGGGTGATATATGAGAGCAGCAATAAGCGGATTAGGCAGAGGAGGCCTGATCGCGGTAATGGCCGCGCTGGTCCTGGCGTTCGCGGCGGCTATGCTGATCATCACGCCCATCACACGGGCGCAGCCGTCGGAGGAGAACAAGGTCGGCTACTGCCACTCGACGATGAGCGCAACTAATCCGTACGTGCTCGTCGTGGTGCAGCAGGGCGGCCCGCGTGACGTAGCACATCAGAAGCACCTGGCGGGTGGCAAGAAGGAGAGGAATCCTCCTGACATCTTCTTGGGTGCTCTGGGCAACAACAGAAG
>JBKPSF010000203.1:0-23094 GCA_046734875.1 Actinomycetota bacterium | reverse complement strand
ATCGGCCTCGCGACCACGATACCGCTGGTGATCTTCGGGGCCGCGCTCCTGACATCACTACTAAACCGCTTCCCCATCCTCGTCTACGCCGGCGCCGGCCTGCTCGTCTACCTGGCCGTGGAGATGCTCTTCCAGGATAGGGTGCTCCACCCCTACCTCGAACACTACCAGAGCATAGAGTGGATCATAGGCATCGTAGCCGCAGGAATCTTTATAGCCGTAGCATGGCTGTGGGCACAAAGATCAAACCCCACAGAAGCAAGCTAAATAAGGCATCAGGCTACAGGTTTCAGACGTCGGGTTTCAGAAGCGTCGCGCTGGCGCGCAAAAGCATCGACCCAGGCCGCTGAAAGCGACCGAAGGGAGCGTGCTGAAATGCTGAAAGCGGAGGCGAAGCCGGAGCGTGCTGAAAGCGTAGCCTGAAGGGCGTAGCGTGCTGAACCGCGTCAGCGGTTCAACAGCCTGGCGAGGAGCCTCCTGTTCTTGAGGCGCTCTAGTTCGGAGGAGCTCACTTCGAGTTCTTGCTCGACGCGGGCTATGTGTTCGATGCGTTCCATCAGCATCAGCCTCTCCTCGGCGGCGGCCCGGAGCTCGAGGACCTCTTCCGTCAGGCGCCTGCGTTCTTCGATCGAGTCTCTGTGTTCTCTCTGGAGCCGCACGTTGGTAGCGCGGACCTCCTTGAGCTGGCCGGCGAGCCGGCCGGCCTCCTCGCGCGAGCGGGCCAGATCGAGCGCGATCGCGGCCGCCCCCGCCCGGCTTCTGACGGTCTCTAAGGGAACGTTCCCGTCGGCGTCGGCCAGGGCTCGCGCCTCTTCTTCCGGCACGTCAAGAAAGCGGGCCGCTTCGGCCACGGAGATGGAGGGGTCGGGCATGGATCAACCCACGTCCGGGTCAGCGCCCGGCGAAGGCTCGGCCGTATGCCCGGCCTCCTGTATGGCGTCCCCGATCCTGCCTAGCTCCGCCTCTGCGCCCTCGTAAGAGACAGCGACGAGCCCCTTTTCCGAGTCAACGTTCACCAGCTCCACGAAATCGAGGCGCGCTAGAGCCCGCTCCAGCTTCTCGGCTTCCTCCGCTCCCGCAAGGTCGTTTATCAGGAATGTCACGTCGGGCACGTCGCTCCCATCCTAGCTGTCAGCATCTCAGCAATTCAGCATTTCAGGTTTTCGTTTGCCAAACGGTCAGCCGGTCACACCACCATTATAGTGCCGGAAGTTTGGTCTATCGGCGCCTCGTCATCATCTCCAGCGTTCACCAATCGCGTAATTGCTGAAGTGCTGAAATGCTACTCTTGCTGCTCTCGAGGCCTAACCGTGAGTGAGAGTTCCTTGTTGCCCCGAAGCACGCGCAGCGTGGTGTCCTGGCCGATGGATGATGCGTCGAGCAGGTTCAGGAGTTCGTCGTTGGAGTGGACGGGCTCACCTTTCATGCCGATTACGACGTCGCCGGGTTTCACGCCGGCCCGCTCGGCGGGGCTGTTCGGGGCCACGTTTCTCACGCCTGCGCCGCCCTCGAAGTCGCCCCTTGCCTGGCGGCTTTCTACTACCACGCCTAGGTAAGCGCGGCGCACCCGACCCTCCGTTACGAGGGTGAAGACCACCCGGCGGAAGGTGCCTGAGACAGGGACGGCGAAGCCTATGCCCTGCGCGCCGCCGATGATGGCCGTGTTGATGCCGACGACGCGTGCCGAGGTGTCGGCCAGAGGGCCACCCGAGTTGCCCGGGTTTATAGCGGCGTCGGTCTGGATCACGTTCTCTATAAGCCTGCCGCTCTCGCCCCTGATGGAGCGGCCGAGCGCGCTGACCACGCCTGCCGTCACGCTTCGCTGGAAGCCCAAGGGGTTGCCGATGGCGACGACGAGCTGGCCGACAACGAGGTCACCGGCATCGCCTAAAGTGGCGACCGTCGGCTCCTCCTCGGGGTCGAAACGGACGACCGCGAGATCGCTCGGCGGGTCGTCGCCAAGCACCTCGGCGGGCGTGGATGACCCGTCCGAGAGCGTAACCTGTATGTCTCCGCCCGGGTTTCCGGCCCTGCGGCTGCGCAGGCCGCGCACCACATGACTGTTCGTGATAGCCGTGGCGGAATCGCCCTCCACGCCCAGTATCACGCCGCTTCCCCCGCCACGTCCGTCGGGCAGTCCGACCGAGATCACGGCCGGCTCCAACTTCTCTGTTACGTCCCTCACAGCCCGCGAGTAAGCGTCGAGCGCTGCGCTCTTTAGCCTGGAACTCGCCGACAAATTCTCGAAGATCTCCATTCGCTATTTGTACCGCACGGCCCCCGACGCGCCACCCGGAAGAACGGTCAGGTATCGGAGGAGATTACGGCCCGAAGAGGCCAACCCGCAAGAGCCCACCCGGAACTCTATAATCCGCACCATGAGTCCTCTGGACCTACGTCTCTCTGCCGCGGTCCTGGCCTCCAGGTCAGCCCGGTTCGCGAGCCGCGCGCTAAAGACCGGGGGAGGCTCGACGGTGCCCGGGGTCGTGGCGAGACGGGTTGACCCGAAAGTGCTGGCCAAGCTCTCGCGGCGTCTGCGGCTCGGGTCGGCGGCGATCACGGGCACCAACGGCAAGACGACCACGACCAGGATGGTGTCGAAGATCCTGCAGACAGCGGGTATCGGGGCCGTGAACAACTCGACGGGGGCCAACCTGGTAACCGGTGTCACCGCGGCGCTCGTCGCAGATTCGAGTTTAGCGGGCGCGCCCCGCTCGGAGATGGGGCTCTTCGAGGTGGACGAGGCGAGCATCCCCAGGGTGGCCGCAGAGGCGAAGATAGGCGTCCTCGCCGTCCTGAACCTCTTCAGGGACCAGCTCGACCGTTACGGGGAACTCGCCTACACCGGCAAGGTCATAGCCTCGGCCTTCGGGGACCTGCCGAAAAACGGCGCGGTGGTCCTCAACGCCGACGACCCCCTCGTCGCGAGTTTGGGGCGGTCCTCCGGAAAACCTGTCTTCTACGGCGTGGACGAGCCCGCCCTCGACACCGGACGCCTGCAGCATGTCGCCGACTCCAAGGACTGTCCCGTGTGCGGCACGCCCCTCGACTACGAGACCGTATACATGGGGCACGTCGGCGTCTACGACTGCCCGCGCCGCGACTTCTCGCGCCCCGGGCCGGACTACCGCGCAAGCCGGGTGCGGCTGGAAGGAGCCAGGGGCTCACAATTCCTGCTCTCGACTCCGAAGGGCGAGGCGGAAGTGAAGATAGCACTCCCCGGCCTGTACAACGTCTACAACGCCCTCGCGGCGGCGACGGTGGCGGGCGAAGCGGGGATCGGGCTGCAGGAGATCTCACGCGGGCTCGGGGAGTTCGGGGGGGCTTTCGGGAGGGTCGAGCGGGTAAGGGTGGGGGACAAAGATGCCTTTTTGCTCCTCATCAAGAACCCCGTGGGGTTCAACGAGATCCTGCGCACCTTCGTCACGAGCGCCGACGCGCAAAACGTCCTCATCGCCATAAACGACAACGACGCCGATGGCCGCGACGTCTCCTGGCTGTGGGACGTGGACTTCGAGATGCTCGCCGACGCAAGATCCGAGGGAAAAACCGACGCCGCCCCCTTCACCGTCAGCGGCATAAGGGCCCAGGACATGGCCGTGCGCCTCAAATACGCCGACCTCCCCGTGGGCCCCATCATCCCCGACCGCCAGAAGGCCATAAAGAGCGCGCTGGAAGCCACCCCCCCGGGCGAGACGCTCTACGTGCTCCCAACGTACACGGCGATGCTGGAGATCCGGAAGACTTTGAACGAGATGGGCTACACGCATCCGTTCTGGGAGGAATAGCAATTCAGCTCGTCAGCAGGCAGGGGATGCGGTCGCCCGAGCAAAACGCTACTATCCACCGAAGTAGTGCGACTCATGTCACAAGGACTCGCCACGCGATGGTAAGCTGACAAGCTGAACTGCTGACAAGCTGCCGACCGGAGGGAGGCCCGTGCTAACCATCCACCACCTCTACGCCGACATGATGAACCTTTATGGGGATCGTGGAAACGTGATCTCCATCAAGAAGCGTTGCGAGTGGCGCGGTATTGCCGTCGATGTCGTGGACGTGGGTCTGGGAGAGGGGATAGGGCCGACCGGCTGCGACCTCTTCCTCTTCGGCGGCGGCCAGGACAGGGAGCAGGCGCTTCTCGCGGAAGACCTCGCGGGATCCAAAGGCGCGGACCTGAGGGCCGTCGTGGAGGATGGCGCGGTGGTCCTGGGGGTGTGTGGCGGCTACCAGCTCATGGGCCATTCCTACGAGACGCCAGAGGGCGGGAAGCTGCCAGGAGTAGGCATCTTCGACCTCTACACCGAGCCGAGGAAGCCCGACGAAGAGCGGCTGATCGGCAACGTGTTGGTCCGTGTAAGGGCTCCCGAAATGGGCGAGGTGCGCGAGTTGGTCGGCTTCGAGAACCACGGTGGCAGAACTTACCTCGGCGACGGTGTAGAGCCGCTTGGCGAGGTAGTCGTGGGATACGGCAACAACGGCAAAGACGGCACCGAAGGAGCGAGAAGGCTGAACGCCTACGGCACCTACCTGCACGGCTCCCTGCTACCCAAGAACCCCTGGCTCACCGACCAGCTCATCCTGAGCGCCCTGCGCCGGACGGACGAGAGCTTCGAACTCGAACCCCTCGACGACACCACCGAGCGCAAGGCTTTCTCGTCGGTGGCAGGACGCATAGCCGGCAGGCGGTAACGCGCTTCCCGAAAAACCTGCCCCGAAGTACCGAAGCGTTCTCATCGCCCCGCGTTAGACTGCACCCGAGTGGTCAAGGCTTTTTGCAGAACTGTGCTTGCTCTGTCGTTGTGCTCGCTCTCTCTTGCGCTCGCGACGTGCTCCGGGGAGACCCCCGAAAGGCCGGACCGGGGGGAGATAAGCGCCGCGCACCCGAGGACGATGGCGACGGGCGGAGATCTCACCGCCCCGCGCGCCGACCGCCGCAAGCCGGACATCGAAGCAGCCGAACTTCAGACCGGGCACGAAGGCGACGAGATCCTCGTGGTGGTGGAGGTTGCGCAACCAGGCTACTTCCCTTATTGCCTCCTGATGGACTTTCGGGGCAGGGAAACGGCCCTGAAAAACGGCATCTACGACGGCCGTGCAGAGAGCCACTGGCCGGAAGAGCGCTCGACCGAGACGGTCCAGATGGGCAGCACCTACGTTATCGTCTATCACGAAGACCCCGACCCAAGCAGGGAGGTCGCCGATCCCAGGACGACGCCGTACTTCGTGGTGTGCGCGCAGACGGGCACGAGGAACATGGACGAGGCGCACGTCGAAGGTACCCCCGAAACATGACACCCGTAGCCTGATCTCCGATTTTGCGCGTGGCTCATGCTTTGCTGTTTATCCTCTGTGTCCACGCTTCACCGTTGGGGAACTCGTAGGCCTCGAGAGACCCGGGCTTCATCTCGATGCTGTAGCCGGGGGACGAGGGCGGCACGTAGTTACCGCCCTTCATCATTACCGGGTCGACGAAGTGCTCGTGGAGGTGGTCTACGTACTCGAGGACGCGGTCCTCCAGCGATGCGCTGATACTGATGTAGTCGAAGATGGAGAGGTGCTGAACGTACTCGCAGAGACCTACGCCGCCGGCGTGCGGGCAGACGGGCACGCCGAACTTCTTCGCCATCAGAAGGACGGCGATGACCTCGTTGACGCCGCCGAGCCGGCAGGCGTCTATCTGGCAGAACGAGATGGCGTTCGCCTGCAGGAGTTGTTTGAAGAGGACGCGGTTCTGGCAGTGCTCGCCCGTGGCGACGCCCACGGGTGCCACCGCTCTTGCGATCTCGGCGTGGCCGAGCACGTCGTCCGGGCTCGTTGGCTCTTCGATCCAGTACGGGTCGAACTCCGCGAGTCGTTTGGTGTTGCTTTTAGCCTCATCCACGTCCCAGACCTGATTCGCGTCGAGCATCAGCTTGCGGTCGGGTCCGATCTCCTCCCTTACGATAGAGGCACGCCTGACGTCGTTCTCGATGTCCGTGCCGACCTTGATCTTGACGTGTCCCCAGCCCGCCTCGACGGCCTCCCGCGAGAGGCGCCTGACCTTCTCATCTGGGTAGCCGAGCCAGCCCGCACTAGTCGTGTACGCCGGAAAGCCATCCCTCAGCATCTCGTCTTCCCTGTCCCGTTTCGTCGGTTCGTTTGCGCGCAAAATCTCGATCGCCTCGTCGGGTGTGATGGCGTCCGTGATGTAGCGGAAGTCCACGCAGGAGACGAGCGCTTTCGGACCCATGTCCGAGAGGAGCTTCCAGAGGGGCTTGCCTTCGGCCTTCGCGTAAAGGTCCCAGACGGCGTTGACGATCGCCGCCGTGGCGAGGTGGATCACACCCTTCTCAGGCCCTACCCACCTGAGCTGGCTGTCCCCCGTAACGTGGCGCCAGAAAGCCCCCATGTCGCGGGTGAACGACTCGAGGGTTCTGCCCTCGACGAGCGGAGCTAGCGCCTCGATGGCCGCGACGCACAACTCGTTTCCGCGCCCGATGGTGAACGTGAGACCGTGTCCTTCGAGGTCCTTGTCGGTCTCGAGTATCGTGTAGGCGGCCGAGTAGTCGGGGGCCTCGTTCATGGCGTCCGAGCCATCGAGGTTATCGGAGGTGGGAAAGCGGACGTCGCGGGCTACTACTTCCGTGATGGTAATGGGCAACTCTAATCCTCCCTTTCGTCCAACCTCAGGCCTAGCACGATAAGGTCCCTCTCGACGCCGTCGAGCTCGGCGACGCTCGGGAAGTGTGCCCACTTCCGGAAACCCATCCTCTCGAAGAGCCCGACGCTGGCATCGTTGTGGGCGAAAGCCCCGGCGGTCAGGGTCTTCAGGCCGAGTTCGGGGCCACGGCGTATCGCCTCTTCGACCAGGCGGAGTCCAACACCCTTACCCCGGTAATCTTCCCTGACGTAGACCCCGATCTCGGCCGTGGCGTGGTAGGCGGGGCGTGCGTCGTAGAAGTCGCTCAGGCTCAACCAGCCGATAGTCTCTCCTCCCTCCTCCATAACCCAGATCGGACGCCGCGACGGGTCGTGCTCGTCGAACCACGGCGTCCTCTGCTCGACGGAGACGGGCTCGGTGTCTGCGGAGACCACCCTGCTGGGGATGGTAGAGTTGTAGATCTCCACGATAGCGGGAAGATCCCCGGCGACGGCATCACGTATTTTCACGCACGCCTCCGGCCTCGCTCAACGGGCCGTCACACCCCCGTCCACGATCATGCAAGCCCCTATCGTGGATGCCGACTCGTCGGAGGCGAGGTAGGCTGCCATCGCGGCGATCTCCTCGGGGGTGACGAAGCGGCCGTGCGGCTGGCGGGCCTGCATGTTGGACCGCGCCTCGTCGGGGTCGTCGTAGCCCGCGGTGATGCGCCCGATCCAGGGCGTGTCCACCGTGCCCGGCGCGATGCAGTTGACCCTCACGCCCTCTTCGACGTGGTCTATGGCAGCGGCGCGGGTGATGGCGAGGATGGCGCCCTTGGCCGCGCTGTAAACGGCCCTGTCGGCGAGCCCGACCAGCGCGGCCACCGACGACATGTTGATGACGGACCCTCCCCCGGAATCCCTGATGGCCGGGATGGCGTGCCTCATCCCGAAAAACGTGCCCCTCAAACACACGTCCATCACCATCTCGTAGTCCTTATCCGAGGTATCCGTGCTGGTGCCTGCCACACCGACCCCGGCGTTGTTGACCATCACGTCGAGGCCGTCCCACTCGTCGACAGCCGTTCCTACCAACGCCTCCACCTCGTTGGAGCTCGTGACGTCCGCCATCCTTGCGAGCGCTTCGCCGCCTATCTCCCTTCCTACCGCCTTCACCGCCGTCCCGTCCACGTCCGAGACGAGCACGTTGGCGCCCTCCGCGGCGAGCCTCAGGGCGATGGCGCGGCCGATGCCCGAGCCCGCGCCGGTGACTATGGCCCTCTTGCCCCTCAAGCGTTCCATTCCACCCCCTAAGACTTAGGAGCGATCAGTATAATGACGCCCGGACCGGCGGCGCAAACGCGCTGACAGAGTGGAAAGGAGCCGTTTTGAACCCTTACTCGCGTTGGATACAGGACCTACCGCAGGTAGACACGCCCTTCGACGGGATGGAGGGGCGTATGATCTCCGGCCCCGACGGCCAGGCTGTCTTCTTCCGCGCCGCGGAGAGGGTCGAAGTCCCTCCCCACGCCCACGGCGCGCAATGGGGCATAGTAGTGACCGGCTTGCTCCACCTGACAGTAGACGGCGAACAGGGCACCTACAGACCCGGCGACACCTACGACATTCCGGGCGGCGCGGAGCACTCGGCCATCCTCGAAGCCGGAACCTGCGTCATAGACGTCTTCAAGGACCCCGACCGCTACAGCCCAAAATAGTGGTACCGAGAAGACGGCTCCGGCGTAAAACGCCGCCTTCGCGGAGGGTGGGCGCGTAGTCCTGGAGGACCACCAGACGCTTGCCGTGGATCGTCGCGCGGGGGAATCGGCTGTCCCGCAGGGGGCCTAGTGGAGGGACCCTTCGACGGCTACGAGTGGGTGGACCTCTCTCACACTCTAGAAGAGAACATCCCAGCCTACCCTACCCATGCCCGCTTCGGCAGGACCCTCTACGAGTCCTACGAGTACGGCGACCCCGCCTTGCAGTACGGCCTCACTTTAGGCGAGCACACCGGAACCCACATGGACGCGCCGCTACACTTTATCCCCGAAGGGCCGGCGCACTACGGCACAGATGAGATCCCGCTCGACCGTCTCGCAGGACGCGCCGCGACCATCGAAGCCACAGATCTTGGGGCAGGTGATCTACTGGACGTGGATCGCATCGAAGCGTGGGAGGCAGAGCACGGCCGGATCGAGGCGGGGGACAGGGTCCTGATCCGCTACGGTTGGGACCGCAAGTGGACGACCGGCCCGGAAGGCCGCCGCTTCCTCGAAGACTGGCCAGGCCTCTCCGGCGGGACCGCCGAATATCTGGTGGACAAAGGCGTCTCGCTCGTAGGGTGCGACACGCTCGCGGTAGATGCGATGGTCTCCACGGAGAACCCTGCCCACTACGCGCTGCTCGGCAACGAAGTCTATATAGTGGAGAACCTGAAAAACCTGGACAGGCTGCCACCGTTCTGCGTATTTCTCGTGTTGCCGCTGAAGATTAAGGGCGGTTCGGGCTCGCCAGTGAGGGCCGTCGCTCTGGTGCCGCGCTGATCGCCTCGCGGCGATCGCCGCGCGGTGGTGCCGGACGTACAATAGGGACGTTCGCTATGGGAAGGTGGGAGGCATGAAGGGTATCGTGTGGCACGGGCCAGAGCAGATGTCGGTGGACGAGGTTCCGGAGCCGTCCGTCGAGCCGGGAACCGTCGTCGTCCGCCCGACGGCGACCGGGATCTGCGGTTCCGAGATAGAGGGCTACCTGGGCAAGATGGGCAACCGTACCCCGCCCCTGGTGATGGGCCACGAGTTCGCCGGCACCGTCATGGAGGTCGGAGAGGGCGTCGACGAAAGCCTCGTCGGCCGCCTCGTGGCCGTGAACCCGCTCTCCTCGGACGGCACCTGCCGCCTCTGCAGGGCCGGGCTGACCAACCTGTGCCCGAACCGCAAGCTCGTCGGCATCCACTCCCCCGGTGGCTTTGCGGAGTACACGCTGGCGCCGGCGGCGAACGTCTACCCGCTACCCGAGGACGTCGAGGCGCGCACAGGTGCGCTTGCGGAGCCGCTCGCAAACGGTGTCCACGCGGCGAGGCTCGGGCTCGCTGGCGCTTCGGTGGAGCATGCCGTCGTGATCGGGGCCGGCACCATAGGCCTTATGTGCCTGCAGGCCGCCCTCCTCGACGGCGTCCCGGAAGTTCACGCCGTTGAGCCGGTAGGAGGACGCCGCGAGCAGGCCCTCGCCCTCGGCGCGGGCGCTGCTTACGAGTCTGGTGAGGAGGCGCGCGAGGCCTTCGAAGATCCCACGGAGGGACTGGGCGTGGATCTCGTGATAGACGCCGTCGGGGCCGAGGTCACGCGGCGAATGGCCCTGGACCTCTTGCGTCCCGGCGGTCGTGTCGTGTATATCGGACTGCACGACGACGACACCACGCTCGGGTTCCACGATATCGTGCGGGGCCAGCTCGACCTGCAGGGCTCGTACGCGTACACGGCCGAGGACTACGAGCAGGCGCTAGAGTGGCTGGTCGATGGCAGAGCCGGCATCGGTGAGCTACCGCCCGTGTTGCCGCTGGAGGAGGGGCCCGGGGCGTTCGCCGAGCTGGTGCGCGGTCCATCCGAGCAGATCAAAGTCTTCCTCGCGGAGGCCGAGTAGTGGAGCGCGTGAGCCTGTCTGGAAAGTCGGCGCTCGTCATCGGGGCGAGCAGCGGCATCGGGCTCTCCACAGCCAGCCTCTTCGCCGACGCCGGTGCGAACGTCCACGCCGCGGCCCGCCGCAAGGAGGCGATAGAAGAGGGCGCGGGGGAGAACGTCATGGCCCACGCGCTCGACATCTCGGATAAGGATGCTGTCTGGCGGCTGGTCGAGGAGGTTGGGGAGGCTGGGGGGATAGACGTTCTCGTCGTCGCGGCCGGGATGAACTTTCCGGAGCGGAGGTTGGAGCAGTTGACGGCCGACGGGTGGGACGCCATGGTCTCGGTGAACCTCAGCGGCGCTTTCTACGCGATAAGGGCCGCACTGCCTTACCTGCGTGCTTCGCAAGGATTGGTCGTCCTGATCGCAAGCGTCTCTGGACGGTGGCCCGATGCCTCGGGTCCGGCTTACCAGGCAACGAAGGCGGGGATGGTCGAGCTCGGGCACGCCGCCGGCTTCGAGGAGCACGTAAACGGCGTGCGGTTCTCCTCTGTTCTGCCAGGCATCGTCGACACCCCGATCCTGGACAACCGTCCCGAGCCACCGCCCAGGGAGGTGCGGGACGCCGCCCTCAAGCCGGAAGACGTGGCGCAGGCCTGCCTCTTCCTCGCCACGCTCCCGCCGCACGCCTACGTTCCCGAGCTGACGATGGTCCCGACGGCGATACAGGCCCTTGGCAAGACGTCGACGGCGACGCCGCCGGTCTCCCGGGGCGACGAGTAGGATACGATAAGGAGATCTCTTCCATGACTTCGGATAATCGTCCTTCGGATAATAGTCGTCCCCCGCGTCGCTTTCGCTCGCGCGAGTGGTTCGACGATCCCCACCGCAAGGACCAGAGCGCGCTCTACCTGGAGCGGTTTATGAACTACGGGATCACACCCGACGAGCTTCGCTCGGGAAGGCCCATCGTCGGCATAGCCCAGAGCGGCAGCGACCTCTCGCCCTGCAACAGGCACCACCTGGAGCTGGCAGACCGCGTGCGCGACGGGATACGCGACGGCGGCGGAATCCCCATGGAGTTCCCGGTACACCCCATAAACGAGAACTGCCGCAGGCCCACAGCCGCGCTCGACCGCAACCTCTTCTATCTTGGCCTGGTGGAGATCCTCTACGGCTACTTTATCGACGCCGTGGTGCTCACCACGGGCTGTGACAAGACCACGCCGGCCTCCATCATGGCCGCCTCCACCGTGGACATACCCTCCATCGTGCTCTCCGGCGGTCCCATGCTCGACGGCTTTTTCGAGGGCGAGCTCGTCGGGTCGGGGACGGTGATCTGGAAGAGCCGCCGTCGCCTCGCCGCCGGCAAGATAGACGAGGACGAGTTCTACGAGGCTGCCCTTGCCTCAGCACCCTCCGCGGGCCACTGCAACACTATGGGCACGGCCTCGACCATGAACGCCCTGGCAGAGGTACTCGGGATGTCGTTGCCAGGCTGCGCCGCCATCCCCGCCCCGTACCGCGAGCGCGGCCAGATGGCCTACGAGACGGGCAGGCGCGCCGCCGCGATAGCCTATGAGGATTTGCGCCCGTCGAAAATCCTGACGCGCGAGTCGTTCCTGAACGCGATCGTCGCGACCACCGCCCTCGGCGGCTCGACCAACGCCCAGCCGCACATCATGGCCATGGCCAGCCACGCCGGCGTCGAACTCGAGCCCTCCGACTGGGAACACGGGTACGACGTGCCCCTGCTCGTCAACATGCAGCCGGCCGGCGAGTACCTGGGCGAGCGGTTCCACCGGGCCGGCGGCGTTCCTGCCGTGGTAAACGAGCTGTTGCGGGCGGGCAAGATCGACGGCGACGTTATGACCGTCACGGGTCGGACGTTGGGCGAGAACGTCGCAGGGCGCGAGAGCGTGGACCGGGAGATGATCTCGGCCTACGAAGAGCCGCTGCAGGAGCGGGCAGGCTTCCGGGTCCTATCCGGCAACCTCTTCGACTTCGCGATCATCAAGACGAGCGTTATCTCCGACGATTTCCGCGAGCGTTTCCTTGGCGACGACAACGTCTTCGAGGGCCGCGCGGTAGTCTTCGACGGCTCGGAGGACTACCACGAGCGCATCAACGATCCCGAACTGGAAATCGACGAGCGCTCTATCCTCGTGATAAGGGGCGCTGGTCCGGTAGGATGGCCAGGCTCGGCCGAGGTCGTCAACATGCAGCCCCCCGACAGGCTCATAAAGCGGGGCATCGAGACCCTTCCGACCATCGGCGACGGCAGGCAGTCTGGCACCTCGGACAGCCCCTCGATCCTGCACGCCGCCCCGGAGAGCGCCGCTGGCGGCGGCCTGGCCTGGCTGCGCACGGGGGATGCCATCCGCATCGACCTCGACGCGGGACGCTGCGACATGCTCGTCCCCGAGGAAGAAATAGAACGGCGCAAGCGGGAGGAGGGCATCCCCGAATATCCCGAGAGCCGGACGCCCTGGCAGGAGATCTACCGCTCCTCGGTAAACGGGCTCGACGGTGGCGGGGTTATGGGAGCCGCCTCGAAGTATCGCGCCATCGCCTCGAAGCCGCCAAGGCACAACCACTGATGGCCCGATCAGCATTCTATCTCCGAATATAGTTCATTTGTATGATGTATGCTTCGGGTGTTCTCCTTTAGGGTAGGGCTCTACGTGTTTGTCAGGCATGAGGCTGGCGCGGAGGTATCGCGATGGAGCGCATGATGATCCTGGAAGACCACTCGGCGTTCGCGCAGGCCCTCGGGCTTATTTTGGGAGAGGGCACCATGATCTCCCTGGCCCGCACGCTGGAAGAGGGGAGGGCCATGATCAGGGCCGGCGAGCCCTTCGACGTGGTGGTGCTGGACCTCGCGCTCCCCGACGGGGAGGGTACGGAGCTCATACCCGAGATCAGGCACCGCTCCCCCCGGACGCGCGTCGTCGTCATCAGCGCCAGGGAAGACATCGGCGAGGTCGCCTCTGCGGCCGGGGCCGACGCCGCGATCCCCAAGGAGACGCCGCTACCTGAGATAATCTCCTCCCTCAAGCGACTCACCGGGTAGACGGCCAGAGGTTGCGCCTGCCGTCCGCGGCTTTTATGCTGCTCTCGCAACGGTAGTAGGCCCGCGAGAGCGGCGATCCCGAAGGCGGCCTCGGGAGAGGGGGAGGCATGCGCAAGGCGATCCTGATGGGGGTGCTGACGATACTTGCGTTGTTGCTGGCCAGCGGGGTGGCGCTGGCGGCGACGATCAACGGCACCAACCGGGCCGACGTACTGGTCGGCATTTCCCGGGCCGACACCATCAAGGGCTTCCGTGGGGACGATATCCTCAGGGGCAAAGGGGGCGGGGACACGCTGCGCGGCTTCGAGGGCGCCGACACCATGAACGGTGGCAACGCCAGCGACGCTATGTTCGGCGGCTCAGGCAGGGACGAGATGCGCGGCGGCAAGGGAGACGACAATCTCTACGGCGGACCAGGGGCAGACAAGATCTACGGCAACGATGGCAACGACACCACCGACGGCCAGGGCGGGGGCGACGTCCTGAACGGCGGTCCAGGCCACGACAGGATAATCGCTGGCGCCGGTACCGGCCACAAGGTCTACGCGAGAGACGGAGAGCAGGACCTCATCTGCGTCAGCCCGGATTCCAAAGGCCAGATAAAGACGGCGGACCCCCAGGACGAGTTCATCTTCAACAACAGCTGCTGACGGTAGCTCTCGACGGGTGGGGTTGCCGGAATGGTATGGAGGTCGCTACCGACATACGGCATAGACATCACGGCTCGTTCGGCTACGGTCGGGTAGGATGCGGGATTCTCCCTGAGCCCGCGGATGGGAGCGTGCGATGACGGGCGAACGGGGGAACTCGCACGCTAGTGGTCGTGTCATCCTGGTGGGGGATGATGGTCTCGGGGTACGCGTGCTTCAGGAGCTGCGCGAGCTCGGGATTGCGGTGACCGCGGTCTGCGGGCGGCCGGAGGCGCCATTCGCCAGGGCTGCGCAGAGCGCCGAGGTGCCGCTGGTCGTCGGCGACCCCGAGGATGAGGACACGCTCAGGGAAGCGGGCGTGAAGGAGGCTTCCGTGTGCGGCTTGCTCGGCGACGCGGACCTTACCAACCTGCACGTCGCCCTCGAGCTGCAGGAACTGGCTCCCCGGACTAGGATCGTGATGCGCCTCTTCAATACCTCCCACACCAGCGCCGTCCGCGGGCTGCTGGGAGACGTGGCGGTGCTGTCGGCGACGGAGCTCGCAGTCCCCGCCTTCGTCGAGGCCGCGTTGCGGGGCAGCGTCGGTTTCGAGCTGCGCGCCGGCGACCGACAGATCGCCGTACAAGAGGTTGACCTCGGGCATCCCGACCTCTGGCTGGCGCTCGCGGAGGCCGAATCCGCGGAGGGTGAACCCGCGATCTTCCCCACCGACGCCCCTCGGGTGGTCGGCATCGTGGATCGTGGGCCGGCGGAGGAGAGTGAACCGAGTACCGGGCCGGCCGGCGGTCTCGACGCGCTCGCCGCCACGCAGAACGAGGGATTCCTCACCATAGCCACGCGCCTTTCGCGGACGAGTTGGGTACTTATCCAGGGGAAGATCGGCATCCTGGACCGCCGTCTCGCGGTGGTCGGGGCGATGTTCGGGCTCCTGATAGTGACCAGCACGCTGGTGTTCGACTATTATCTGGGTGTCGGCCTGCTCGACGCCCTCTACTTCGTGGTCGTCACGTTCGCCACGGTGGGCTACGGGGACATCAACCTGCTGGCGGCTCCAGCAGAGGTCAAGGTGTACGGGATCCTCGCGATTATGTTCGGCGGGCTCGCGCTCGCCTTCGGGCTGGTCACCGACGCCATCGTCGGAGCCCGGCTTCTCCGGGCGCTGGGCCAGTACCCGATGCCGAGGCGCGACCACGTCGTCGTTTGTGGTGTTGGTACGACCGGCACCACTATTATCGAGGCCCTGGACAAGGCGGGAGTCCGCTGCGTTGCCGTCGAGCGCGACGAGGACGCGCTCGATGCGGCGTTCGTGAAGCGTCTGCGTCTCCCGGTCGTGATCGGGGACATAGCGGCGGGGACCACCCTCGACGGTCTTAGACTGGGATCGGCGCGGGCGCTCCTGGCGGTGACGAAGGACGACATGGCCAACCTTCAGTGCGCGCTCTTGGCCCGGGCGCGCGCCCCCGAACTAAGGGTGGTGCTGCGCATGTTCGACCCGGATCTCGCCGCGCGGGTGGAGCGCACCACCGGCATCTATCTGTCCCGCAGCGTATCCGCACTGGCCGCCCCCGCCTTCGTCGCCGCTATCTTCGGCCGCCGAACCGAGGCCGTGCTTCCTGTCGGAACCGAGGTCTTGCAGATCGTGGACCTGACCGCCGAACGGACGATAGACGTGAGGACGCTCGAGGAGACATGCCAGGCGCGCGTAATGGCTGTGGGCGCTACACCGTTTCCGGTGTTGGACCTGGAGGTCGCGCCCGGAGACGAGATGCGGGTGGTGGGTACCAGCCGGGGACTGGTGGAACTGGCCCACCGCGTCGCGCCGTCCGCACTGACGGCCGCGAGCGACATCAACGACCAGCAGGACGGAACCGCGCGCTAGAACGGCCGCTCCCGACAGGGCGAAGCTCGTCGACCGGGGGCAGGCCAACGCCGCCGAAGGTCCGGGTGAGCTTGAAACACGTTGCACTATCCGGTACAGTGCTTGTGTTTTCAAACCAGGGTGTTAGGTTAGTGTATGCTTGAGGAGCGGCCGTTCGAAGGGGAGTCAAGGAAGGAGAGCCGTGGAGCAAAGACCTGAGGTTCCGAGGATCGACACCACCGTATTCTGGGTTGCAGCCGTTCTCTCGGCGGTGTTCGTAGCGTGGGGAATCTTCTTCACCAATAGCCTGACCGCCGTCTTCGACACGGTTTTATGGAGCTTCCTGGTGCCCAACTTCGGCTGGATGTTCATACTCTCGACCTTCGGCTTCCTTACCTTCTCGCTGTATCTGGCCTTCAGCCGGTACGGGAAGATCCGGCTGGGCGGCCAGGACGAGCAGCCGGAGTTCAGCACCGTCTCGTGGGTGGCGATGATGTTCAGCGCGGGGATGGGCATAGGCCTCATGTTCTACGGCGTCGCCGAGCCTCTCTCCCACATGGGCGCTCCCCCGTTCGGGTTGGCTGAGGCAAACACGAAGGCGGGTGCCCAGGTCGCGATGGAGTACTCCTACTTCCACTGGGCGTTCCACCCGTGGGCTATTTACGCGATCATGGGGCTGGCCCTCGCGTACTTCACCTTCCGCAAGGGGATGCCCAACCTCGTAAGCACGGCGTTCTACCCGCTACTGGGCGACAGGGTCTACGGGCCCATAGGCAAGACCATCGACATACTTGCGATCTTCGCCACCCTGTTCGGCTCGGCCACCTCGCTGGGCCTGGGCGCCCTGCAGATCAACCAGGGGCTCAACGCCGTGTTCGGGTTCGGCGGGCGGGAGGCGGTCGGGCTGGCTATTGTGGTCATCGCCGTCCTGACCCTGGCGTTCATCCTGTCGGCGATCAGCGGGGTGCACCGCGGCATACAGTGGATCGCCAACACCAACATGATCCTGCCCGTGTTCTTGCTGCTCTTCTTGTTCGTGGTGGGACCGACGGTGTTCATCCTCAACACTTTCACCGAGTCGATAGGCGGCTACCTGGCCAACATCATCCCCATGAGCTTCAGAACGGCTTCCTACGGCGACTCGGCCTTCGTCTCGGGCTGGACCATCTTCTACTGGGCGTGGTGGATAAGCTGGGCGCCGTTCGTGGGCGTCTTTATTGCCCGCATCTCCCGCGGCCGCACCATCCGGGAGTTCGTCTTCGGCGTTATCCTGGCCCCCAGCGTGGTCAGCTTCGTGTGGTTCTCCGTCCTCGGCGGGGCGGCCATAAACCTGCAGCTTTCAGGCGCGGCCAACATCTCGAAGATCGCCGCAACCAATCAGCCGGCGGCGCTGTTCGCCACCCTGCAACAGTTCCCGCTGTTCTGGGTGACGGCGATAATCTCGATAATCCTGGTTGCGCTGTTCTTCGTCAGCGGGGCCGACGCGGCCTCGGTGGTTATGGGCATGCTCTCTTCCAAGGGCAACCTGCATCCCAAAGCGTGGAACATCATCGTGTGGGGCGTCTTTACCGGGGCGGCGGCGGCGGTCTGCCTGCTGGCCGGGGCCATCCAGGGCTCGGTGGACGCGGCCCTCCTGGCTCTTCAGTCGGTGGCCATCGCGTCGGCGGCGCCGTTCGTGCTCATCCTGATCGGGCTGTGCGTCTCCATCATGATGGCACTGCGCGAAGAGCAGCCCGTTGCGGCGCCCGGACGCGAAGCCCCCGAGCCTGGCAGGGCGGCGTCCCGCCCGACCGGTGCCGCGGCGCCGCAGCAGATGTCGGCGGAGAACCCCGAAGAGCGGCACGGCTAGAATACAGACCGACCTCGAAACAAAGCGCGGGCGGGTGGCTTCGGCCATCCGCCCGTCGTATTAGGACGAGACCAGAGAAGGAGGAAATATGGGCAGAACGCGCAACCCATTCAGGGGGCTCATGGACCACATGAGCGAGATGACCAGGATGCGGGAGTACGCCGAGGGTGGCGGCGGGTCTGAAGACCAGCGCAGGACCCACGCGACCGCCTGGGTCCCGACGGCCGACATATTCGCCAAGGGCGACGACCTGGTGATACGCTGCGAGCTCGCCGGCGTAGAGAGGAACGATGTGGAGGTCTCCCTCGCCGGTGGCGTCCTGACCATCGACGGCGAGCGCAAGGGCGAACCAGAGGACGTCAGCTATTACGCCAGGGAGCGCTACTACGGCCGCTTCCGAAGGAGCATGAACCTGCCAGAGGGCATCGACGGAGACCGGATCAGCGCCGATTTCGAGAACGGCCTGCTGGAGGTCACCGTGAAGGGCGGAGCCGACCATCCCGAGCCCGAACGCATCCAGATAGGAGCTCGCATCGCGTAAACGCCCCAGAAAGTAGCCATTAGCCATCAGCGGTCAGCCATCAGCTTTCTTCTTGCCGGCCGCAGATGTCTCGTTGTGCCTCTATACAGAACATGTTGCGTCATGCAGTACGGTTTTTGTATGATGCCCCTTGGGTAGAGGAGCAATCACGTGACCCGGGAGCGCCACATGGACAAGCCCCGCATCGAGCGGGCCGTAAGGGAGATCCTGTTCGCCATAGGAGAGGACCCTGGCCGGGAGGGCCTGCGAGAAACGCCCCGCAGGGTCGCTGAGGCCTACGAGGTGCTCTTCTCCGGGTTGCAAGAGGATCCTGTCCGGCACCTGGAGGTGGGTTTCCAGGAAAACCACCGCGAGATGGTCCTCGTCAGGGACATCTCCCTGAACTCTCTCTGTGAACATCACCTTCTACCAATGGTTGGCAAAGCCCACATTGGCTACATACCAGATGGGAAGGTGGTCGGGTTGTCCAAGCTGGCCCGGCTCGTGGAGGGATACGCCCGTCGTCCCCAGCTTCAGGAGCGCCTCACGACCCAGGTCGCTGACGCGCTGCACAAAGAGTTGGGGGCCCTGGGCGCCATCGTCGTGATCGAAGCCAACCACCTTTGTATGTCGATCAGGGGTATCCAGAAACCAGGCAGCATGGCCGTCACCAGCGCCGTGCGGGGCACCTACGCCAGGGACGAACGCACCCGCCAGGAGGCCATGAGCCTCATAACCGCCCTGCGCTAGCTTCGCTGACATTCTCATGGAAGTTCCCTGGCAGGGTGCTGTAAGGTGCTGCTTGGAAACAGTTTGATAGCATTTAACACAAAGATAGTTCATTTGGGGGATGCGCGATTCCTTCTTTGGGGGCATCATGATTGGTGCGGGAAAGGTAACCTCGCCGCGAGGTGGGAGCGTAAGGGTAGCGTACTTCTAAAGGGAGATGGCGGGCTTGGCATCACTGGAACGGGATGTTGTAAGCACCTGTAGAACGCACCAGGCTCGGATTGCCCCCATCACAATCTGCCCGCGCAGAGGAGCAGCTTCGTGGGTCGCGAGCGAGAGACGGAAGAGATCAAACGCGAGCTGGCCATGAGGCGGCTCATGACCCTGCACCTGGAAGCTCTACGTCATAGACGACACCCCGCTCGAGGCTGGCCAGCTCGCGGGAGGTTGGTCGTTGGAGATAGATGCCGCTCAGACGACGAGCTGCACCAAGACCGGTACAGCCAACGCAGAGACCATCTCCGGCACCTCGGGCAACGACGTCATCTGCGCAGGAGGAGGCAACGACACCGTCAAGGGCCTCGGAGGTAACGACATACTCAAGGGTGAAGCCGGCAATGACAAGCTCCTCGGCGGGGTAGGCAACGATACCACGGATGGTGGCACGGGAACCGACACCGCCTCCTACTCGGCTTCTCTTACGGCGGTTATCGCCTCACTGGCCACCAACACCGCGACGGGGGAGGGCTCTGACACCTTCGTGGCCGTCGAGAACCTGCTCGGCTCTTCCAAGGTCGACACCCTCACCGGATCTGGCGCCAACAACAAGCTTACGGGAGGGGGAGGCAACGACACCGAGCGCGGAGGGTCGGGCAACGACCAGGTGATAGGCAGTGGCGGGGCAGACTTCCTCTATGGGGAGGACGGTGCCGATACGGTCAACTCTAAAGATGGGGTGAGTGGCAACGACACCTTGAGCGGCGGCACCGGTACCGACACGAAGATAACCGACGCTATGGAGAAGTCGATAGTAGGGTTCCCGTAACGAGAAGGTAGGCAGTAGGATCTCTGTAGGGCATCGTCTCTGAAGGGCGAAAGCGCGAAAAGCTAGTAGGGAGGGCCGGGGCGTTATGCCCCGGCCCTCCCCTTCCTCTACTCTTGCCCTTGTTCACCCGAGTGAGTGGGAGGACGATTCTGGGAAATCTGCATACTGGATTTCTGCCGAACTAGATCCCACCGTGGGCCGTGGGGTTGGCAACTCCTTGACTCCCAGGCTGCCCTGTGTTACTTGTGCCGTATAAAGGAAAGGATTTCGCAATGCGCAACAAACCTCGAACACGTGTGTATGGCTTCCGCTGTACGGTGGGGCATCGGGGGTAGTGTATGGAGAGTAGGGCTGGGGTCATTATCGTGGGGGCCGGCATCGTTGGCTGCAGCGTGGCCGAGCATCTGAGCCGGCTCGGGTGGCGGGATCTGGTGGTCCTCGATCAGGGACCACTTTTCGAGGCTGGAGGGTCCACCTCCCACGCTCCCGGGCTCATGTTCCAGACCAACCCGTCCAAGATGATGACCGACCTGGCGAAGTACAGTGTCGGCCGCTACATGGAACTCGAGGTGGATGGCCAGCCATGTGGCTACCAGGTCGGGGGTATAGAGGTTGCGGAGACCCCCGAGCGGCTGGCTGACCTCGAGCGCAGGCACGGTCTTGCCGCCTCGTGGGGTTTGGAGTCGCATCTCATCTCCCCCGATGAGTGCGCGGAGAAGATTCAGCTGCTTGACAAGCACAAGATCCTGGGTGGCTTCTTCGTTCCTTCCGACGGCATAGCCAAGGGCGTCAGGGCGTGCGAGGCGATGGGACGGCTGGCCTCCGAACGC
The DNA here is from genome assembly GCA_046734875.1 of Actinomycetota bacterium. GTDB lineage: Bacteria > Actinomycetota > Rubrobacteria > Rubrobacterales > Rubrobacteraceae > Rubrobacter_D. The sequence continues at coordinate 2,302 of JBKPSF010000203.1, read as the reverse complement.
GGCGCGAAGTTCTACGGCGAGACCGAGGTAACCGGCATCGAGGTGAAGAACGGCAGGGTCAGGGCCGTGGAGACGGACAAGGGACGCATCGAGACGGAGCTCGTAATTAGTTGCGCCGGGATGTGGGGGCCTTACATCGGGCGCATGGTTGGCATGAGTGTGCCGCTCATGCCGATGCAGCATCAGTTCGCGTGGACCACGCCGCTCGCCGAGCTTGCGGGTGAGACGCGAGAGGTCATGCAGCCCATGCTTCGCCACCAGGACTTCTCCATGTACATGCGCCAGAGGGAAGATTACTTCGGCATCGGGGCATACAGGCACCGTCCCATGCCCATCTCCGCCGACGACATCAGGCGCGACTACAGGGGCGAGGGCGAGTTTCCATCGGTGCTCGAGTTCACGCCGGAGGACTTCGAGCCGACCTGGCAGGAGGCGCGGAAGATAATTCCCGCGCTGAAAAACGCCCGGATGGCCCGTCCGATGAACGGGCTGTTCTCCTTCACGCCGGATGGTGGGCCGTTGCTCGGCGAGTCGAAGGAGGCGAAGGGGTTCTGGATCGCGGAGGCGGTCTGGATCACCCACGCCATCGGCGTTGGCAAGGTGATGGCCGAGTGGCTAACCGACGGCGTCCCGAGCATAGACCTTGCCGGGGCCGACGTTCACCGATTCGAGCCATACGCAAAGAGCCCTGCCTACATTCTGGCCCGCTCCTCGCAATCCTTCCGCGAGGTCTACGACATCATCCACCCCCAGCAGCCGATGGAGGAGCCACGCCCGCTGCGGACCAGCCCGTACTATTCACGGCAGAAGTATCTGGGCGCGTACTTCCTCGAAGCATCAGGGTGGGAACGTCCGCAGTGGTTCGAGGCAAACCAGAAGTTGCTCGACGGCCAGGACGATATCCTCGGACGTGGTGAGTGGGCCGGGCGGTACTGGTCCGAGATAGCCGCCGCCGAGGCCCGCGCCACCCGCGAGCGCGTCGCCCTCTACGACATGACATCGCTCAAGCGCGCCGAGGTCACGGGGCCTGGTGCGATGGAATTCCTGCAACATCTCACCACGGGCCAGATCGACCGTCCGCCGGGCAAGGTGACGTACACGCTCATGCTGGACGAAGCCGCTGGCGTCAAAAGCGATATAACCGTCGCCCGCCTGGAAGACGAACGCTTCCAGCTCGGACTCAACGGCCCGCGGGACATCGAGTGGATGGAACGTCATCTGCCATCCGACGGCTCCGTGCAGGTGCGGGACATCACGCCGGGAACCTGCTGCATCGGGGTCTGGGGACCTTCCGCCCGCGACGTGGTGCAGAGCTTGTCCGATGAGGATTTCTCGAACGAAGCCTTCGGGTTCTTCAACGCCAGGTACGCCTACCTGCGTGAGGTTCCGGTGACGGCCCTTCGGCTTTCGTATGTCGGGGAGCTTGGGTGGGAGATCTACACGACATCGGACATGGGACTGCGGCTGTGGGATCTGCTTTGGGACGCAGGGCAACCGTACGGCGTCGTGGCGGGTGGCCGTTCCGCCTTCAACTCTCTGCGCATCGAGAAGGGCTACCGTGCCTGGGGCACGGACATGACAACCGAGCACGATCCGTATGAGGCCGGCCTCGGCTTCGCGGTGAAGGCGGACAAAGGAAGCTTCATCGGGCGCGAGGCGCTGGCGAAACGCAAGGAGGCTGGGCCGCGCCGCAGGCTGGTCTGCACGATGCTCGACGATCCTAGTGTGGTCGTGATGGGATACGAGCCGGTATTCGTGGATGGCCGGGCGGTCGGGTACGTAACGAGCGCGGATTTCGGGTACACGCTCGGGCAAAGCATCGCGTACGCCTGGGTTCCGCCCGAGCACGCCGAGGTCGGGAGCGGGCTGGAGATCCAGTACTTCGATGAGCGCTATCCGGCCACGGTCGCCGAGGAGCCGCTCTTCGATCCCGCGATGAAGAGGATGCGAGCGTAGGTGATGCGAAGTACGACGTGAGGGAAGACCAGGGTTTTCTCAGAAGTGTAGTTGACCGATCGAAGATCTAGAGACATCGAGAGAGGAGAAGCGTTCCATGGCAGAACACATCAATCCGGATCCGGGCATCCTGCAGTACACGAGGATATTCAAGTCCCCGTACTTCTACGGCTCGCGCCGGCACGATGTCCAGAAGTACAGCGTCTACAACCACCACTACCATCCGCGTTACTATCGCGACCCGGTCGAGGAGTACTACCAGCTACTCGAAGGCGTCACGATGTGGGACGTGGGCGGCGCCGAGCGGCAGGTCGAGATCACCGGCCCCGACGCGTTCGAGTTCACC
>JBKPSF010000202.1:0-2504 GCA_046734875.1 Actinomycetota bacterium | reverse complement strand
CTGGTTCTCTTGCTCGTTTATGAACTTCATCGCGGTCTGTGCCATCTTGATAGGGTTCTGGCTTACCGTGGCCGTTTGCTTGCCCTGCCGGATCGCCTGCAGCGCCTGCGCGGTGCCGTCGATGCCTACGATGTAGATGTGCTTGTCGCTGCCCGGCGGCTCGTAGCGGTCGGCCGAATCTATGGCCCTTATCGCTCCGACGGTATTGTCGTCATTGGCACCGAAGATGGCGTCGATCTGCTTGTTGGCCTGCAGGATGTTCGTCGTCACATTGAGGGCTTTCTCCTGGTCGAAGTCGGCCGGCTGGTTGGCGACGATTTCTATGTCGGGGTACTTTCTCATTACCCCCTGGAAGCCTTTCTCCCGGTCGGCTGCGGCGGTGGTGCCGACGAGCCCCTGAAGGTCGACCACGTTGCCCTGCGGTTTGCCGTACCGCTCTTTGAGCAAGTCTACGATGTAGTTGGCGCCCTTCTGGCCTGCCTGGATGTTGTTCGTCTCGACCACGCTGGCGAGCTCGCCGCCGTCCGCGCCGCGGTCGAGGGTGTAGACCGGGATGTTGGCGTTGTTTGCCGCCTGGACCGCCGGCACGATACTCTTGGAATCTATCGGGACGAGTATGAGCGCGTCCACGTCCTGCGTGATCAGATTTTGCGCCTGGTTGAACTGCGTACCGGCGTCACCGTTGGCGTTTGTCTCCTTGAGCTCGAAGCCGTACTTCTTGGCCCCCTGCCTGACACCCTTCTGCAATCCGACGAAGAAGGCGTTGTTGAGGGTGGGACCGGCATAACCAACGGTCAGGCTACCACCCCCGTCACCGCTTCTGGCGCATGCTGATACGACCAGCATGGCCAGGATGATCGCACTCATCGCAATTCTTCTAGCCACTAGCCCTCCCCTGACATTGTACGCCGGACCCCCCGACACCCCTATTCTTGCAGAGTTCTGTATCCGTCGCGAGAGACACCGGGCCTCACTGCGCCAGATACCCTCCGTCCACGGGCAGGATCGCCCCCGTTACGAACGAGGCTTCTTCCGAGGCGAGGAACAGTATGGCGTTTGCCACTTCTGACGGTTCGCCTAGCCTTCCTATTGGGTGTGCTTCTCTCATGGGAGCTACGTACTCCTCTGGCAGGTCGACGACGGCTTCGGTGGCTATCGTGCCTGGCGCCACGGCGTTTACGCGGATGCCCTTTGCGGCCCACTCGACAGCGAGGTGTTTGGTGATGCCGGAGGCTACGAACTTGGCGGGGCCGTAGGTGGATTGTTGCGCCTGACCGGCGAGGCCCGAGATGGATGAGAGGCAGACGATGGAACCACCAGGAGGTTCCTGCCCTAGCATGGCCTCGACGGCGAACTTGCAGGTAAGAAACATGCCCCTTCCGTCCACGGCCATCACGTGGTCCCAGTCTTCCACCGTGGCATCGACGACGTTGTTCAGGGGGATGATGCCCGCGTTGGCCACGAGCACGTCGATGCGCCCGAACCTTTCGACGGCACCATCGATCATGCGCCGCGCGTCCTCCACCTTCGAGACGTCGCCGACAACGGCCTCGGAGCCGGGCAGGCGCTCCTGTAGCCCTGAGAGGCCGGCTTCGTCGATGTCCGTGATCACGACCTGCGCCCCCTCCCTGGCGAAGAGTTCCGCGGTCGCCTTGCCGATACCCTTCGCCGCCCCCGTGACCACGGCTGTCTTTCCCCGCAACCTCCCCAACCCTCCCGCTGCCTCCATCAAGCTCCCTCCCTCTCCCCGATCTCCATGCTTGCGGGTGTTTTGCCCCAATGGACACGCTTCGTCCACAAACCTACCATCGTCGTCGCGAGGTCGTCAAACCGTACTTTGCGGGAGGAATCGGGGCCACACAAACTTTCCCAAGCCCTCCTTCCACGCCCTCAGTCGGAAACGGCAGGTTCTGCGGCTACCGATCGGCTTGCTTGGGCCTCCAGCGGCGGGCTTCGCTGCGCTGCTGGTAGGCCATTGGTGACGGGTAGCTGATCAGCTCGACTGTCAGGCCCCACGGCGTCCTAGCATAGATGAATCGGTTGCCCTCCCCGGCCTCCGGCCCTGGCAAGGGGTTGGGGCCGGACATCAGCTTCACCCCGTTGCGACGCAGGTGTTCGGCCGAAGCGTCCAGGTCGTCGACGTAGACTGCCAGATGCTGTATCCCGACGTCGCTCGGCCTCGGGAACTCCTCGCGCTGGTCGGGTGAGTGGAATTCGAAGAGCTCGATGTTCGCGCCGTTGGCGCAGCGCAAGAAGCGAACGTCCCGGATGCGACTGCCCGCAGGCACGCCGAGCCGGTCCCGCGGGGTGTCATCACCTGGAGGTTCGCGCTCGTAGAGCAGCTCGCAGCCGAGCACATCGACGAAGAAGGCGGTTGCCTGCTCCATGTCGGGCACGGTGATGCCGATGTGGTCTACTCCGCGCAATCCAGGCAGCACCGGGCTCTCACCGGTCGCCATGCTTAGCTCATCCATCTTTGTCTCCCTTCGCTCCTCGAGATAAGG
>JBKPSF010000201.1:0-3089 GCA_046734875.1 Actinomycetota bacterium | reverse complement strand
TATTAAGTCTCGTGGGCTCGGAGATGTGTATAAGAGACAGGTCCCAGCGGGTGATCGAGGTTGTTATGGACGTGGCTCGAGCCCGCGATATCCTGCATGAGGTAGACGCCGTCGTCTTTGAGCGCCCTGGCAATATTGCTCAGGACAGCCGCCGGGTTGGCCTGGTCGTGGACCGCGTCGAAGGTGGTGATGAGATCGTAGCGCTCTCCCTCGTCGAGGGTCGCGGCGTCCCTGACCTCGAAGCGGACGTTGGTCGAGCCGTGCTCCTTGGCCTCGGTTATGGCCCTGAGCACGCCTTCTTCGGAGATGTCGTAGCCGGTGAAATGGCTGTTGGAGAAGGCGCGGGCCAGGAGGTTGAGCGCCCTGCCGCTGCCGCTTCCCACGTCGAGGACCTCGATGCCGTCTTCGAGGCGTTCGATCAGGCCAGGCACTAGTGGAAGGATGTGCTCGAACAGCGCGGCTACCACAGTCTGTCCGCTGTCCTCGGCCATTACTTCGTGGAAGCGCGGGTAGGATGAATAGGGCACGCCCCCGCCGCGGCGGAAGACCTCGACGATCTCGTCTTCCACGGATCCCATAACCGAGATGAACTGGGCGCTGACGGCGATGTTGTCGGGTGAGGCCGCGCGGGTGAGAAAGGCGGCGTGCTCCGGGGGGAGGTAGTACTTATTGTCTTCGGGGTCGTGCTCCACTATCCCGCCTACGGTCATCGCGCCGAGCCACTCGCGCACGTAGCGCTCGTCAAGGCCCGCAGCGATGGCGATCTCCCCGCTCGTCGAGTAGGGAAGATCTGACATCGCGTCGAAGAGGCCAGTGCGGTGGCCGATGCTCGTCATGACCGCGATGGCCCCCTCGTTCAGAGCCCCGATCATACGCCCCGCGAAGGCCTCGGCTCGTTGCTGATCCATCTCCCGCATCTCCATCTCGTTCCTCCCTTTCGAATCTGTAGTTCAGGCCGTAGGCTTTATGTTCTGGTTCATGCGGAAGAGGTTGGCCGGGTCGTACTTGTTCTTGAGGGCGACCAGGCGCTCGTAGTTCTCGCCGTAGGCGTCGCGCATCAGGCCCTGCCCCTCTTCGAGGAAGCCGGGGAAGTTGAGGTAGACGCCGCCGCCGGAGAAGTGCCGCAGGTCGGCGTAACAACCCCTGGCCCAGGCTATGTTGGCCTCGTCCTCCCCAGCCTCCCAGTTCGCCTCGATGCCGAGCAGGATCGGCGCGCTCCTGTCGCCGAAGGCGCTCTCGTTTGCACCGACGCGGCCCATGGCCCCGCCCTGGAACCACACGTCTATGGTCGAGTGGTCGGAGGGGGCGGCCTCGGCGTGCTCGATGAGGGCTTCGATCACCGCGTCGTCCAACCCGTCGACGTTCACAGACTTCCAGTAGTAGCGCCACCCGTCAGGGTAGTCCTCGTCGAGAAGCTTCTGGACCTCGGTGTAGGCCATAGGTCCGCTGAAGTCCACGATCGGGTCCCCCAGCTCCCGCAGCGGCCTGAGTACCTCCTCGCCCTCCTCGACGGGGCCGGCGTACACCGCCAGGAACGCGACGAACTGCTCGCCGTGGCGCTCCTCCGGGAAGTCCTCGACGCCGGGGACCCGGCCCAAAAAGCTCAGGAGGCTTACCTCATCAGGGGCTTCTGCCATGTACGCCTCGATGGAGCGCAGCACCTCTTTTGCGAGATCACCGGGGTAGAACACGAAGGCGCACATTACCTCCGGGCCCACGGGGTGCAGCCTGTACTCGAAGGATGTGACCACGCCGAAGTTGCCGCCTCCGCCGCGGATGGCCCAGAACAGGTCAGCGTTCTCCTCCTCGCTCGCCGTCAGGAAGCCTCCGTCGGCGGTTACCACGTCCACGGAGACGAGGTTGTCGGAAGAGAGGCCGTGCTTGCGCCTGAGGTGGCCCATGCCGCCGTTCAGGGTAAGGCCCGCGATGCCGGTCTCTGAGACCACGCCCATCGGCGTCGCCAACCCGTGCCGCTGCGTCTCCCCGTCGAGCTCGCCTATCGTGAGACCCGCTCCGGCGCGTACCGTGCGCCGCTCTGGATCTACCTCTATCTCCTTCATGGCAGAGAGGTCAACGACCAGGCCGCCGTCGGCGCTGGCCGTGCCTGCGACGTTGTGACCACCCCCGCGCACCGCCAGGAGCAGGCCGTTCGCGCGGGCAAAGTTCACCGAGTCGATGACGTCGGTCTCGTCCGCCGCGCGAACGATGAGGGCGGGCTTCTTGTCGATCACGCCGTTCCAGAGCAGCCTGGCTTCTTCGTATTCGGCATCGCCGGGACGGAGAAAATCGCCGCTCAACCTCGTTCCAAACCGTTCTACCGTTGCTTCATCGAGTGCGGACTCCGCCCCCGCAAGCGTGATGACTCGCACCTCTGCCATGTTCTCTCCTCTCACTCTCTCCAAAGATTTATCCTGCCATGGGACGGGTTACTGAGCTACGAATACGCCTCTTCCCCGAAGACGCCTTCGCGGCCCCTAACGCGCCGACCACCAGAGCCCCAGTCCCTGGCCTCGACTTCCCGCCAGAAGGCGTCGACGCGGGCGTTCCACTCGTCGGGGACCTCCTGGAAGGGCTGGTGAGCCTCGCCGGGCAGTACCTCGAAGCGGGCGCCGGGGATCGCATCGGCGACAGCCTGGCCGAACCGGGGCGGCAGTATGACGTCGAACTCCCCCGCCAGCACCAGCGTGGGCACGGCGATCTGCGAGAGGCGGTCGGCCGTGTCGTGCGCGCGGCATACGTCGACCTGGGCTTGAAAGGCCTCGGCCGGCTGCCCGTGCGAGAAACTCAGCGCCTCCTCGACGATCTCGGCCACCGAGCCATCCGCGTGCGCGCGCGGAGTGTAGACCCAGGTGAAGAAGGCCTCGAAGAAGGCACGCTCGCTCGGCGCGGCCTCCGGCAGCCAGCGCCAGAAGTCGAGCTGTGAGCGAAACAGCGCATCGGGACGGGCATAGGTGCTGTTCAGGACGAGGCTACGGATAAGCTCGGGGTGGCGAATCGCCAGCTCCTGCGCGATCGCGCTCCCCATCGAGAAGCCGGCGACGTGGGCGGGGGGCATATCGAGCGCCCGCAGAACCGCGGCCGCGTCGTCC
>JBKPSF010000200.1:0-2619 GCA_046734875.1 Actinomycetota bacterium | reverse complement strand
CACGGCTCGAGAGTTCGATTTGCTGCACCACATGGCGTCTCACCCCAGGCGGGTGTACACACGAGACGAGCTGATGGAGACGGTCTGGGGATACGCTTTCGCCGGCGACACCAGCACCGTCACCGTGCACATGAGGAGGCTACGCGAGAAGATCGAGCCCGACCCCGCACATCCGCGTTACCTGCAAACGGTGTGGGGCGTGGGGTACAGGTTCGTCGGCTGATGGGGAGGAAGTTTCGGGGTGTAGCAGTAGCACTATTGTTCTTTGCCGGCGCGTTGGCGATCACTCTGGTGTGCGCCGCAACCCTGTTTGGCGTACCGACAGCCGACCTCCCTGCGGTAGGTGTTTTGCTCCTCGGCGTCGGGGGCGCAGGAGGGCTGGCAGCATTGGTCTTGCTGCGCCCGGCGGTGTTGGAGCGCCTCGGAGGCGTGCGCGCTCAGCTAGCGGTCGCGGCGCTCCTCGGCAGCCTACTGCTCGGCGGGATGGTGATCGCCGGCTCTGGGGCTATGTTCATCTCCTCCCACGACCTCTCCATCCTGCTTACGATGGTACTTTTCGCCGCCTTGCTAGCGATCGGTTTCAGCCTGCGCGCTGCGGTACCCCTGGCGCGCCGCGTCGAACGGCTGCGACTAGGCACCGCTCGGCTCGCCAAAGGAGAGTTGGGCGCAAAGGTGAAGGTCGAAGGGTACGACGAGCTGGCCGCCCTGGCCGAAGACTTCAACGGCATGGCGGTGGCCCTCGAGCAAGCCAGGATGCGCGAAAGCGAGGCGGACGAGGTGCGTCGGGATCTCGTCGCCGCCGTATCCCACGATCTGCGCACCCCCTTGGCTTCCGCCCGGGCCCTCATAGAGGCGGTCGCGGATGGTGTCGTCGATGATCCCGATACCAGTGCCCGCTACCTCGCATCTGCCAGGGGCGAGCTCGCGAAACTCGGCAAGCTCGTCGATGACCTCTTCGAGCTCGCTCGGATCGACGCCGGCGTGCTGCAACTGGAGCTGCAGGAGATCTCCCTCCGCGACCTCGTCTCAGACACACTATCGAGTTTCGGTCCCGAGGCCGAGCGTCGAGGGGTGAGGCTCGTGGGAGAAATTGCTCCAGAGGTAGACCCCGTAGTCGCGAACGCTTCCAAGCTTCAGCGGGTACTCTACAATCTGGTCTCCAACGCCCTGCGCCATACGCCCTCCGACGGTACCGTGTTCCTCAGAGCAGAACCCGAAGATAATGTGGTACGGGTGGAGGTCGCCGATACCGGAGAGGGAATCGCTCCCGAGGATCTTCCACGCGTCTTCGAACGTTCCTTCCGGGGCGAGAGGTCCAGGGCCGCACTCGAGACAGGAGATGATTCGGGGGCTGGCTTAGGGCTGGCCATAGCCCGAGGGCTCGTTGAGGCGCACGGCGGCAAGATCGAAGTCGCAAGCCGCCTCGGTGAGGGCTCCCGCTTCAGCTTTACGCTCCAGCGGTAGCCACAGCAGATCGTTCACCTATGGATTATGACGACTCCGGCTCCGTTGCACCTGGACGGGCCTCGTAACCATCCGGGTAAGCGAAGATCAGCCTGGCGGCCAACCTTTTTGGCACGCGTACGAGAGCGTGCCCATGGAATACCAGGAGCCGCTCCTTGAACCACACATCGAATGGGTCTGTGGAGGTCGTCAGCGCTGGCGCTACCCGCTCGGGAGCCTCGGCCTCCAGATGCGCTACCACTGTCTCGCCCGCGTTCGTTCGCGCCAGCCACACCGATTCGTTGCGGATGCCCAGGCGCTGCCTGAGTCGCTCGTACTCGGACAAGCGCTCCTCGAACACCTCCTGCACGAAGCGGCGCCACTCCTCCTCTTTGCCCGGCAGGAGGGGCGCTACGAAAGTCATCGCTGGCATGTGCAGGAAACTCCTCTCCATACTGTCATTCACCGCCGCAGGGCAACGTCCCAAGCGCTCGCCGGGACCCAGACGGCCGGCATTTTTGTCATGATGCTGCTACGGCGTGATGAGAACGTGACGAGAACGTGATGGCGGACGATGTGCATGCCTCTTGCGGGCAGGAGGTACCCGATCCGGCCGACGAGGATTTCCGATTCTCTGGTGGCGGTGGTAGAGTGAAACTCGGGAAAGCGTTGACCGCGCGATACCGGGGTCGCTGCGAGAGTAGAGGTGGGTAAGCTCAGCCTGAAATTACTCGGCCCGCCGGAGGTCCGACACGGCGGAAGGCCCGTAAGGTTTCGGGCCCGTAAGGCGCTCGCCCTCTTGGCCTACCTTGCCGCAGAGGGCGGTGAACGCCGCCGGGGCGAGATCATCGAGCTGTTGTGGCCCAGAAGCGACGAGGCGCACGGACGAGCAGCGCTGAGGAGCGCACTTTCCGGCTTGCGCAAGTCGCTCGAAGAGGCCGCCAAGCCTTCTGAAAGGCCCTATCTCTTTACCGAGGGCGACTCCGTGGGTCTGGCGTTCGGCCCCGACCTGGACCTCGACCTCCACACCCTGGGGGCCGCCCATACCCTGGCGCGCTCCAACCCCCGCGTGGACCACCTCGACCGCGGCGCGCACCTGGAGGTGTTAGCGGGACTTCGGGCTGCTGCCGAGGCGTACCGCGGCGAGTTCGTCGAGGGCTTCTCATTGGACGACGC
>JBKPSF010000199.1:0-2707 GCA_046734875.1 Actinomycetota bacterium | reverse complement strand
ACCCAGACCTTCGCCATAGGCCTAATATTGGCCGCGAGGATAATAGGGATGGTCGGCAAAGGTGAGGCGTTTCCCTACCAAGGCCCGCTAGTTCGCCTCCTACTCTGGTACGGCGCCGCTTGAGGGCTCAGGCGGCGAGGTGGTACGCCCTGCTGGACTCACCGGCCGCGCTGGTGTTGGGCCGCTCGCGCAGGCGGACGCTGGTACTGGACGCCGGTAAGCCACGCAACGCCCCTTCTTCCGGCGTCCATGGCTTTTTCTCTCGAGACGGGATCGCGCCGGAGGAGTTACTCGAGATAGGTCGGGAGCAGTTGGAGCCCTACCCAAGCGTCGAGGTACGCCCCGCGCGGGTCACCGGCGCGAGCGGTGAAAACGGCGGCTTTGAGGTGATCCTGGACGACGGGGCACTCGTGAGGGCTCGCAAGCTCGTGCTCGCGACCGGAGTCGTCGATGAGCTGCCCGAGAAGCCGGGTTTCGAGGAGCTCTGGGGCCGGGGCGTCTACCACTGCGCTTACTGCCACGGCTGGGAGGTGCGCGACAGACCGCTCGCGGTCCTCAACCCCGGCGAGGGGGCGGCACAACGCGCTGCCTTCATCCGCAACTGGAGCCGCGACCTCGTGCTCCTGACCGACGGCCCTGCGAACCTCAACGAAGAAGGTCGACGGACGCTCCGCGCCCTCGACATACCCGTGAGGGAAGAGAGGATCTCGTACCTGGAAGGCGACCAGGGCGGAGCGGCCGGAGGCTTGAGGCGCATCCACTTCGAGGACGGTTCCTCGCTGGGGCGCGAGGGCCTCTTCTACGTGCCGCCCCAGCGCCAGGGCTCCGAGTTGGCCAAGATGCTCGGCTGCGAGATCGGCCCGATGGGCCAGGCGCCGGCCGGCGTGAAGGGCGACCCGACGACGAGGCAGACAAGCGTGGCGGGGGTGTACGTCGCCGGTGACGTGGGCAACGCCGTCCAGAGCGCGCTGCTTGCCGCGGCCTCCGGGGCCAACGCGGCGTTCTTCGTTAACCACTCCCTCGTGGCCGAGGAGGTTGCCGCAGCAGTCGGCGCGGCGGCGTAAGGGTGCGGTTCGTCGGCGAGCGCATCTATCCGGCCCCGGGGACAGGAGATGACGGGCCTCGACCGAGCGTTGTAGCCCCTAACGGCGCTACAAGGATTTCGCGAGCGGTTGCACGGCGCGATGCGCCGCGGGCAAGACGCCCTCTTTGGCTTCACCGACGCTATCCTCGCTGCGGGCCAGGTACCGTCTCCCGTCCATCTGAGCCTCGTACCCGCCACCGTGGCCAGGTCAGTCGCTACGCGGCGCTCGCTAAGGGACAGATCGACGAGGGTGCCGCACGGGTGCTGCTCGCGCTTTACCCGTCGGCCGAAGATCGCCACGGGGTGTGCTCGTCTATGTTCCGCCTAGGTGTTCGTGCACCATCCGTACGTCCATGGAACCCTCACCGACGGCCGACGCCACCCTCTTTACCGAGCCGTGCCTGACGCATCCTCTTTCCCTAGGCCCCAGCCAACTCGATTCGGCGCGCGCCGTTCTCCGCGATGAGGATCTTGAAGCTCACGGGACGGTGGTTTGTGCTCTGGACGGTTGACGAAGCAGAAATACCACATTCGAAAGAAGTGTGGGTGGCTGGGGTACGCTTAGCGGGCAGCAGCTTCTCGATCAACCGACTCCCCTGAGTTAGGGGGAGGGCCGGCCCTTTCTGCACCGTCGAACTGGCGCACGATCCCCAGCACAAGCGCCTCTCCCGCTCGGGCAGGCGCGAGATCTCGCGGGTAGCCTCCCGGATCGTCTCGTCCCGCAAGGCCTCTACGAGCTGCTTGTCGAACACCGGCTCGCCCCGGTCCAACAGGTATGAGGGCTCCACGCCAAAGATACCCGCGAGCGCAACAACCTGGCCCACGGTCGGATCGGGGATCTCACCTGTCCTGATGCCCTCGATATCATCCTCCGAAAGGCCGCCGAGCGTCATGCGAGCAACCTCTGCGTTTGTGTAAGGCTCTCCCGTTTTCGGGTTCCTGATGGCATCGAAGAGGTGCTCGATCCTTCCGGCAACGCCACGGCTATCGTCGCTCCGTCCGAGCGGCTCGCCGACGGCGTCCTCGTCGAACCATGCCTCCGGCGCGAAACCCATCGCCTTGGCTATCGCCCTCATCTTCTCGTAGCCGGGATCCTCTATCCTACCCTAGCGGAGGTTGGTGACGTAGGAGCGGGTCACCACGCCGCCCGTGGCCTCGTCGAGCTGCTGACCCGTCCAGCGGCTCCCGTCCGGCCGCCTGTGGGCGTCCAGCAGATGCTCGAACCTCTGCGCTACGCAAAGTGCCTCCCATAGCATCACTGACGTTCGTATAATTCAGGATACCAAGTCTCGTGGTGTTTTGCGCATGTGACACGGCGCGTCGAGGGGACGCCGTGTTGTCTGAACTTCGCCTCTTTTGGGTTCCACGAACTTCGCGTGGTGTAGAGTGGCCGCATGAGGGTAATAGGGGCTGGCTTCGGTCGCACGGGGACGACGTCCCTGAAGGCGGCGTTGGAGGAGTTGGGCTTCGGCCCGAGCTACAGCCTGAGCGAGGTCTTCCGGAACCCGGAGCACGTCGGGTTCTGGGAGGCCGCCGCCGACCCCGCCGGGGAGGAGGCGGACTGGGAGGGGTTCCTCGCGGGCTACGGGGTGGCGGTCGACTGGCCGGCCTGCTCGTTCTACG
>JBKPSF010000198.1:0-2680 GCA_046734875.1 Actinomycetota bacterium | reverse complement strand
AGGGTCTACGAGCGGGCGGGCTTTCGTCGAGGGCACGAGTACCTGCACCACACGAGCGGTGACGAGTACCTCTTCGTGTCGATGGCCAGGGAAGCGTGAGGATCAGGCACTTGAATCCTGGTGTTGATGTCGGTTGTGGCCTTGATGGCGATGATGCTGGGAATGAGCGTAGGGACTGCGTGCGCCGCATGGGACACGGCGACTGGTTGCACGCCCCTGGCCATAGCGCCGAAGGAACCCTTGTTCCTATGCCGGTCCCGAGCCACACGCTTGGAGTTCCTCACAAAGGCGCTTCAATTGCCGCTGTAGCCGAGGAACCGTCCCATGAGGGAAGGAGGGCCGCCTCGAGGGGAGAAGCTGTGCAACCGGCTTGTACGCACATCGACGTCTGGACGGCCGGGCCTTCGGCAATCGACCGCCCCCGTAAACTCCTGCCACCCATCCCCCTCCCGGCGTCCTAACGGGATGTCGCGTTTGCGCCCCAGCACACCTATATGCGCACGTGCAACACGTAGTGGTCGACCTCGAGGAGCCGAGGGGTTTCAGGCCGACCATAGGGTGGCCGGCGAGCGGGGCTATGCGGCATCCTGCATACCAGCTACCGAGAATCCTCTTCCAAGCACTCGGGTGAATAAGGGCAAGAAGTAGAGGAAGGGCCGGGGTCGCTCTTGAGAGCAAACCCCGACCCCCCAAAACTCCTTCGCTTCGGAGAACTACTTTCTGATGGTGAAGGTCCACGCCTTTTTCTGTAAGCCGTTGGAGGGGTCCTGGTCCTGGTCGAGCCGGTTGCCCGCCGCATCCTGCGCCCCGGTAGTCACAACCGCCTTGTACTTGGTCCCGAGCTTTAGGTTGGCGTTCGGGTTGAGTACCGCCTTGTTGGTGGTCGCGTCGTAGGTCACTACGGCCCCTATCGCGATGGTCGTACCCGCCTTCATGAGCTTGAAGGTCGTGCCGTCGATGGTGCTCGGATCGCCGTCGGTGGTGGTAGCATCCATAGCCTCGGAGAAGATGGCCGTGACGTTGACTCCAGGGGCTATCTTCGTCGCGCCGTTGGCCGGGCTGGTGCTCGCGACCTTGGGCGGGGTGGTGTCGACAGCTATACCGAACTCACCGATAGCAAAACCGCGGTAGAAAGCAGTAGGGTCAGCGTCTACCGTTATGGTGCTAAGAGTAGTTCCATCCGTAGTGTAGAAGCCGTAATACTGCGCCCCATAGAGGCCGTTCACCTTAACCGGACCGGATGTGGTACCGTCGCTCGCCGTCGCCGTCACGTCGTGAATGGCCTGGTCGTTGGGTTCAGCATAGAAGTAAAAGGCTTGGGTGTTCGCCGGCAGTGTCATCACGACCCGATCCGAAGAGTCCGTCCAGTACACATCACCGGTGTAGCCGTGGCTCCAAGTCGCCCAGCCGCTCCCGATCCTCGAGTGAGTCAGAGGCCGATCGAACTGGAGGGAACCCGCGGCCCCTGCGGGCGCCGCGACGTCCGTCACCGGATCGCCCAGCGGCCTGCCATCAGCCGCGAAAGGCGTCATGGTGTAAGGCCCGAGCGTCGGCGGAGGTGCCGCGGTTCCCGGGCTCGTATCGACGGCAATCGAACCAGCCTGTGCAACACCGCTTGCCACCAGCAGGCTTAGGGCCATGGCGGCCAACAACACTATGGTGCGTCTCATGTGAGACTCCCCTTCCGTAGGTAGGGCGGGGTGAGGAGTAAGGTTGGACTCACAACGCCCTTTGTCAGTAACATCCGTATCCTATGTCTCTCGTTGCGAGCCTAAGAGAGAGCAAACATTAGATTCGTCCTGATCGCCCTTCCTCCTTTCCTCCCGCTGTCTTGAGGCGAGGACCCTACCTGGTCAGGCAAGGAACCGCCCCGTTCGTCGCGACATGACCGAGTGTGCCTCACCCCAAGTCCCTGCACATCGGCCTACTGGTCCTTTCTCGTGAGCCTTTAGGGCTACCATGGGTGACCCTCGTGGACCAACTGGACCCGGTCCAACTGGTCCACCCAAGCAGGCGGGTAACATCGGGAGATAGCACGTCAGTCTCCCTTTTGCTCGTCCAGCAGGCCGCGTTCCACGGCCCGCACGGCCGCCTGCACACGGTCACCGGCCTCCAGCTTCTCCCTGATAGCGGACCTGAAGAGGGGATGGTCGTCAGCCACGACGATCCGCGAAGGTTCGCGCGCTGCGCTAGGGTCCTCGAGTCCCATCTCCGTCTCACCCCTTACTAATCGGATCGTTGGCACCCGTCGCTACCAACGCGAAGGGGGTCCCCATCCCGCCGTCCTTACTGGTCTCCGTGGCTCCTCCGGTGCGACCGAATATGGTCGGGAACGGCGTGCTCGCGCCGGGTTGCCGCTCCGGCTCGCCAGGTACTAGGCGCCGCGGGGCGAACACTCCGTACCAGCACCTCCTCCCGGGCGAGTACCACGAAGCGGCGTCTTCGAGATGGCTCACCGCCTGTCCCTCCTTTGCACAGGAGGGGGTCGGCAAGACGGTCGCCGACCCCCTGTCGCCGTCTACGACAAGAGCGCGCAGACGTCGATCATGCGGCCTTCGCCCGACACCGGTACGACGTTGGTAGTATCGGTGGGGTCGTTGATGAAGGTGAAGCGCCCCATCGATACGAAGGTGCCGGCCACGGGGTCCAGGGCGAAATTCCTGCCCGTCATCACCGTCTT
>JBKPSF010000197.1:0-31514 GCA_046734875.1 Actinomycetota bacterium | reverse complement strand
TACCTCTCCGAGTCGGATAGCGGGGAGATAAAACCCGAGTGGGTGGCCTACGCGGCCCACAACTACACGGGCGACAACCTCCGTCGCCGCTGGGACGACCCTGAGGTCGTGAAGGTGGGGGACCACCCCGTAATCTTCGTCGGCGCCGGCTCCCACGCGAGCTACTTCGCCCAGGGCGAGTACCTGACGGAACTTACCGTGCCCCTGCCAGGCCCTATAGCGAGGATGACGAGCTGGCTCCGGTCATTCTGGAAGACCAGGCTAGGCCAGTACGTCGGGGACGGCGTCAACGACGGGTCCGGCTACCTGAGCATCCCCTTCGTTGACTACGCTCGTGGGGACGGCCTCAGCGTGGGGGAGGGGGGAGACAGGGCGTGGGACGAGCCCAGGCTCCTCGACCACCCCATCCCTGACTGGGTCTCCGGCTACCGTGGGCTGTGGGGCCTCTACGCCAGGGACCCCTTCGAGGGCGAGGACGCCCCCGCCGGCCCGATGTACAACCGCGACAAGACCGTCGCCCGCCCCTGGTACGACCCCGTAGGCTGGGCCGGCCTCGACAAGGTGCCCTCCCCGACCGAGTCGGTGGAGGCCGTCCTCGAAGAGAGAGACGACATCGTCGCACGTTGCGAAACTTTGCGGGCCGAGATCGACGAAAAGAGCCGGGAGCTCAAGAAGCTCGGCGCCGGTATCGCCGCGATGCGCGACAAATCCCACCTCGACGTGCCCCGCGCCCAGGGCACGAACCGCGTCGCCCAGCTCTCCGCGGAGATAGACAGCCTCAGGGCCAGACTCGCCACCGACGAGGCCGTCTCCCAATCGCTCCTGGAGTACGCCGGGCGACTCGAGGCCGGCGAGCGCGACCCCGTGCGCGCCCACATCGTACGCGCCCACACGCCGGCCTCCGAAGACGAGCTGAGGACTAGCAGGGTGGCAGAGTTCTGGGCCGCCGTAAGCGTAAGCCTCATGATCATCAGCTTCGTGGTGATCGCGCTCTTCGAGAGGCAACACCTCATCTCTATGCTGGTCTTCAGCATCGCCTTCTTCGCTTTCGTGGAGGCTGGCTTCAGGGGCCGCCTCGTCAACCTCGTGGTCAGCGCCAACATCGGGCTCGCCGTTGTGGCCACGCTAGTACTCGTCTACCAGTTCTTCTGGCAACTGGTCGTCGCGACAGTGCTAGTAGTCGGCCTCTACGTCCTCTGGGACAACCTGCGCGAGCTAAGAAGCAGATAAAGAAATGGGGGACAAATGGCACGCACTATAAGGGTGGTAGTCGCGAAGGTAGGCCTCGACGGCCACGACAGGGGGGCCAAGATCATCGCCCGCGCCCTGCGCGACGCCGGGATGGAGGTAATCTACACCGGCCTCCACCAGACCCCCGAGCAGGTCGTCGAGGCGGCCATCCAGGAGGACGCCGACGCCATCGGCATCTCCATCCTCTCCGGCGCCCACATGACCCTCGTCCCCCGCATAATCGAGCTCCTCGAAGAGAACGAAGCCGAAGACATTCTCGTCTTCGTCGGCGGCACCATCCCCAATCAAGACATCACCAAGCTCAAAGAACTCGGCGTCGGCGAAATCTTCACCCCAGGAACACCGACAAAGAAAGCTGTAGAGTACGTGAGGCAGGCGGTGCCTGCTAGCTAGTCAGCACGGCGCCTAGCGGCGCCTTGTCAGCACGCTGCGTCCTTCGGGCTCCGCTTGTCGGCACGCCGCCCTTCAGGGCGGCTTGTCAGCAGGTCAGCAAAGAGAGGCACACACGAACCCTAAACTGGCTGAAATGCTGAAAGCGAGGCGAAGCCGAAGCGTGCTGACAAGCGAAGGCGTCAGCCTGAGCGTGCTGACAAGGCGCCGCCAGGCGCCGTGCTGAAAGCCGCAAACCGGAGGGAGGCAGGTGGATTACGTTAAAGTGGAACTTGAGGATGGCGTCGCAGTTCTTACCGTCGACCGCCAGGAGAAGTTGAACGCGCTTGACGGGCAGGTGATCGAGGAGATAGGTCAGGCGCTTCTGGAGCTCGAGGTCGAGGCACCGCGGGCGATCATCGTGACGGGGGCCGGGGAGCGGGCCTTTATCGCGGGGGCGGATATTCGGGCTATGAGCGTGATGGACCCCATCGATGCGAAGCGCTTTTCGGAGATCGGGCACGCCGCGATGGCTCTCCTGGATAGGAGCCCGATTCCGACGATCGCCGCCGTTAACGGTCACGCCCTGGGCGGGGGGTGCGAGGTGGCGCTCGCCTGCGACATACGCATCGCTTCGGAGAACGCGACGTTCGGCTTTCCCGAGGTCGGGCTCGGTATTTTGCCTGGTCTCGGCGGCACCCAGCGGCTGCCGCGTTTGATCGGTCCTGCTCTCGCGAAGGAGCTCATCTTTACCGGCCGCCGCATAGGCGCGGAAGAGGCGCGTGAGATAGGGCTTGCCAACCGCGTCGTCGGCAGGGGCGAGGCGTTGAGCGCGGCCAGAGAGTTGGCGGCGGAGATCTCCGCCAACGCCCCGCTCGCCGTCAGGCACGCCAAGACCGCCGCGAACCGGGCGCTCGACGTGGACCTCGTTAGTGGCCTGGAGTACGAGACAGACCAGTTCGCCCTGCTCTTCTCTACCAGGGACGCCGTCGAAGGCATGACGGCCTTCGGCGAGAAGCGCAGGCCACAGTTCGAGGGAAGATAGTCCACGACGAGACCAAAATACGGGTCCGCTACGCCGAGATCGACGCCCAGGGCCACGTCAACAACGCCACCTACCTCTCATACTTCGAGGTCGGCCGCGTCGAGTGGCTGCGCTCCACGGGCCAATCCTACAGGGAGATGGAACGACGCGGCCGCGGCCTCGTCGTCGTCGAGGCGCTCCTCCACTACCATCGTCCCGCCTTTTTCGACGACGAGCTGACGCTCCGCACGACGCTTGCCGAGCTCGGCAGGGTCTCGCTCCGCTTCGACTACGAGGTGCTGCGCGACGGGGACCTGCTCGTCATGGGCCACACGCGCCACGCCTGCATCGATCTGGCGACGAACAAACCCGTCAGAATGCCGGAAGAGTTGATGCGGCTCGCGCCAGGCACGTCATAGCGCGCACTTACCCATCAAGTCCCGTCGCGTGACGCGGCGCTTCGGTTCGGCATAGCACTTTGGCCGCCGATGGCGGAGAGGGCTCGGGTGGGAGCGTCCGATGGGACCGGGGCGACCCCGCCCAGCAACGAGAGTGCCTCGTAGAGCCCCTCGAAAGTGGTGAGGGTGATCCCGATGTCGTGGCGGGCGACGATCCTGAGGCTCTCCCGACCCATCCTCGTCTGCTCGCCCTTGTCGGGAAGCAACTCGGCCAGCCGCGAGGCCAGTCCCCTCACGTCGCCGGGCTCGAAGAGGTAGCCGTTCTCGCCGTCGTGGACGAGCAAGGGCAGCGCCCTCGCGTTCGCCGCGACCACGGGCTTTCCCGTGGCCATCGCCTCCATCGTCACGATGCTCTGCAGCTCGGCCGTGCCGGCATTGCAGAACACGTCCGCCGCCGCGTAGGCTGCGGGGAGTTCTCCGTCGGCAACGAAGCCGGTAAAGGTGACGCAATTCTCCACTCCTTGTCCCCTGGCGAGCGAGACCAGGTTGGCATGCTCGTGCCCATCACCCACTACCACGAGCTGCGCGTCAACGGACCTCCTCACCAGCGGCATGGCCCTTATGAGTTCGTCCACGTGCTTCTCGGCGTCTAGCCTGCCGACGTATGTGATGGTGGGTCGTTCGGGAACGCCGTACCTCGTTTTGAAGGCGTACCCGTCGTTGGTCGGGCTGAAGCGGGAGAGGTCCATACCGCACGAGACGGACAGGACGGGACCATGGACGCCCTTCTCTTCGGCGAGGTTCGCGGCGAAGGGGGTCGGGGCTGTGACCACGTCTGCCTGGTCGAAAACGCGGGAGAAGTCGCGCCATGCCCACTCCGTCACCTTCTTATCGAGCATCTCGGGCAGATGGAGGTAGAAGACGAGGTTGTCGGGCATGAAGTGGTTTGTGGCGACCACGGGGACGCCGAGCTGCCTGGCGGCCCGGATCAGGGCGCGCCCCACGAACAGGTGGCCCTGGGCATGCACCACGTCGGGTCGGGTACGCTCCACCGCCTCGAGGACGCGCCGGCGTAGGAAGGGCGGCGGGGAGAAGCGGAAGCCCTCGTGGAAGGGCACGGGCAACGAGCGGACCCTGTGCTCGAGCACCCCGTCTCGCTCCATCACCCCGTTACGCAGGTTCCTGGAAGGGCAGAGCACGTGGACCTCGTGGTCCCTGTCGGCGAGCCCCTCCGCCAGGCGCCTGGTGAAGTAGGCGGCGCCGTTCACGTCAGGGGGGTAGGTGTCGTTGGCGATCATGATCTTCATCGGTCGTCGTCCTTCCGGGAATCCTCTCGACGATCCCGCGTCGACAACTTCCACGCCACGAGGCAGGCGATCACGGCCAGCAAGACCAGCAACAGGAGGGCGGAGCCGCGGTCGAGGTACCGGACGGCCTGCCAGCCGAAGAGGTAGCCCACGGCCATCAGGGCGGCGGACTTGGGTATTGTGGCCACGAGGTTCCAGAGCAGGAAGCGCCCGTAGCCGACCCTGGCCAGGCCGGCGGCAGCGAGCACCGGCGCGCCCGCGAAGTGGGTGAGCTTGCCCCCCACCAGCACCCGTGCTCCCCTCTTACGGAAGACAGCTTCGAGCGCATCGAGCGACGAGCGCTCGACGCCGAGCCGGCCCAGGGCGCGGCGCACCTGAGGACGGTGCCCGAAGCGCCCAAGGAGGTAGAAGGCGGTGTCGCCCAGGAGATCGGCGGCAACCACGAGCGGGTAGGCGAGCGGCCAGGAGACCAGGCCGAGGGAGACCATGGATCCCGCCACCATCGCCACCAGCGGCCCCTCTACGACGGTGAGCGGGAAGAGCCACAGGTAGGGGTGCGCCTCAAGTAGGGACAGTAAGCCCTGGACGTAAGGACTCATCGTGCGCCCGCCCGACGACGGTCGAGGTAGGGGTGCCCAACGCCGCTCCCTCTCGGTTCGTCCAGTTTACCCGTCCAGTCCGCCCTCATACGTGCTCCTCCAGGGCGCATTCCAGCATGTCCGCGGACAGCGCGACGTCCTTCCCGGCAACGGTACCCTCGGGAACGCTGGCGCGCCTCGGCCCGTAGATCGAAATCCCGTAGTTCCAGGGGACCAGAGGCGAAGGGGGGTCGGACGTTCGTGGCGCACGAGAGGTGCAGCCCAACGCCGTAGGTGGCGCCCAGCACCCGGTAACGCCCGAATAGCGGTGAGTGTAGCCTCCGGGCGCGCAACAGGAATACCGCTGGCTCTAATGTCCTCGGGCACTCTGAGCTCTCCAACCGTAATTCTAAGCCATCCGCCGTAGACGCGTGGGCTGCGGGGAGTCACCAGGCAAGAGTGCTCGACTCCTTAGGGAGGGGAGGACCCCTTCGACGAGTAGCTTGAGGTCTACCGCTTCGAACCGGCCCTGACGCTGGCAGAGGACGAGGAGGTCTTCGCGTCCGAGATCGGTTGACGATTCAGCTTTCGACGATCGCTACGCAATCGACCTCTACCAGCATGCCGAGCAGGGCGGTGGCCACTGTGGTGCGTGCCGGAGGGGCGTCCTGGAAAAACTCTTTGTAAACTTCGTTGAACTCGGCGAAGCGGGTGAGGTCAGTGATGTAAGCGTTGACCTTGACGACCTGGTCCAGTCCGGAGCCCGCCGCTTCGAGTATGGTCTTGACGTTGTTCAGCGTCAGGCGGACCTGGTCCTCGAAGGAATCCGGCATCTCTCCCGTCTCCGGTTGTATCGGCCCCTGGCCCGAGATGTAGACGAAGCCGTTTGCGACTACGGCGTGGGAGTAAGGGCCGGCTGGCTCCGGGGCGTTACCGGCGGTAATGGTCTCTCTGTTCATCTATACCTCCTCGTCGGTCCTCACGATCGCCTTTCCGGCCCGCTCTCCCGTGTGGACGCCTCCTTCTACCGTCATTACCCCCCCAACGAAAACGAGGTCGATGCCTTCGGGAAACCTCGTGGGGTCGTCGTAGGTCGCCCGGTCGGAGATGGTCTCCGGGTCGAAGACTACAAGGTCAGCGGCCTGGCCGGATGCCACGATCCCCCGCCTGCCCAGCCGGAACCTGCGCGCCGGGAAGGAAGTCATCTTCCTCACCGCCTGCTCGAGGGTGAGCGTCCCGTCCTCCCTGACGCACCTTGCGATGACGCGCGGGAACGTGCCGTACGACCGCGGATGCGGCTTCTCGGCCTGAAAATGGAGGCTATCCGAGGCGACGAGGGAGTGGTCCCACCCGAGGACATCATTCACGTCCTCCTGAGCCATGTGGAAGAAGATCATGGCTACCTTCCCATCCTGCTCCAGGAGCAAGTCCATCATGGACTCGTCGGGGTCCATGGCGCGCTCCTCGCCGATCTGCGCCAGGTTTTTGCCTTGGAGCTCGGGGTCGCGACCTCCGCCTAGCGACGAGACGTAAACGCTTTCCCAGCCCGTAGAAGCCATCAGGTTGTCCCAGTCTTCCTGCACTTGCCCGATGTCCTCCCTTATCTTCCTGCGCGAATCCGGGTCGCGCAGCCTCTTGAGAGCCCGCGAGACGCCTCCCTCCAGCGCCCATGGGGGCAACAGCGTGATCATGGAAGTCGAGCCGGCTGTGTAGGGGTAGACGTCACACGCGACGTCGAGACCCCTGGACCTCGCTCCCTCAAGCAGCTCCATCGCCTCCCGCACGTTGCCCCAGTTGCTCCTTCCGGCGGCCTTGAGGTGGCTCACCTGCAGGGGGCAACCGCCGCGTTCCGCTATCCAGATGACCTCTTCGAGGGAGGGGATCAGGCTCCTCCCCTCGCCGCGTATGTGCGTCGCGAGGAGGCCGTCATACTCGGGGAGCATCGAGCACAACTCGACAAGCTCTTCCCTGGACGTGTAACTGCCAGGCGTGTACATCAGCCCCAGCGACAGCCCGATTGCCCCTGCCTGCAGGGCCTCGGTGAGCATGCCCTTCATGCTGTCTAACTCCGCGCGGGAGGCTGGCCTGTTCTCGAAACCCATGGCGGCGATGCGTAGCGTCCCGTGACCAACGTAGGTGGCCACGTTCCCTGACTGTCGCGCCCCACGCACGCACTCCATGTAATCTTCGAGCGTCTCCCACGACCAGTTCCGCCCCGTAGTGCCCAGAACCGGCTCGATGTAGGTCCTGAGGTGGTCCAGATTCTGGGGGGAGAAAGGAGCTGGTGACATCCCGCAGTTTCCGACTACCTCCGTGGTAACACCCTGGGAGAGCTTGATCTTGCTCTCCGGACGGTCGAGTACCATCAGGTCGGAGTGGCAGTGGCCGTCTATGAACCCAGGCGAGATCGTCCTCCCGCCGACATCTATGGTCTCCTTGCTCTTGCCGCGCGGCCTGCCTACGGAGACCACGAGACCGTCCTTGATCCCAACGTCTCCGGAGAACCAGGGGTTGCCCGTGCCATCCACGATACGCCCGTTGCGCAAGATGAGATCCAACACCAGACGCCCCTACCTGACCATGCCCCGGGCCGCCACACCAACCCTCTCCGCGCTGCCATCCGCGGCCTGCATGTAGACCTCGTCGTGCAGGTTGACCGTGCTGCACACGTGGTTCGGGATGATCTCGACCACGTCACCAACCCCAAGGTCGCTGTCCTCGCCTACCGAGAGCATCCCGTGCTCCTCCGTTACCCTCTGTAGCACCGCATCGGGATGTCCGACCACGTGGCCGAACCCCGCCAGGTTCAGGGGAGCGACACTCGGCTGCACGTCCGTTGCGAAGGTCTTGCTCCCGCCGTCGATGATGGCGAGGTCCGGCCTTGGCCTGCTCACAATGGTGGCCACCACCCGGAGGGCGCAATCCGACAGGGAGCAGACGCCCAACGCGGCCTGCATCCTGTCGTAGAACACGTAGGTGCCAGGCCTGATCTCCGTGACGCCATCGACCTTCGCGGCGTGCTCGGCGGTCGGGGTAGACCCCAGGCTGACGTCCTCTACAGGTACCCCGACCTCCCTGATCTCCTCCGCGACGGATACCATGAACTCGCCTTCGAGGCGGCCCGCCTCTTCGAGATCGAGGGTTGGAGAGCCATCATCGAGGACGGCCCCGCGGTAGGTATAGATGCCGGTGAGATCCAGGTTCTCGAGGGCCGAGATCTCCTCCGCCAGGCCCGCGGCCTCCCCGCGGGGCACCCCCGTCCGCCCGAGCCCGGAATCCACCTCCAGGCGCACCTCCACCGTGACGCCCTCTTCTCTTGCCAGGGAGGACATCAACCTGGCGCCGCGCATGCTGTCGACGCCGAGGATCATACGTACACCACGTCGCGCGAGCCCGAGGGCCCGCCTTATCTTCGTCTCCGTCACCAACGGGTAGGCGATAAAGATATTCTCGAGGCCACCGTCAGCCATCACCTCCGCCTCTGAGGCTTTAGCCACCGTGATTCCGGCCGCGCCCGCCCGCAACTGCCGCCTGGCTATGGATGGGATCTTGTGCGTCTTTACGTGGGGCCTCAGGGCTATTCCCCGGCTCCCGGCAACGCCGGCCATCCCGAGGATGTTCCACTGCATGCTCTGCTCGTCGATGACGAGGGCCGGGGTGTCCGGATGCAGGCTTACCCGCGTTTCGGTCAACGCCGGGACCCCCAGTTCGTTTCTTGTCTCACGTCAGGCCTGGGTCCGGGTCGCTCCCGTCTCCGTCTCGTCGGGCCAGCGGCCGCCGTTGTACCAGTAGGTACGGATGGCCTCGAGCTGGCGTCCCTTGGTTTCGGGGGCCAGGGTGTAGACGAAGGCGATGGCGAACAGGGAGAGCGCGAGGAAGATGCCGAAGGTCAGAGATCCTCCCAGGGCGCCCAGCGCGTTCAGGAACACGACCCCGACTATAAAGTTGGCGAACAGGTCGGCGGTCAGCATCGCCGAGCCGCCCTGGGTGCGCAGCCGCGCGGGGAAGCTCTCCGAGGCGTAGACCCACACGAGCGAGCCGTAGCCGAAGCTGAAGCCGATGGTGAAGAGGAGGATGCCGATCAGGGTGAACGTCGCCGACAGGCCGAGGCCGTAGGTGAAGACCAGGAGCAGGTTGGCGAAAGCCATGGTGCTTATGCCGGTGAGCAGAGTGGGACGTCTTCCCCACCGGTCCACGACCAGGAAGGCGGCGATTTCGGCCATCACGCCGGCCACCTGCACGAAGCCTGTTGCGATTATGGCGCCCGTGGGACTGGTTACGCCGACCTGCTGGATGATCGTCGGGCTGTAGTAGACGATGGCGTTTATGCCCGTGATCTGGACCAGAAAGCCCAGGCCAACGACGAAGAGTCCGGCCTTCCGGAAACGTCCCGTGAAGAGCTCGGAGAAGCTCCCCTTCTCTTCGTAGGAGAGGTCCTCCTCGATCAGGTCTGCCTCCCTCTCCGAGTCCATGTCGGGGTTGACCCTCCGCAGCAAATCTATGGCCTCCTCACGCCGGCCGTTCATCAGGAGCCAGCGCGGCGTATCAGGCAGGCGGATGACGAGGAGCAGCACGATCACCGCCGGTATGGCGGAGAGGGAGAGGATGAGGCGCCAGCTCTCCGTCGCGGCGAGCGCCGCACCGACGAAATACGCGATGGCGATGCCCGAGGTGGTCGCTATCTGGAAGGCGACGAGCATCGAACCCCGCACCCTTATCGGTGCCGACTCGGCTATGTAGGCCGGCGCTACGACTATGGAGACGCCGATCGCGAGCCCGAGGAGGAACCTGACGACGGTCAGGAACCACTCGTTGGGTGCCAGACCCTGCAATCCGGCGAACACCGCGTATCCGAGCGCCACGAACACCATGGTGCGTTTGCGTCCGATCGCGTTGGAGATGCGTCCGGCGAAGAACGCGCCGATCAACTGCCCGAGCACCACCGCGGAGGTCACCACGGAGGTCATGAAGGTCGAGAGATGGAAGGCGGGCACCAGGAAGAGCAGGGCGCTCGCTATGGAGCCGAGGTCGTAACCGTAGATCAGGCCCACGATAGCGGCCGTCGTGGCAATGAGAATGTTGAGCCGGGAGAGCGATTGCCTTCGGTGTTCGCCCCCGCCTTGCGAGCCCCCCGCGTTCTCCCCGTTGGCCGTCATGCAAACTCCTCCCTATCAAGACCGCCCCGTACTCCCCCGAAACGTAGGGGACGGTTCGCCCTTCCCTACTGCTTGGCATGTTAGAACGCCGCAATTACCGGCGCAACACTTCCGGGTCGCTTCGAAGGAGCGTCAGGCCTGGAGCGCGTAACGGATACGGTCGAGGGCGCCAAGACGGCAGAAGCCGTAGTGGTAGAAGTCCGTCCTCGGTAGCCCGAGATCTCGCGCCAGGGCTATTTTTGCCGCCAGGTTGTCCGCGTCTCGGTTGTCCGGGGGCATCGGGCGCAGCAACAGACCCAGCCTCGATGGGTCACCGATAAGGGAGTGGTAGGACGCGAGATCCAGGGCCACCCGCCCCGGATCGGCCGCGTACCCGAGGGCTTCTATCCCATCGCAGGCCTCAGCGAGCCTACCGACGTCGATGCCCATCTGCCACCCTATCGCCGGCGCTGCCTCTCCCACGGGTTCTCCCGTGGCAAACCCTTTCTCCGCGCCGGAAAGGTCCATGAACGCCACGTTCGTATCCGCACCTGCAGCCGCAGATACCTCTTCGGCTAGCGACCCGACCGTCCGCACCCGCGAGTCGAGGTACCCCAACAACGCGCTGCCACCGGCTTGCCCGAGGCGCTCGCGCGTCAGCTCCCCGTCATCACCGTCGGGCTCTTCTTCGAACCTGCGCTCGAGATCACTACGCACCGAGCGGTGAACCAGGTCTGCATCGACCCCGGCATCCCTGGCCGCCCGAAGGCAATGCTCGCAGAAGCAGAGGCCCAGCAGGAAGGTCCCGGTCACACCGAGGTCTTCGAAATACCGTTCGTGGTGGTAGCCGTGAACCAGGCCGTGAAAGTGCAACGATTCGGCAAAGATGTTGGAGACGCCGTAGCCCGCGACGTCCGCGGCGAGCACACGGGCGAACGCCCTCACGTCAGGGTTCGCGGGACAGAGGTCGGTAAGGTAGCGGTCCCCGAACGCGTTCCGGGTCGCGCACTCGGGTTCCACGAAGCCCAGCCTGTCGTTGTGCAGAAACACGACCCACGCGTTCACGCCCATCCCGCGCCCGCCGGCCTCCTCGCACAGCTCCCCCAGGGGATCTCCGCCCTGCGCGAGCTCGCTCATGCGCGGGCGTAGACGGAGCCCCTCGAATCTGCCTTCGTCCGGACGGAAGAAGACGGTGCCGCCTTCGAGGTATCTGACCTTTGTCACCGGGTTGTGAGGAAAAACGTCCCTGGCCGCGTGGTAGGCGACGGCCAGCGTCAGCTCCCCGACCCCAGCGCGGTGCTGAACGTTGTCGAGCACTACCGCGAGCCCCTCGTCTGCGAGGTCGGTGGCGAACGCGAACATCGACGTCTTCACGGGGCCAGACTATCCGAGATGGAAACCACCGGCAAGACCGGCGCCTGGTCCCACCGGTGCTCTATCATAAGCGTAGTCACAGCAAAGGTCGCGGCACTAATCGGGCGCAAAGGAGGCAGGAATGAGATTTCGAGGGCGGGTGGTCGTCATTACAGGAGGAGGGTCAGGGCTTGGCCGGCACATGGCGCGTCGCTTCGCTGCCGAGGGTGCGTCCGTCGTGGTCGCGGACGTGGAGGAGCAGGCCGCCCGCGAGGTCGCAGGTGAGATCCCCGCCTCGCAAGGACGGGCCCTCGCCTGCAGGGTGGACGTCGCCAGGGTTGACGAAGTCGACGCGATGGTAAAGACCGTGCGTCGGGAACTCGGGCCGGTCGACGTCCTCATCAACAACGCCGCGAAGGCTACGGACCGCGACTTCCTCGACCTGGACGAGGAGCAGTGGGAGCAAGACGTCTCCATCGCCCTTAAAGGGTCGTTCTTCTGCTCCAAGGCGGTGCTTCCGGAGATGATACGGAGGGAATCGGGCGTCATCCTGAACATCAGTTCTGTAAACGCTTTGGGCTATTACGGCAACGAGGCCTACAGCGCGGCGAAGGCTGGCGTCCTCAGCCTCACCAGGAGCCTCGCGGTACGCTATGGTCCATCAGGCATAAGGGCGAACGCCATCGCGCCGGGAACGTTGAGGACACCAGCCTGGGAGGAGCGCACCTCGAAGGACCCAGGGATCTTCGAGCGCGTAGCCGAGTGGTACCCGCTTGGTCGCGTCGGTGAGCCCGAGGACGTGGCCAATGCGGCACTCTTCCTCACATCTGATGAGGCGTCCTGGATCACCGGCGCCGTGCTCTCGGTAGATGGCGGTCTCCTGGCCGGCACGTCGAACATGATGCAGGAGATAATCAAAACGGAATAGGACGGTAGATCCCCCAGAACATCCCGTGTGCTAGTTCGCTTGCGGTGGTGACCAGCTTGGCCAAGTTCGCCATTTGAACATTCTGCGAACTTCGGCTTTACGACTCAAAAGTTGGTGGGGTTAAGTCCTGGATCTGCTGGGCGGGAGCGAGGCCCAGATCCAACCGCCCAACAGCTTCAACCCCACCCCGATCACCGCCCCCGCCACGACCGTGGCCATCGACGTGGCCACCACCGCGAACGCCATCTCCTACCCTGCTTCGGAAAGATCTTTGAGGGTCTCTCTCATCCCACCAGCCTCCCCGGCCTCTGGAACGTGTCCTGCTGCGCACCGTCGAAGTCATCTCCTGAGAAGAACGACTCAGGCTCCACCGGGAGGACCAAACCCGCCTCGGCACCGGGGTAGCTGTCCCGCACTAGGCTAAGCGCCCGTTGGATACTGTGTGCTCGGACCGAAACCCGGAAACTTGCGGTGCCGCTGTGAACCTCGATCACGACTTGAATCAGCGTGTCCCTGCTTTCTCCCGGCCCCCCGGGCCTTGACGGCAACTGCTATTGTTGTTGGCATCCCCCCTCCGGGGATAGACCGCGCAACATGTAAGGAGGTTAGCAAGGATGCGGAGCGCTTTGTGCGCGGGGACCTGCACACTTCGGGCCATTTTGCGGCCGCGGGGTCCTCTAAAGGGTTGCTCCTCGGGCTATATGCAGTAAGAAGTTAGTCCCCCGGTGCCCCGTTCCTCCTTTTCTTTTACCCACACGGGTACACCCCAGAGAGGGGCACCGGGTTCCTTTGTACGAGAGCGATCCGATCGCGAGGTGATCGAGACCATGGCGCACGACGATTACTACGAGGTCTGAGGCGCGAACTTTCGTGGTCCTCGTCAACGGGATGGCTCCCTTGGCCCGCCGCGCCCGGCCTACCCGTTTTCGTGGCGTGGGTCTCGCAGGACATTTTGTGTCTCACGGCACCACGTCCCCCGGGGACGCAGGGCTGGCGCGCCGGGCCGGGCGGATAGGAGGGGGAACTCGATCCGACCGGCCCAGCCTACCGATAAAACTGTAGACCCCGCGAGCCGCCAGGGCCGTGCGCTGGGACACTTGGTGCCAGAAAGCACAGATTTATAGGGGCGCCCCTATTTCTAAATGATGGCCGGGAAGCGGGAAAGGATGGACCCGGCGCCGGGGTTAGTGACCCTAGACGTGCGGCAAAAGGAGGGCGGGAGCTCGCGGCCGTTCCGACACAACGAGTCGGAGGACAACGCCGACGAGCAAGCGCTTTGGAGGTTGCGGCCACACATTCGAGGTTTATGGTAGCTACACCTTTTGGGCCATTCCTTTTGGGAAAGGGGAAGGGGGAAAAGTTGCAGGCTTTGCGGTGCAGTTGCGGCCGACACCTGGAAGCTCAGGACGATGAAGCCTTGCATATCTCGCTGCGCGAACACCTGCTCGCGGAACACCTCGGCGGAAGCCGCGTCGGATCTCCAGCCGACGAGCTGGCCACAAAGATTCTCGCGGACCGTGCCTACCGGCTGGAGTACGTGCCCGTACCCGAAGACAACGAACTCGTCTTCGAGCCCTACTGAGTGACTTTGGACCAACGAGAGTAAGAGCTCCGAAAGAGGAGAGACGCTTCGTGAGGACCAAGCAGACGGTCTCGGAGATGGCGACGGAAGTCTTGGCGCGAGGGAGCAGACTGGGCGTTACAGGATCACTTAGCGTTGTCTTGCTCAGCGACGTCGCTTTTGGCCTGCTTCCGTCCGCCTTCGGGGGTATTTCGAGCATCCTTGTAACACTTTTCCTCCCCAATACACGCCGGGCGGGCAATGCTCGGCAAGCCCTTCTGCGTAGGTGATGCTGTAGAGAGATTCAGCCGAAGTCTGATGTATGAGGGGGGTGGCCTCTTGAGGTATCCTGAGGAGGTCATGGAGAAGCTGTCAGTCGGAGGCTGAGGGTGTGTTCGGCGTCATCGCTGCGGTGATGCTCGCGAAGGTCCTTCGGGAGGCGGCGTGACGGGCCGCCGGGCCGAGCGCGACCGCGAGAGGAGAAGGAGGAAGAAGGCCAGGGAGGCCGCTGAACGACGGCTCGAGGAGCTGAGGGAGGCCTGGCGCCGGCGGCGCGCGGATGAGCAGGAAGGCAGGAAGGGGCGGTCTGGGGGGAAGCGTCCAGAGTGAGCGCCGGGACGTGGGACGTGCTCGACCTCGTGCTGTGCGCGCTTTTCTACTACTAAGTGGCCGGGGTCCACTTCGAGGACCGCAGGTCCAACAGTCGTGTGGCCGTGTTCCCTGTCAGGCCCATTCGATGCCTTGCTTTCGCAGCAGATCCTTGAACGCCCCGGCGGCCTTGCGGAACAGCTCGGGGCCGCTGAAGCCCCCGTATGTTTCGGCCGAGGCTAGGTGCGGTTCGAGCGAGAAGAAGCCGTCGAACCCGGAGTCGCGCAGCGCAGAGAGGGTTTCGGGAACCTGGCCGTCTCCCTCTCCGGCCGGAACCACCTGCCCCGAACCGGCCACAGCGTCCTTGACGTGCACGTACTCGATGTATGGCCGTAGCTGTTCGTATCCTTCCTCAAACGGACGGCTGATCCCGCACTGCACGAAGTTCGCAGCGTCCCACGCGGCGCGTAGGGCCGGGGAGTCCACGCCGGACAGTAGGCCGAGGCAGCGGGCCGGGACGTCGCCGTAGATCTCCTTCTCGTTCTCGTGCAGGAGAGTGACACCAGCGTCCTCTGCTTCGTCGGCCAGGATACCCATCCGCTGCAGAACCTCGTCTCTAAATAGGTCCGGCTCCTCACCGTCGGGGATGAAGAACGAGAAAACGCGGACGTAGGGCGCCTCCATGATATCGGCTGCGTGCAGGGCACGACGAAAGCGTTGCAGGTGCGAACCGAAGGGTTCGGTCACGGTGACTTTACCTATTGGGGAGCCTATAGAGGAGATCCCGACGCCGCGCTCCGCGCATGCTGCCCTGACCCTTCGGAGTTCATCGTCGGTCAGGTCGAGGACGTTGGTGTCCCAGACGCTGCGCAGTTCCATGTACTTTATAGATTGCTGTGCGAGCGTGTCGAGTTGCTCGTCGAGGTCGGGGGAGATCTCATCGGCGAAACCCGTCAGGGTCCACACGTCTATGACTCCTTTGCAGGTAGAGGTTTCAGATCCGAAGCGTGCCTCTCAAGCCCTTGACACCCCCCGTGGTCAGGCCGCCGATCAGGTACCGCTGGAAGATCATGTACAGGATGACCACGGGCAGCGCGCTAACCACCGAGGCGCCCATCATCTGCCCTCCCGACCCTCGATGCGCACGGGTCCGCCGGTGCGCGCTGACTGGTAGATGGCGGAGATAATCTCCAGCGGCTTGCGTCCTTCTTCGAGGTTTATGGACGGCTCGCGGCCATACTTCACGGCCTCGACGAAGTCCTCGATCTGGTCCCTGTGCGCCATCGAAAGGCTCGCGGGATCTGAACCGGCACCAGATGCGGCCTCCACCTCGCCATGCCTCTCCTTGACCGCTTCTGCCTGGTTCTCGCCCCCTCCGGCACCGTAGGCGTCACCCTCCTCCTCCGCGCCGGCGGCATGGAAGTACGTCAGCTCGTCGTCGTCGATGACAGCCGATCCCCGGTCTCCGTGCACAGCGATCCTGGCTGTCAGGCCGGGATAAGCTGCCGTCGTGGCCACGATGGTGCCGAGCACGCCGCCGGCGAACTTCAGGATGGCTACCGCTGTGTCCTCGACTTCGATCCTCTCGTGGGCCAGCAGGCCTGTGTATGCTGTGACCTCGACGACGGGTCCCACCAGCCATTGCAGCAGGTCGATGCTATGGATAGCCTGGTTGATCAGGACTCCCCCTCCGTCTAGCTCCCAGGTGCCGCGCCAGCCACCCGAATCGTAGTAAGACTGCGAACGCCACCATCTGACCTCAGCGGACCCGGATGTCAGCCGTCCAAAATCTCCCCTACTTACCGCCTCGTGCACGGCCAGGGTCGCCGGATCGAAGCGGTGCTGGCTTACGACCGCGACCTCCCTGCCCGTCGCGCGCTGGACTTCGATCAGTCGGTCCGCCGCCTTTAGCGTAACGTCGACGGGCTTCTCGATCACCACGTGTTTGCCAGCCTCTAGCGCAACGATGGCATCTTTGGCGTGCATGCCGCTCGGCGTGCACACGCAAACTGCGTCGAGGTCGGTCTCTGATAGCATCCGCTCCAGGCTGGTGTAACTACCGCAGTCGTACTCGCCGGCCAGCTTCTCGGCCAGTTCTGGCACGATGTCGGCAACGGCCACGAGCTCTGCACCGTCGATGCCAGCGATGGCGCGGGCGTGGTGGGGTCCGATCACACCGCACCCGAGTATCCCGAAGCGTAGCCTCTGGACGGTCATCGCTTACGTGCACGGTATCATGACTTTTGGCACGTGTCAGCTGCGAGTGGAGGAAGACGTGGAAGGGCGAGGCGGGCGTACTCTGCTAAACTCGCGTCCCGTGAATCCCCTGATCGGAAAGCTCTCGGAGAGGCTCCTGGACGCAGGATTGGCTGGTACTCGCACCTCGCACGGCGCCGAGAACAACCTCTACAAGATCGGACTGCTCCTCGAGCACGACGGGACCAACACGTTCGGCATGGAGGACCTGCTGCGCGACGTAACCTTCGAAGAGGCCTATGAGGCCGTCACGTACCAGATCGGCAACCCGCCAGACAGGGAAGAGAATGAGGGACGCGGATGCATAGACCCGGCGCGCACGGCCGCCGGCCTCGCCGAGGCGGGAGCGCGGATAGGGGACGTCGCGAGGGCGGGCGGACGGCTCGTCTTCGCCACGGGACATCCCGGGGCCATGATCCTCTACTACCTGGGGCTCGCCCGGTGGGCCGAAGAACTAGGCGGTGAGTTAGTGACGGCTCAGACGCGCGGACGCTACCAGAGGGGGATTTCTCTGGATTGGGCCGGTCCGGTCGGGACGCTTGGGGACGGGGCAAGCCTGTTCCACACCCACGATCCCGAACCCATGCGGGACGTCTTGCGAGAGGCAGGACAGGTGGACCTCGTGGTCGCGGATCACGGCTTCGCCGGGGCGGCCATCGCCGCGGGCATCCCCACGGTCGTGGTGATGGACACCAACGACCCGGCCTTCGCCGTGGTCGCCTCCCGCGGCGCCGACGTGACGGTGGTGCCCATGGACGACAACCGCCCGCTCAACTCCTACTCGGCAGCCCTCCACGTCCTCGAAGGCGGCGCCGGGTTGGCTTTCAGCGATCGGCGGTCGGCTTTCAGGCAAAAACCAGAAGGCTGATTGCTGAAAACTGCTGTGACCGGCGCGTTGGCCGATTGGAGGACCCGTTCTGTCACGCGGGATGGGGCTGTCTCGTCCCATCTGTAGGGACGATTGTCAGGACACGGGAGGTCGGCCGTGAACAGTACCGAGGTCTTCGACGAGAACAGGCCGCTACTCTTCTCCATCTCCTACAGGATGCTCGGCAGCGTTATGGAGGCCGAGGACGCGGTTCAGGAGGCTTATTTGCGCTGGCGGGGGGCCGCGGAGGAGGTACGCTCCCCCTCCGCCTACCTCTCGACGGTGGTCACCCGCCTTTGCATCGACCGGCTGCGCTCCGCGCGGGCGCGCCGCGAGCGGTACGTTGGCTCCTGGCTACCCGAGCCGCTTCTGGAAGAGGAGGCTTCCGAGGTTGCTGGAACGGCCGACCTCGACGACTCGCTCTCGATGGCTTTTCTGGTCTTGCTCGAGAGCCTGACCCCAGTCGAGCGGGCGGTGTTCTTGCTAAGGGAGGTCTTCGGCTACGAGTACGCGGAGATAGCCTCCCTCGTCGGCAAGAGCGAGGCCAACTGCCGTCAGATCTCCCGCCGCGCCCGCCAGTCGGTGGCCGCCCGCAGGCCCCGCTTCGAGAGCTCGCCCGAACAGGAAAAGCGCCTCATGGACGGCTTCCTCGAGGCGAGCCTCGGCGGCGACATGGAGGCCCTGCTCGGCCTGCTCTCGGAGGACGTGATCCTCTACTCCGACGGCGGAGGCAAGACGCGCGCCCCCCTGAACCCCATCTACGGTGCACAGAACGTCGCCCGTTTCCTCGCGGGGATATTGGGCAAGATCCCACCCGGCTTCACCGTCAGGAAAACCCGCGTAAACGGGAGACCTGGCTTCGTCGGCTACTTCGGGAACGGCGTTCCCCAGAGCGTCGTCACCTTCGATGTCGCTGGGGGAAGGGTCGGGACCATCCGTCTCCTCGTCAACCCCGACAAACTCGAAAACGTGCCGCCGATTGGTGAGATAGAGGAGGACGCAGGATGATGAACAATGCGGAACAAGTTCTCGAACCACTCGTAAAGCAGTGGGCTGTCTTGCTGACCACTTACAGGCGCGACGGCGCCCCTGTCGGTACCCCGGTAAACGTCGTGGTGGAGGGGGATCACGCCTACTTCCGTACCTGGGACACGGCCTGGAAGCTGAGACGCATCCGCAACAATCCCGAAGTCCACTTCGCCCCGAGCACGCCGCTAGGCAAACCGACCGGACCTCACATAAGGGCCACGCCAGGATTCTGAAAGGTGAAGAGTCTGCCCACGCAAGCCGCCTCCTGGCCCGCAAGTACCCGGTCTCGCACGGCGTCGTGGTTCCGCTCGTCCACCGCCTGCGCAAGAACGCGACGATGCACATCGAGCTGGAGCCCGCGGAGGGTCAGCATTTCAGCTAGCAGCACTTCAGCTTGTTGCCGCTCGAGATGGCTGGCACGGTTCTCGCTTTCTGCTTCCTCGCCTTGTTCGGGGGCTACGGAAACGGTAAGTTAGTAGAGGCGACGGGGATGCCGACGGAAGGGGCGGCCCGCTAGGGCTACGGAGCGAGCACGGCCGGAACCCGGTTTTGCTCTGAACAGACGAAGAGGGAGCGCGATGGTTAGACAGAGCGAAGAGGGAGCGCAGGATGGCGCGCCGCCGCGTGGCAAGTTCGCCGTGCCGCCGGAGGCGGAGCGGGTTTTCACAGAATTTCGCACCTGCGAGTTCTCCACGCTAGCCCGTGACGGCACCCCGATCACCTGGCCTCTCATAACGTTGTGGCAGCCGCGGGAGCAGCGGTTCGTACTGACCACTTCGATCGGCGCGCCGAACAAGGTCTTCAACGCGCGGCGCGACGGGAGGGTCTCGCTGCTCTTCTCCGATCCCACGGCCAGCGGCCTGGAAGATGCCCCGGCGGTCCTCGTGCAAGGCGATGCGGAGGTGCCGGATGAGATCCACACGAGCCCAAACGATCTGAGGGAGTACTGGAAGAGGATCTTCAGGATCCAACCCGCGGGCAAGGCGTACGGCGCCAACGCCCTGACGCGCCGCCTTATGGACTGGTACTACATGAGGCTCTACATCTATGTAAGGCCGCGCCGGATCTTCGTCTGGCCGAAAGGCGACTTTACGAAGGCGCCATTGGAGGTCGACCGTGTGGGCTGAGATCGAGAAGCATCTCCCGCAGTTCGAGACCGCCGTGCTGAACGCCAGGGATACGGAAGGATACCCCTACAGCGTCCGCTGCCGTCCGGAGCAAGACCGTCCGGCAGGTATCCTCCGCCTCGACTTCGCGGAAGGAATAGATGCCCGGCCTGGCTTCGCGAGCCTGCTCTGTCACAACCACGACGAAGAATTGTGGAACCAGAAGATCTTCCTCCTCAGGGGAAGGCTCGAGAGGATGGGTAACGGCTACGCCTTCGCGCCCGAGAAGTTCATCCCGAGCATCGGGACCGGGGGGCCCGTTGGCGTGGTGCGTATGTTGCTCGGCATGCGCAAGGCGTCCGCCGGGTACCTGAAAAAACGCGGCCTGAAGCGCCCGGGCATCCCGTGGGCCGAGGTCGAAGCCGTAAAGGAAGAGGCATGACCAACCCAGCACCCGCTGGCAACAGGGCCGTGCCTGAGACTTGACCCTTACGACGAATCACCAGCGGCAAGCAATCAAGAAGCTGACCGGCTGAATGGCTGAAATGCTCTGTCAGCGCGGCGCCATCCGTATCGCCCCGTCTAGCCTGATCACCTCTCCATTGAGCATCTCATTTTCCACGATGTGTTTGACGAGATCCGCGTACTCCTCGGGCTTCCCAAGGCGGGAGGGAAAGGGGACCTGTTCGCCCAGAGAAACTCTCGCGTTCTCTGGCAGGCCTGCCATCATCGGGGTGTCGAAGATGCCGGGTGCTATGGTCATGACGCGGATCCCGCTACCGGCTAGTTCCCTGGCAACGGGCAGGGTCAGGGAGACGACGCCGCCCTTGGACGCGGCGTAGGCGACCTGCCCGATCTGGCCGTCGAATGCCGCAACGCTCGCCGTGTTGACGATGACGCCCCTCTCGCCGCTTTCTAGGGGCTCGTTGCCCGACATCGCCTCGGCGGCAAGCCTTATGACGTTGAAGGTGCCGACCAGGTTGACCTGCACGACTTTCGAGAACGAATTGAGCGAATGCGGCCCCTCCCTCCCGAGCACCTTCTCCGCGCTCGCAACCCCGGCGCAGTTCACGGCGCCGCGAAACTCTCCTAGCTCCACTGCGGCCCCGACCGCCGCCTTGACGCTTTCCTCGTCGGTGACGTCCGTCTCGACGAAGCGGCCGTTTTCGGGGTCTTCACCTTTCAGGTCGGCGGCGACGACGCGGGCGCCCGCGTCTGTGAGCATGCCGGCCGTGGCGGCGCCCAGGCCGGAGCCGCCCCCCGCGACGAGGAACGTGTTCCCTTCGATGCGCACCTTCTACCTCCCTGGTTGCGGATAACTGGACTTCAAGACGGCGTCCCACACGCCGTCGGGCAGCAGGCGCCTGAGCCCGAGGAACAGGTGCGCAGACGGCGTCACGGCGTAGCGGCTCCTGGGGTTCCGGGCGGAGAGAGCCTGCTCGATGGCTTCGGCGACGGCTTCGGGTTCGCCGCCCAGCCTGGAGAGGGGGCCCCTCTCGTAGTTCTCCGTCGTCGCCCTCGCGACGGCCTCGTCGAAGCCCGCGTAGTGGCCGTCCTGTTGGCCGTCCATCGAGCCTACTGCGGTGTCGGCGAAGCCGGTCCGGATCAGGCCTGGTTCGATCACGGAGACCTTTATGCCGAAGCCCTCGACCTCGAAGCGCAAGGCGTCGCTTATGGCCTCGACGGCGTGCTTGGTAGCGTGATAATAGCCGGCGCCGGGGAAGGTCAGCTTCCCGCCCATGGAGGAGACGTTGACAATCCTGCCGTACCCCTGCCGTCGCATCCCCGGCAGCACGAGCTGGCACATCCTTACCAACCCGAAGACGTTGGTCTCGAACTGCGCGCGTACCTTCTCCATCGGCACGGCCTCGACGGCCCCCGATTGGCTGTAGCCGGCGTTGTTGACGAGCGCGCCGACGGCACCTTCCTCCCGCTCGACCTCCTCGACTGCCAGGCGCATCGAATCCTCATCGGTGACGTCGAGGGCTAGCAGCCTGCAGCCGCTCTCTTCGAGAGGGGCTATTTTTTCGATGTTGCGGGCCGTGGCGTATACCCTAAAGCCCACTTCGGAGAGGCGTTTTGCCGTGGCCCATCCGATGCCGGATGAACAGCCCGTGATCAGTATCGCTTTAGAGATGCTCATTTGCCTACCCTTCTACTACGGTCAACGAGACCCTGCTCGGACGCCCTGCATCGTGGAAGATGGTCTGGCGGGCCACCTCGGTGCGGGACGAACCGAAAGCCCCCTCGCCCGTGTTCAGGTTGCGCTCCCAGCGGGGATGGGAGCTGGACGTGACCTCCACCCTTATCCTGTGCCCTGGCAGGAACGCGATGCCCGTCGCCCACAGGTCCAAGGCGAACTCGTAGATCTCGCCAGGCTCGATGGGCGAAGGCGTAGCAGGTTGGATCACTCCCGGCGCCGGAAAGCTCTCCCTGGCGCTCGCCCGCAAAATGCCGTCGCAGACGCAGATGGCCCGCCCGTCGGGATAGACGTCAACGAGCCGCACCACGAAGTCCGTGTCCGGCGCCGAAGAGGCCGCGAACAGCGTCGCGTAAACGGGACCGAGTACTGTGTAGGGACGCTCCAGAACCGGCCCGGTGTAGACGAGCACGTCGGGGCGGGCTTCGATCGCGCGCTGGTCCCGCGGCCCCGGGAGGTGGATGTCCGCCAGCAGGATCGAACCGCCCACGGTAGGGACGGGGTCCCGCGGGTCGTAGTCGTAGGTTGCGGGCCTGTCCCCGGCTCTACCCGGTCTGCGTTGCAGCGAGCCGCCGGAGGTCATAAACCACTCCTCCTCGCGTGAGCCCGGGGGCGGCCACTCCTCGTAGCCGCGCCAGCGGTTCTCGCCCATGACGAACAGTTTTACGGGGGGCCAGCCATCCAGGGCGTCCTCCTCGCCCTTCAGCGTCGCGTCGAACCAGCGGAGGTGGGCGTCTGTGAGGTCGCCACTGTAGTCCAGGAAGAGCTCGGAGCTGCCGATGCCGAAGTCGAGGTCGCCCTGGGTGCTCCCCAAGTCGCCGTGCGTCCACGGGCCGACCATCAGGCGCGGCGGGCGTGTCGCTTTCCCGTCGGAGAGCTTCTTCATCGTCTCGTATTGCCTGAGGGTTTCCCCAAGGAAGCAGTCAAACCAGCCGCCGATGTGGAGGGTGGGTTGATCTACTCTCTCGTATTTGCCGTCGATGTTGAGGTAGTCCCAGCCCTCGTCGTCCACGCCGCGCCCGAATCCGCCCGCCACGAAGGGCGCCAGCTCGTCCGGGTTGGGAAGATCCTTCAGCGGCAGGACATCGTAGCCGCCGCCGGCCAGCAGCTCGTCGATTGTGGAGATCAGGGCCGGCAGCTTCTGGGCTATCTTCTCCCGGTCGCGGGAATACTTGCGGAAGAGGAGGTCGAGGGTCAGCGAGACTTGAGCCCAGAACTGCATCAGGCCGAGCTCCTGGACGCCGCCGCGCATCTGGACGCCGTTCAGGTGGTTGCCCCAGGTCTGGACGGGTGCCATGCTCGCAAGCGACGGAGGTCGCATGACGGCGGCGTGCCACTGGGTCTTGCCGAGGTAGGAGAGCCCGTAGGTGCCGACGGTTCCGTCGGAGCCGGGAAGCCTCGCGGCCCACTCGACGGTGTCGTAGCCGTCCTCGTACTCTCTGACAAAGGGGACGAACTTCCCCTCCGAACGGTAGCGCCCGCGCACGTCCTGCACGACGACGATATAGCCCGCCCCCGCGGCCTTCGCCGGGTCGAGGACGGTGCTGCTCGCCGGAAGGTCCTTGCCGTAAGGGAGGCGGGCGAGGAGGACAGGGTAGAGGCCGCCCCCTGCGGGCCTGTAGACGTTGGACATCAGGGTTGTGCCGTCGCGCATCCCGGCCGGGACGTCGCGCTGGATCAGCACCTCCTTCGTTCGGCCCAAAACCTTCCCTCCCGTAGTCTGAACCCGCCGTGAGTCTACCCGAACCGGGGGCCAGGATCTCGTGGCCCGGCTGGTGCGCAGCAAGAGGCGTGGAAGCCTCCCCATATTTGACCAATCGTTCGGTCCGAATTACGGTAAGGAAGCGTAAAGATGATTCGAAGAGGGAGCGGTCTTGGTCGTACGGCGGTCGGGGTGGTGGAAGTCTACAGCGTTCGTCGTGGGGTGTGGGTGTTTGATCGCGCTTATCACCTACGGCTTGAGGACGAGTTTCGGCCTGTTCGCAACGCCCATCGCCGAAGGACGCGGCTGGTCGCCCGAGGTGTTCGCCCTCGCTATAGCGATACAGAACATCGTGTGGGGCCTCGGGCAACCCTTCGCCGGGGCGGTGGCCGACCGCTACGGATCGGCCCGCATACTCGCCGCCGGTGGTGTCGTCTATGCCGCCGGCGTCGCGCTGATGGCCTTGAGCCCGACGCCGCTGGCCTTCAACCTCTCGGCCGGCGTGCTCGTCGGCCTGGGGCTCTCTGGCGCCTCGTTTACCATCGTTATCGCCGCGCTGGGACGGCTCGTCCCCGAGGACAAGAGCTCGCAGGCCATGGGGCTCGCCACCGCCGCGGGTTCGCTCGGGCAGTTCGTGTTCGCCCCGCTCGGGCAGGCCTTCCTCACGGACTACGGCTGGCAGACCGCGCTTCTTCTGCTCGCCGGATCTATGGTGGTCGTACCCGTCCTCGCAGCGGCCCTGAAGGGCGGGGGAGCCGGGCGGCGGTACGCGAAGGAGCCGGAGTTGCCGGCCAGGGATGCGGTCAGACGGGCGTTCGGGCACGGCAGCTACCTGCTGCTCGTCGCCGGGTTCTTCGTCTGTGGTTTTCACGTGGCGTTTATTACGACGCATCTGCCGGCGCACATCGCCGTCGTCGCCGGACACTCGCACGGCGGGATGCACGGCGGGATGCACATGGCTGGGCCGGGGATCGCGGCCTGGGCGCTCGCGCTCATCGGGCTCTTCAACATAGTGGGGTCTTACGGCTCTGGGGTGCTCGGCGCCCGCCACAGCAAGCGGCAATTGCTGGCCGGGATCTACCTCTCCAGGGCCGTAGTCATAGCGCTTTTCATCACGTTACCTCCCACCCCGCTCGTGGTACTCGTCTTCGCCGCCGCGATGGGGGTCCTCTGGCTCTCGACGGTGCCCCTGACCTCGGGCCTCGTCGCCGTGATGTTCGGGACCGGCAACCTGGGCACCCTCTTCGGGATAGTATTCCTCAGCCACCAGGTCGGTGCCTTCCTCGGGGTCTGGCTCGGCGGCCTGGCCCTGGAGCAGACCGGCTCCTTCACGCCGGTCTGGCTGGCCGGGATCGCCCTCGCCGTCATCGCAGCCGGCCTGCACTGGCCCATCGTCGAGCGTCCCGCGCCGAGCTTCGCGCCCTCAGCGCAAACGGAGGGCTAAGGGGATCAAGCAGTTCGAACCCCGACGCGCCCGCGCAGCAGCACGAGGGCGGTCCCGGCCAGGAGGAGGGCGTACGGGGCGAGAGAGATGGCGCGAAGCATCCGAACCCGGCGCTGCATCTCCGCCGCGTCGTTGAGACGCGGGAAGGGTTTGTCCGGTACGTCTACCCCGAGGAACTCGCAGAGCGGACCCCAGTTTTCTTTGGGCTCGTAGACAAGTAGCTTCTCCGGCGGCACTCGGCGGAGCACCTCCTCGTTATGGCATCGATGACCTTCACGCTAGCTCTCGAACGCGTAGCCCTCGAACTGCTCGCGCAGCTTCAGCTTCTGGAACTTGCCGGTCGCGGTCATCGGAATGGCCTCGACGAACTCGTAGGCGTCGGGCAGCCAGAATCGGGCGAAGTCCACTTCGAGGTGGGCTCGCAGGTCGTCTTCGGACACGGTCTCGCCTTCGATAAGGACGATGGCGGCTAATGGCCGTTCGTCCCACTTCTCGTGAGGGATTGCTATTACGGCCGCCTGGGAGACGGCGGGGTGGGCCATAAGCGCGTTCTCCAGCTCGACCGAGGAGATCCACTCTCCCCCGCTCTTTATGAGGTCCTTGCTGCGGTCGGTGATATTGATGAACCCGAAGCGGTCGATGGTGACGATGTCCCCCGTTTTGAACCAGCCGTCGTCGGTGAACTTGTCGTCACCCTCGGGCGCCTCGAAGTAAGACCTCGCGACCCAGGGACCCCTTACCTCCAGCTCGCCCATGGTCTCGCCATCCCACGGCACGAAGCCCTCATCTCCACGGGCGCGTATCTCCACGAAAGGCACCGGATAGCCCTGCTTGGCCTTGTAGTCGAGCTGCTCATCTTCGGAGAGATCCTTTATCTGGGTGGGAAGGTTGGCCACCGTCCCGATGGGGCTCATCTCCGTCATGCCCCAGGCGTGGACGACGTTGATGCCGTGCCGCTCCTGGTAGTCTCTTACGACCCACTTGGGCGCCGCCGACCCCCCGATGACCATGGCCCGCAGCTTGGAGAGATCGTACCTCTCGGGCTCCGCGTCGAGGGCCTGAAGCAGGGCGAGGAAGACGGTGGGGACGCCCGCGGTGAGCGTAACCTCCTCCTGCTCCAGCTCTTCGAGGAGGCTTGCCGGGTCGAGGTGTGGCCCCGGCATCATCAGCTTGGCCCCGACGAGGACGGAGGCGAAGGGAAGGCCCCAGGCGTTGACGTGGAACATGGGGACGACGGGCAGTATGCAGTCTCCCTCGGAGATGGCGAAGGTGTTACCCATCGCTGCCATCATGGAGTGAAGGACGGTTGAGCGGTGCGAGTAGAGGGCGCCCTTGGGACGCCCCGTGGTCCCCGAGGTGTAGCACAGCGCGGACGCCTGCCGCTCGTCGAAGGCCGGGTAGACGAAATCCGACTCGTCCACCTCGCCGATCAGATCCTCATAGGAGATCATGCCGTCAGGCACGTCGCCTTCGGTAACGACCACGGCGTGCTCGACGCCCGTCCTCTCCCCGAACTTCTCCCACACGGGCACGAGCGTTTCGTCCACGATCATGACTTTGTCCCCGGCGTGGTCGGTTATGTATGCGAGATCGTCCTCGTGCAGGCGGGGGTTGAGGGTGTGCAACACGGCTCCCGAGGAGGGGACGCCGAAGTACGCCTCGAGGTGCTGGTAAGTATTCCAGCCGAGCGTGCCCACCCTGTCGCCTGACTCCAAGCCGAGTTCGCCAAGGGCGAGGGCTAGCTTTTTGGAGCGGGTGACGAAGTCGGCGAAGGTGTGGCGGTGGAAAGACTTGTCGGGGCGGCGGGTGACGATCTCGCGGTAACCGTAGAGCTGCTCCGCCCGCCGCAGGATGTAGGGAAGGGTGAGTTGGAAGTCCTGGGCAAGTCCTTCTAGCATGTCTTCTCCTCTATTCGTGGGTGCAAGGCGCGCCCGAGGCGCGCCCCTGGCGTCTGTACTCCCTCTCCCAAAAAGCGTTGTCGCAGGCGATCTTAGCAGGCACAATGAAAGGGGGTCAAGGTAGGGGGAAGCGTGTCGTCCTCTGAGGAAAAGGAAGGCTTCGAGGTAGTAGCGGCGACGCTCTTCGGCAAGATAGTGGTCGCCCGTTACCCGACGCTGGAGCAGGCCGAGTGGCGCGCCAGGCAGCTGGGCGAAGAGGCCGAGCGCAGCCCGCGCGGCTACCTGCAGTACCTGGTGCGGCCCGCCCGCAAGTCCTCCCCGGGCGAGTAACCGCCGAAAACCACTTGCGATCCTCAGCCCCCTCTCAGAAACGGCGACTACGTTGCATGGTGTGTAGCCGGACGGTCGTGGACGGCGGATCAGCGGGATCTGTCGCCCTCGTGGCGGAAGGAGC
Organism: Actinomycetota bacterium; assembly: GCA_046734875.1. Lineage (GTDB taxonomy): Bacteria > Actinomycetota > Rubrobacteria > Rubrobacterales > Rubrobacteraceae > Rubrobacter_D. Next base: position 4,065 of record JBKPSF010000197.1, on the reverse strand, counting down.
AGACGGTGCGCAGGTGGTTGAACCACGCGGGGTCGCTCGTGCTGATCTCGATCGGGATCTACCTCTACTCCTGGGCCCCGGCCTTCCCGGCCACAGGGGACCCGACGCCGGCCCTCCTGCCGCTCATCGTGGGCCTGCTCTGGGGAGGGCTGGCCCTCAACGGCCCGCTGTGTGGACGCCACCATCGTTGGTTCCGCGACGGCTCGCTCCGTGCCGGGCCGGCTCGCGGCGCCGGCTACAGGAGGCATCGGAGTTCCAGACACCAGGTGGCGCGGTCCTTCGCCGGGGGAGTGAGAACGGTTGCCGCGATGGACGCGCCGGCTGCTCTCGCAGGAGGGCCATACGCGAGGGATGTCCTCCGTATCGCTACCAGGGAGGCAAGAGAGAACCTCTACGGCGCCAGGGTTTCCATGTGGGCCTTGCTCTCAGGGATCGTGCTTGGCCTGATGAGCTCGGATCTCTTGCTTACGGACGCGAAGCCCTCGCTCCTGGAGCAAAGTGAGTGTCTCTACGTAGTAACGTGCTTCGCCATCGGCCTGGGCCTCCTGGTAGCCGGCGTTCTTGCCGCGGACTCCGTGGCCCGCGAGAAGGAACGGGCGACGGGCGCTTTGCTCCTTGGCAAGGTCTCGGGCATTATCGCGGCGTGGCTAATCATCTTCGTTATCTCCGTCCCCTACATTCTGGTGGTCGGCTACGGCCCTGGCGTCCCCTGGGCGGCGCTGGCCTACACCTTCGTCCTGGGCAGCCTCTGCGTGGCAGGCTTCGCGAGCCTGATCCTGGGCATCAGCGCCCTATCGCGCTCAGGGCGTGGCGTGACGCTCGCCTCCGTGGCCATCTTCATCGCGATGACCGCCCCGACGCTGCTCGGCGCGGCGCTCGAGAAGAGTCCTTTCGGTGCGCTCTACAATGCCCTGAGCCCCTTCGCCCAGGTCAGGCTCTCCCTCGACAGCGTGATAGCGGACAAGGAGAGCCTGCTCGTGCAGCTCCCGCACATCGGAGCCCTCGCGGCGTTCGCGACGATAGCGGCAGTAGTCGCCGCATTAGCGGTCCGCCGGATCTCGCTGAAAGGGATGGGTGGCATGAGAACACGGCTTCTAACCGGCCCCTGATCCGGCTCTCAGGTTTTTCTCAGAATGCGGCCCGATACTGGGCTTGCATTCGATGGGAAGGGCGTCTGGGCGTATATAGTAAGGTAGGAAACCTGGTGAAAGGTGGATCAGGCTCATGAGACGGGTCACTTTGTTGGGCGTGATCGTAGGGTTGATGGTCGCGCTCGTGGCGGGGTGCGGTGGCCAGTCTGGCGGCTCCTCCGGCGGCACCTCCGTAAAGTCGGGCAAAGCCTACTCCCCGAACATACGCCCCGCCGACTTCGTCGATGTAATAGACAACAAGTTTTTCCCGCTTGAGCCCGGCACTACCTTCATCTACGAGGGGGGCTCGGAGCGCGACGTGATGGCCGTTACCTCCGACACGAAAGAGATAATGGGCGTAAAGTGCGTCGTGGTCGACGACAGGGGATATGACGGAGGCAAGCTTATCGAGAAGACCTACGACTGGTTCGCCCAGGACAACAAGGGCAACGTCTGGTACTTCGGGGAAGACACCAAAGAGCTCGATAACGGCAAGGTAACAAGCACCCACGGGTCCTGGGAGGCCGGGGTGGACGGGGCCAAACCCGGCATCATTATGCAAGGCGATCCAAAGATCGGCGAGTCCTATCGCCAGGAGTACTACAAGGGTGAGGCCGAGGACACGGCGGAAGTGGTCAGCCTGGACGAATCGGCCACGGTGCCTTACGGTTCCTTCGATCGCGTACTGGAGACCAGGGAGTGGACGCCCCTCGAACCCAGTTACGACGAACACAAGTACTACGCCGCCGGGGTGGGCCAGGTGTCCGGCGGTGGCCTGGAGTTGGTCGAAGTGAACCACGGATAAGGTAAGCCGCGTCCTCGTGGGGCGGTCGGCTGATCCCAGCTCCCGTGGGTGCCCTCCTCGAACAATACGAAAAGCCCGAAAGTGCGACGATCGATCCGTGCGACCTACTTGACTGTGTGTCCTGCGGTAGGTAGGATGCGCTCCGAGTTTATCCCAGTAATGGTAAGGAGGATACGCACGTTGAGGAGAATGACTATATTGCTTGCGGTCATGGCTGCGGTGTTGGTCATGGCCAGCGGGGTGGCCCTGGCGCGGGACATCATGGGCACCGATAGAGCCGAGAGGATCGTGGGCACCAATTCCGCCGACACCATCGACGCCAACGGGGGCAACGACACGGTGATCGGCAAACGGGGTAACGACAAGATACGCGGTGGCAACGGCAGAGATAGGCAGTACGGCGGCCCGGGCAACGACATTATCTACAGCGACGGCGGCTTCAAGGACCTGGTCAATTGCGGCCCAGGTACCGACACGGCCTACGTCGACGTTAGGGACAACGTTGTAGGCTGCGAAAGGCGGCGCTAGCAAGTAGGGCGCCGTAGCCCTCCATATCTCCTACAACGCGGTGCCTGAGGCTCCAGCCTCTGGCACCGCGCGTTTTTGGCCGCTAGTCTTCAGCGATCAGCAGGAAAAAAGGCTGACGGCTCGGGGTAAGGCCTTGCCTCACGCATCACTGCCCGGCCTGGAGCGTGCGCTCTGCCGGTTGTGTCCCCTTGTATGCTTCGCTGCGCTCGTAGGCGCGCTGGTCCATCTCCTTGGCATCCTTCCGAACCTTCGCCAGGGCCTCCGGGCTGAGTTGCTGGTAGTCTGTCAGCTTCAACGTCTCTTTCTCTGTCTCTTTCTTGCCCCTCCAGCCGACCCGAACGTTGCCCACGCCAGGCGCGTAGTACTTGAGCTGGTAGGCGTCCGGCTCGTCAGGGTTGAACTCCTCGGTCACCAGAACGTTCTCGTAGCAGTCAACGGGAACGCAGGTCTTTTGGTCTGTCTTGTAGACTTCGCCGCGGTCGGTAAATTCGACCGGAGGAGGCGCAAACCCCTGGGCGTAGTCGGGCGTGCCTACCTGCGGATCAGCCAGCATGGTAATCCCTGCTCTGGCCCCTTCCTGGCCGTTGATCCAGGCTGGGGCCTTATCGAACTTGCCGTTCTCGTACTCCTCTGGGTACTCGCCGACCAGCCACACGTTCCCGGCGTCGTCCTGCGCGAAAAAGGCGAGCTCCGGCTCGCTAAGTTGTCCTGCTGTGTAATCCTTCTCCGAGATGACCAGGACCCGCACGCCGCCTATCATCTTGGTCAGGTCGGTGACGGTGGTCACGACGCGACGCGGTTGGCGGCCCTCCCCCTCTATGGTGGCGGCCCCCTCGTAGACGAACTGCGTCCCCGGCGTGAAGGGCAACCATTTGTTGTCGATGTGCGTGGAATCCTCGAAGCTGGCACGCTCGAAGTCCTTCGCGCTTCCCGTTAGAGGTTCCGCTTGCGTGTCTTTGGAGCCGTTTTTGTCGCTGTTGCTCGCGCCCTGCATGGCGCAGGCGGACAGCGCTACTGCCAACCAAGAGAAAAAGATGACGGTCATGAAGGTTCTCAACCCTATGTCTCCTTTCCGCCGCCGGCGAGTGGGTCTTCCCGCCGCGCGACTAGGTTTGCTCGAGCTCTCTCCCGCCCTTCCCGAAGCGCAGGTACAACGATGGCAGGACGAACAAGGTTAGCAAAGTCGAGGTGAAAAGGCCGCCCAGGATCACGATCGCCATCGGGTGCTGGATCTCGTTGCCTGGGATTTGGCCCGCGACCGCCAGCGGAACGAGGGCCAGGGCGGTCGCCAGGGCGGTCATCAGGATCGGCGCGAGCCGCTCCTTCGCCCCACGGAGGACCAAAGCCGGACCGAACGCTTCGCCCTCCTCTCGCTCCAGGTGCTGGAAGTGGCTGATCATGAGGATCCCGTTGCGCGCCGCGATGCCGAACACGGTCAAAAACCCTACCAGGGAGCCTAGCGAGAGTATCCCGCCGCCCATCCACACAGCGAGCACCCCGCCTACGAGCGCCATCGGCAGGGTAAGGAAGAGCACCAGCGCCAGGCGCAGGCTCCCGAAGGAAGCCTGCAGGAGGGCGAATATCGCCAGCGCCGCTGCGATA
>JBKPSF010000196.1:0-29614 GCA_046734875.1 Actinomycetota bacterium | reverse complement strand
TTCGATATACTCAAGAGGGGCAATTTGCGCCGCATCTTGCAGGGGGAAGAGGTGGGGTCGCTGGTATGGGGAGAGGCGAACGGAGGAGGCTGACGTGTCTGATGTCATTGATCTCTCGGCTGCCGAGCGCAGGATGGGCGGCGCCCTCGAGGCCGTAAAGAGCAACTTCGCGACGATACGCACCGGGCGGGCCAACCCCTCGCTCCTCGACAGGATCGAGGTCGAGGTCTACGGTACGAGGATGGCCTTGAGAAGCGTCGCCAACGTCGGCGCTCCCGAGGCGCGGCTCCTCACCGTAACGCCTTTCGACCCCAACTCCCTCAAGGACATCGAGCGGGCCATTAGTGACGCCGACATCGGCCTCAACCCCCAGAACGACGGCAAGATCCTGCGCCTTCCCATCCCCGAGCTAACCGAGGAGCGGCGCAGGGAGCTGATCCGTATGGCGCGTGCGATGGCCGAAGAGGGTAGGGTCTCGGTGAGGAACGTGCGCCGCGACGAGATGCGCGACGTCCACGAGCTGCGCAAGGAGGGTGAGATCTCCCAGGACGACGAGCACAGGGCCGAAGACGAACTCCAGAAGCTCACCAACGCTTATGTCGAGAGGGTCGAGGCGGCCCTCGCCGACAAAGAAGCCGAGCTCTCGGAGGTCTAACCGCTGGAACCCGCCGCGAAACGACTGCCCACGGATGCCCCTGCGAGGCCGGACCTCGACCCGTCACTGACCCCACGACACGTGGCCATCATCATGGACGGCAACGGCCGCTGGGCGAAGCGCCGCTGGCTGCCGCGCGCGGCGGGCCACAGGGCAGGCGTCTCCGTGCTTACGCCCCTGCTGGAGACGGCGGGCCGCGCCGGGGTCGAGACGCTCACCCTCTATGCCTTCTCGACCGAGAACTGGGGCCGTCCCGAGCGGGAAGTGAAGACGCTCATGAAGCTATTCCTGGAGACGGCCCGCGAGAAGGTGCCCGAGCTGAACGAGCGAGGGGCCAGGCTCCGCTTCCTCGGCAGGCGCGACGGCCTACCTGATTCGGTTCTGGAAGCGCTCGCAGAAGCGGAAGAGTTGACGGCCGGCAACGACAGCCTCGACGTTTACATCGCGCTCAACTACGGCGGTCGCGCCGAGATCGTGGACGCCACAAGGAGGATCGTCGCTGACGGCCTCTCGCCCGATGAGGTCGACGAGAGGACCTTCGCCCGCTACCTCTACGCCCCCGACGTGCCCGAGGTGGACCTGGTGATCCGGACCAGCGGCGAGCTGCGCGTCTCCAACTTCCTGCTCTGGCAAATAGCCTACGCCGAGTTCTACGTTACAGACACGCTCTGGCCGGACTTCTCCTCCGAGGAGTTTTTGCGGGCCCTCGAATCCTTCGCGTCCCGGTCGAGGCGCCGGGGCGGCGTCTAGAGGGCGGCATGCTGCGTTGGAGGGCAGCCACCGCCCTGGTGCTGGCCCCGATCGCGCTCGCCAGCATAGCCCTGGGAAAGTGGGCCATCCTCCTCGTCCTCCTCGTGGTGATAGCCGGCGCGGCCTACGAGCTCTCCCGCGCCCTGGAGCCACTGCCTTTCCTGGCCGCCTTCGGCGCTGGTGCCTTCCCGCTCCTGCTCTCCATCCCCTACGACCTGACTGGCATCCTCGCCGGGGCCATGGCCGCCCTGCCATGGGCTCTCTTCTGGCTCGCCGCAAGGCCCGAGACGAGAACCCTGAGGGCTGTTCTCGCCGTGCTCCTGATGTCGCTCTGGGTCGGCGCCCCGCTCGCGCACCTCGGCCTCTTCCCGCACTCCCGAGACGGCATCCTCCTCATCCTCATAGCGGTGGTGGGACCCTGGATCTCCGATTCCGGCGCCTACTTCGCAGGGCGCTTTTTCGGCCGGCGCCTGCTCTTCCCGAGCCTGAGCCCGAAGAAGACCATCGAAGGCGCCCTCGGCGGCCTCCTCCTGACGATACTTATCGTGGCCCCCGTCGCTTACCTTCTCCTAAACTTCAACCCCTTGAAAGCCCTGATCATCGGCGCCGTCGTCTCCGTCGCGAGCCAGTGCGGCGACCTCTTCGAGTCCTCCCTGAAGCGCATCCTGGACGTGAAGGACCTGGGGAACTTCCTCCCCGGCCACGGGGGCGTCCTGGACCGCGTGGACAGCCTCCTGTTCACGGCCCCCGCGGTATACTACATCTCTCTACTCGTATGAGAACGGACCCCACATCACCATGAGACGCCGGCTCACGATCCTGGGCTCGACCGGAAGCATCGGCCGCCAGGCCCTCGACGTCGTGCGCAAGTACCCCGACCGCTTCGATCTCGTCGGCCTCTCCGCCGGTCGCGACGCGCAAACCCTCGCCGCCCAGGCCGCCGAATTCAAACCCGAATACGTCGCCCTGGAATCGACGGATATCGGCCCCCTGGACGGTCTCGAAACCGAAATGCTCTCAGGCCCAGGCTCCGCCGCACGCCTCGCCGAGGTGCCATCCGAAGTCGTCCTCAACGGCATAGTCGGCTTCGCCGGCCTCGCCGCCACCGTGGGCGCGCTCGAGGCTGGAAACCGCGTCGCCCTGGCCAACAAAGAATCCCTCGTCGCAGGCGGAGAGTGGATCATGAACCTGGCCCACGGTAAACGCATAATACCCGTGGATTCGGAGCACTCGGCGATCTTCCAGTGTCTGGAGGGCAGGCAAGAGTCGGAGGTAAGGGAGGTCTTGCTGACGGCGTCGGGGGGACCGTTCTATGCGTTTGAAAAGGCGCGTATTGCGGGGGCGGGGCCTGAGGATGCGCTCAAACATCCGACGTGGCGGATGGGGCCCAAGATCACCATAGATTCGGCGACGATGATGAACAAGGGCCTCGAGGTTATAGAGGCGCACCACCTTTTCGGCGTCTCTTACGATGAAGTTCGGGTCGTGGTGCATCGGCAGTCGGTGGTGCACGGGGGGGCCATCTTCGAGGACGGCTCGGTCGTGTTGCACGCCGCGCTTCCCGATATGAGGCTGCCCATCGCGTTCGGCGTTTTGTATCCCGAGAGGGTCGATGTCGGGGTAGATCCGGTGCCGTTCGGCGGCGTAAGTTGGAGCTTCGAGGAGCCGCGCAACGAGGTGTTCAGGTGTTTGCCGCTCGCGGTAGCAGCGGGACGGGCTGGGGGGGCTTACCCGGTCGCGCTGAACGCGGCCAATGAGGTCGCCGTCGGGGCGTTCCTTGACGGCAAGATAAGATTCCTATCGATAGCGGATGTGATCGAGGAGGTCCTCGAGGTGGTGCCGGACTTCGGAAAGATGCAGAGCATGGACGCGATAAAGACGGTTGACGCGTGGGCGCGCGATGAGGCGCTTCGGAGGGTGGAGGTAGCATGACGGTAGTAGTCGCGCTGCTCGGCCTAATCTTCCTCATAGTCATCCACGAGCTCGGGCACATGCTCACGGCAAAGGCTCTGGGCGTCAGGGTGCCCGAATTCGCCGTCGGCTTCGGCCCGGCCCTCGTGAAGAAGAAGTTCGGCAAGACCGTCTACTCGTTCCGCATAATCCTCCTCGGCGGGTTCGCCAAGATGGCAGGCATGGGCGACGGTGCCGAAGGTCCGGATACCTACCACGCCAAAGCCGCCTGGCGACGCGCCCTCATCATCCTCGCCGGACCCATGGCCAACGCCGTAGCGGCCGTACTCATACTCGCCTGCGTCTACATGTTCCAGGGCGTCGTCACGGATGTGAAGCCGGTGGTAAGCGCGGTGGAGCCAAATTCCACGGCGCAGGAGATCGGGGTCAGGACGGGAGATAGGATCGTGGCCCTCGACGGTAGCCGGGTCGAGACCTGGGAGGGCTTCCAGCGCGAGATGCTGGACAGGAAGCCCGGTGAGAAGGTCAGCGTGAGCGTGGTGCGCGAAGGTTCGCGGGAGACGTTGCAGGGAGAGCTGGGGGCGGACCCCGAGGACAAACGGCACGCGCTGCTTGGTGTGAGGCCCGAGATCGAGACCACCACCTACGGGCCATTGAAGTCGCTCGGGCTCGCCGTTCAGAGGTGTGGTCAGATCACGGTCAAGCTCGGGCAGTTCGTGGGGCAACTCTTCACGGGCGAGAAGGATCTCTACAAGAACGTGACGGGTCCCGTCGGGATCGCCTCGGTCGGCAGCACCGCTGTCAGCCAGGGCTTCTTCTTGCCTCTTCTGGCCCTGATCAGCCTGAACCTCGCGCTGTTCAACCTGCTGCCGATACTGCCGCTCGACGGTGGACACCTCTTCTTTATAGCGGCTGAGAAGGTCCTTGGCAGGCCGGTTAGCGAACAGACGATGGGCAAGATCGCCGCCTTCGGGCTCGTCCTTGTGCTGGCCCTTTTCCTGTTCGCCACCTACGCCGATCTGAGTAAACTGTTCACCGGACAACCGTTCATTCCGGACTAAGATAACAGTGACGCAACTTGCGGGAGTGAGATGACAGAGGCAGCGGTGCGAGAACGGCCGGTCACGAGCCGGCAGATAAAGGTGGGTGACGTGGCCATCGGCGGCGGGGCCCAGGTGGCCGTGCAGTCGATGACCAACACCATGACCTACGACGTGGAGGCGACGGTGCAGCAGGTCTACGACCTGAACGCCGCTGGCGCCGACCTCGTGCGCGTCTCTGTGAACGGCTCGAAGGCCTTGAAGGGATTCAGGGAGATCGTCTGGCGCTCGCCGGTGCCCCTGATCGCCGACGTCCACTTCGACTACCGCATGGCTCTGGGTGCCGCTGACGCGGGAGCCGCCTGCGTGCGCATCAACCCCGGCAACGTCGGCAGCGACGACCGCTACCGTCAGGTCATCGAGAAGTGCCAGAAGACGGGGACGGCGATGCGCATCGGGGTCAACTCCGGCTCCGTGGAGAAACGCTTCTGGGATTTGCCCAAAGCGGAAGCACTCGTGGCGAGCGCCTTGCACAAGGTCGAGATCGCCGAGGAGATGGACTTTTTCGACTTCAAGGTCTCCCTCAAGGCCAGCCACGTCCCCGAAATGGTCGAGGCGAACAAGAAGTTTCGCGAGCACTCCGACGCCCCGCTGCACCTCGGCGTCACCGAGGCTGGGACGAAGCTCCCAGGCGCCATAAAGAGCGCGGCGGCTTTGGGTCAGCTCCTACCATACGGCATCGGGGACACCATCCGCATCTCGCTCGCCGAGGACCCGGTAGAGGAGATACCCGTCGCCTACCAGATCCTCTCCGCCCTCGACCTCAGGCACCGGGGACCGAACGTTATCGCCTGCCCGAGCTGCGCGCGCACGCTCGGCTTCGACGTGATCGGGATGGCCGCCAGGGTCGAAGACGGCCTCAAGGCTTTCGAGGACCACTTCACCGTCGCCGTCATGGGCTGTGTCGTCAACGGCCCCGGCGAGGCGCGCGACGCAGACTACGGCGTCGCCGGCGGCAAGGACGACGGGGTCATCTTCTCGAAAGGCCAGCCCCTGCGGAAGGTTGGTCGCGACGAGATCTACGACGCACTCTTCGAAGAGATAGCCAAGGACGGGCACAAGTAGCAGCGGACCTTCAGTAGGTCCCGCCGGCGCGTCCGACTGGGCGTAAGGTCTATCGAGCGGCAGGCGATCCAAAGACCGCACGCGTGCTTCCAAATTTTTGATGCGCTGTGATCCAGTTGGTTCTCACGTTCGTAGGCTCTGTAGTACGGGGAGCGAACACGGCACATGGTAGAGGCTATTGTCGTTCGCGCGTGTCCGTTGGTTTGTTTCCTCCAGGGGAGGCGAACGGAAGGGGTCGAGCAGAGCACAGATCTAACGGTTGGCTATGTTGAGAGAGGCGAGAACCATTGCTTCTAAAGATAAGGAGAGTAGATAGATGAGCGAGGATACATACCTCAACGAGAGTTCGCCGACTTCGCGGCGCAAGTTCCTCGCCGGCTCGGCGGCGGCGCTCGCCGGCGGCGCCCTGATGGCGGTCCCTGGCGCGGCGTTTGCCGACAACGACGATGGAGGAAAGAAACACGGCGTCACCGACGTCGAGATCCTCAACTACGCACTCACGCTCGAGCACCTCGAGGCTGTCTTCTACACCAGGGGCCTCAAGAAGTTCGACCGGGGCGCCTTCGAGAAGTACTTCAAGAACAATAAGCCCTACAAAAAGCAGGGCATTGGGGAGCTCGACGGCGGAGCTGTCTACGAGGAGTTCGTGCGCATCCGCAACCATGAGCAGACCCACGTGAAGACCCTCCAGGCCGTCATCAAGAGCCTCGGGAAGAAGCCCGTGCCCGAGAGCACTTACAACTTCAACGAGACCGCCTTCTCGAGCGTCGGGGAGTTCGTCGCCGTGGCGGAGTTCCTGGAGAACACGGGCGTTTCGGCCTACGACGGGGCGATAGCCTACATCAAGGCCGCGAAACTGCAGACCGCGGGGGCGACCATCGCCACGGTCGAGGCGCGCCACGCGTCCTACTTGAACCTCATAAACGGCGACGTGCCGTTCCCGAAGGCTTTCGACAAGCCGGTGGCGCCAAGGAAGGTCTGCAAGGCAGTGCAGGCCGAGAACGGAGGGTTCATCGTCCGTTCCCCGAAGCCCTACGGTCCATACAAGAGCCTCGACGCTTTGTGCGCCCGGCTTCCCAACACGGTGATAGCACCGTAGCTCAGCATTTCAGCCGGTCAGCATTTCAGCTTTTTGCTTGGGTGCTGACCGGCTCGTACTTTTCTTCCGTCTGGTGTTTTCCCTCGTTGCCGTCGCTTGCTGGGGAGGGTATGTTACGCTAGTAACATATGGGGCGAGTGAAGTTGGGAGTGCGAATGTACCATCTGCGGCAGGGCAGACGGCAGGAGCAGGACGTGCGTCTTCGGGAGCGGAACCTGTATCTGGATGCTGCGCTTCCAGTTGTAACGGTGGTGTTCTGGACTTCTGCCCTGACCTTTGTGGTGCTCATAGGGGTGTACGCTGTTACGAAGGGCGTCGGGACGGTGTCATCGTGGGCGACCGGCATATCGTTGTTGGTCGTTACCCTCTCGTCCGGCGCCATAACGTGGATAGAGTTGAGAAACAATCCTCTGGACGACACCGAGCGGGGCGAGTGGGCCAACAAGATGCTGTTCTACGGGCTCGTGTGCGTGTTCGGCTTTATCGTGGCATGCTAGTATTTGCCTGCGCTCTATCTCGCTTCATAATAGGCTCGTCGGTAAACTGGTGCATGGCTGGTCTACGGATGGGGGATCAAGGTTGAGCATGCGAAGGTGCCGGAACGTTGCAGAGGCGACCAGCAAGACCTGCGGTCTGGCGTGATCCGGGCGTTCGTCTTCGACCTCGACGGCACCCTGGTCGAGACCGAGAGGCTGAAGGCGATCTCCTATGCGCGCGCCGCCAAAGAATTGCGCCCCGATCTGGATGAGGACGATGTGGTTGCGGCTTTCGGAGACTTCGTTGGTCTCTCGCGCCAGGAGGTCGCCATCGGGCTGATGCGGCGCTTCCATTTGGGAGATGCTGCCCGCGAGCGCATGGAGGAGTTCGATGTAGATCAGGCCTGGCGGGCTTACGTGCGGATCAGGCTGCGCATCTACGATTCGTTGCTGTCCGACCCCGAACGCGTGCTCGCCGTCCGCTACCCACACAACCTGGCCCTGCTCAGCAATGTACGAGGGCAGGGTTACCTTACGGCGCTTGCCACCCAGTCTCACCGCGAGGAGGCACTAAGGGTACTAAGGATCTTGGGGATAGCGGACGAGTTCGACGTGATCGCGACGCGCGAGGACGTCGAGCACGGCAAACCCGACCCTGAGATGCACCTTCTCGTGGCGCGCGAGCTCGGCGTGGAGCCGGGGGAATGCCTCGCCATCGAAGACTCCCCCGCGGGAGTAGAGGCCGCGCTCTCGGCGGGAGCGCAGGCCATCGCAGTCACCACCGACCTGACTCGAGCGAAGTTCCGAGACACCGACCTCCTCGACCGCTCCCACGTCGTCGACGACCCGCGCACCCTGCCTGATCTGGTACGCCGGCTGACTGGATAGCCGTGGCAGGCCTACAGAGTCGGTAGCGTTTTCGACCTCTGGGAGACCTCGAAATGTGATCGAGAAAATGCGACGGTGGTCCCTGCTCGAGGCGCCCGCATGGCTGGGTCCAACCGCCTTGTAACCTAGATACTCTGAGATATAATCTAGCGTGCTGCAAGTGAGCAAGGGGTCTTCGGGCCCGTTGCTTTTTTTATCGTTCGGAGAAGGTGAGAGAGACGGCGCAGTTAGGGCGGCTGACAGAGGTGGTAGAGGGGGTGCTCCCCGAGGGAACCGAGCTGGTGGAAGCCAGGTTCTCGGGGGGGCCTTTGCTTTCTCTGCTCCTGGATCGGGAGGACGGACCGGTGGACCACGAGTTCTGCTCGCGGGTAGCCGCCGTAGTGGCCCCGGCGGTCGAGGCTGAGGGCTACGACGGACCCATCGAGGTGTCTTCGCCCGGCATCGAGCGCCCGCTGACGAAGCCCGAGCATTTTCGGCGCTTCGTCGGCCACGAGGCGAAGGTCAGAACCGCAGAGCCGCTCGACGGGCGCCGCAATTTTACGGGGGTCATCGACAGGACGGGCGAAGAAGCCTTCGTTCTAAAACTCTCCGAGGGAGCGGAGGTGGAGCTGCCGTTCGGCTCCGTGAGCCGCGCGAACCTCAAGGAGGACATTTACAAATGAATACTGCTTTGTTGTCGGCGTTGCACGAGATAGAGACGGATAAGGGCATCCCGTTCGAGACGGTGAAGGGCGTTCTGGAGGAGTCCCTGCTCGCTGCCTACGAGGGCCGCGAAGGGGCCGACCCTGACGCCAGGGTAGTCCTGGACGAGGACACGGGCGACCTCAGGGTGATGAAGGACGGCGAGGACATAACCCCGCACGACTTCACCCGCATTGCTGCCCAGGTCATGAGGCAAACCTTTTACCAGCGCCTCAACGAGGTACACAACGAGCAGTTGCTCGACGAGTACGGCGAGCGCATGGGCGACGTCGTTACCGGCATCGTGCAGCAGGCGCACAGGCGGATGACGCTGGTGGATCTGGGGCGCGTGGAGGCGATTCTGCCCGCGAGCGAGCAGGTGCCCAACGAGCGCTACGAGAACGGCCAGCGCCTCAAGGTGTACCTCCTGGAGATCCGGGAGGGCGGCCGCGGGCCGAGCCTCACGGTCAGCCGGCGCCACGAGGGGCTCTTGCGGAACCTCTTCGAGCTGGAAGTGCCGGAGATCTACGACGGTCTCGTCGAGATCCGGGCCGTGGCCCGCGAGGCGGGGCTGCGCTCGAAGGTTGCCGTGTGGTCCAAGGAGGCCGGGGTCGATCCCGTCGGGGCCTGCGTGGGTCCCCGCGGAAGCCGGGTCCGTGCTGTTGTCTCCGAGCTCAGGAACGAGAAGATAGACATCATCCAGTGGGACCCCGAGCCTGCCCGGTTTATAGCGAAAGCCTTGAGCCCGGCGCGGGTGCGCGAGGTCTATCTGGACGAGGACGAGAAGCAGGCAGAGGTCATAGTACCCGACGACCAGCTCTCGCTGGCGATCGGGCGCGAGGGACAGAACGCCAGGCTCGCCGTGAAGCTGACGGACTGGAAGATAGATATAAAGCCCGAGAGCCAGGCGACGGAATACGAGGAAGAGGAAGAGGACTGGGAGCCAGACGAGGACTCCACGATGCACCGTTGCAGGGCGGTCCTCTCCAACGGCCGCAGGTGCGCCAACATGGCGCTGCCAGGCTCGCTCTTCTGCGGCATCCCGTCCCACCAGGCGCAGGCCGCCGAGTTCGAGGGCATGGTAGAGGGTAGGGGATCAGATGAGTAAGAGGGTGTACGAGATCGCGCGCGAGCAATCGCTGGAGAACAAGGAAGTAATACAACGCCTGAAAGACGCCGGGGTGGACGTAAAAAGCCACTCCTCCTCCGTCGAGGACAACGTCTACGAAAGGGTGTTCGGAGACGCCGGGACCCAGAACGGCCGTACGGACGCGCAGGAGGCCGAGGCCGAAGAAGCACGCGCGGAGGCGGAACGCTCCGGGCACGGGGTCACTATCGCGGAGGCGCCGGCTGAGGAACCGGTAGCGGTGCCGCAGCGCGGCCGTCCGCAGAAGAAGCGCCGCCGCGTCGTCATAGACGCGAGCGCGAGAAACCGAGGGGCACGGCCCGCCGCAACGCCGGCAGCGCCCAAAGCGGCCGAGCGGGAGCCCGTCGAGGAGGAAGAGCCCCAGAGCGGCGGCGGCGTACGGGTCGAGCCTGGCGCGACGGTAAAGGACCTCGGCGACGCTTTAGGCGTTCCGCCGACCCAGATCATCAAGGTCCTCATGGGCCTCGGCGAGATGAAGACGCTGACCCAGACCCTCTCGACAGAGGAGATGGAGCTCGTCGCCGAGGAGCTGGGCGTGGAGGTCGAGATCGGCTCCGTCGAGGAGCCAGAGCCCGTCGAGGTCGCGCCCGACGACGACCCGGAAGATCTGGTGGAGAAGCCGCCCGTCGTCACGGTGATGGGCCACGTCGACCACGGCAAGACGAGCCTTCTGGACAGGATCCGGCAGGCCAACGTCCAGTCCGGGGAAGCCGGCGGCATAACCCAGCACATCGGCGCCTACCAGGTGGAGTCCGACGGCAGGAAGGTAACCTTCATAGATACCCCGGGTCACGAGGCGTTCACCGAGATGCGCGCCCGCGGCGCCCGCGTGACGGACGTTGTCGTTCTGGTAGTGGCCGCCGACGACGGCATCATGCCCCAGACGGTGGAGGCCATCGAGCACGCCAGGGCCGCCGGCGTTCCGATGGTCGTCGCGGTCAACAAGATCGACGTTCCCAATGCCAACCAGGACAGGGTGTTCGCGGAGCTCTCCGAGCGCGAGCTCGTGCCTGAGGCCTACGGCGGCGACACCGTCACAGTGCCCGTCTCGGCCAAGACCGGTGAGGGCATCGAGGAGCTCCTGGAGAACATCCTCGTCGTGGCCGAGCTCGAGGACCTCAAGGCCAACCCCAAGGCGCCTGCTAGTGGGTACGTGATCGAGGGCGAGCGCGATCCCGGCCGCGGGCCCGTCGCCACGCTGCTGCTCAGCCGCGGTACCCTGGAGAAGGGCGACGCCGTGCTCGCGGGAACGGCCTACGGCAGGGTCAGGGCGATGCTCGACTACACGGGCACCCGCGTCAAGGAAGCAATACCCGGCGATCCGGTCGAGATCCTCGGCCTCTCGGGCGTCCCCGAGGCGGGCACCCGCTTCGAAGTGGTCGACCACGAACGCATAGCGCGCGATCGTGCCCAGCATGCTGAGGAGAAGCTGCGTAGGCAGGAGCTCGCCCAGGGCGGCTCGCGGCGCACGCTCGAGGAGCTGCTAGGAGAGGGCGGCACGCAGGACCTCAACCTCGTCGTCAAGGCGGACGTTGCCGGGTCCGTGGAGGCGCTAAAGGAGGCGCTCGCCAGGCTCTCCACCGACGAGGTGCGCGTCAACATCGTGCGCAGCGGCGTCGGCGCGCTCACGGATTCTGACGTCATGCTCGGGAGCGCCTCGGACGGCATCCTGCTCGGTTTCAACGTCAGGCCGACCAACACGGCCAAGCAGGTCGCAGAGCGAGAGGGCGTCGAGATCCGGACCTACGATGTGATCTACAAGGCCCTCGAGGAGATAGAAGCCGCCATGCGGGGCATGCTGGCCCCCGAGATACAGGAGCGCGAGACGGGCACCGCCGAGGTGCGCCAGACCTTCCGCGTCCCTGGCGTCGGGATCGTGGCCGGCTGCTACGTTACGAGCGGTGAGATCTTCCGCAACAACCGCGTGCGCGTCGTCCGCGACGGCACCGTTGTCTACGAGGGCAACATCGCCTCCCTGAAGCGCTTCAAGGACGACGTGCGCTCCGTGCGCGAGGGCTTCGAGTGCGGTATCGGTGTAGAGAATTTCAACGACGTCAAGGAAGAGGACGTCCTGGAGTTCTTCGAGACCGTAGAGGTCCCGAGGTAAAGGCGGCCCTTGTTCTGCGCTCTAAGGCTGGAACTGGAGCTGCCCTTCTCTTCCAGCCTGAAGGATAAACGCCAGACCCTGCGCTCGCTCAAGGACCGCCTCAGGCGCAAGAACGTCTCGGTGGTCGAGTCGGAGCACCAGGACCTCTGGCAGCGGGCCACGGTGGAGATAGCGCTTGCCGCGGTCTCCCGCGGCGCCGCCGAAGAGAAGCGGGAAGAACTCCGCAGGACGCTTCTGGGCTACGAAGACCTTTCCATCCTCGACTGGCGCGAGCAGTTCGTGAAACTATGAGCGATCGTACCCGCAAGGTGGAATCCCAGCTTAAAGAGATCACGGGCGAGGAGGTGGCCTCGCTCTCGGACCCCCGCATCCAGGGCCTTGTGACGGTCACAGGCGTCAGGGTGAGCCCCGACCTCGCCCACGCTACGGTCTTCTACAGCGTGATAGCCGGGGAGGACGCCGAGGCGGCCTACGAAGGACTGCAGAGCGCGGCGGGACGCATCCAGGCGGCCGTCGGCACCCAGACGCGACTGAAGCGAACGCCTAGACTACACTTCGAGCCCGACCCCGTGGTAGAAAGCGCGACCAGGATAGAAGCAGCCCTTAGGGAGGTAAGGACTGATGACGACACGAACGAAGAATAATACGGTAGGGGAGATATCCGAGTTCTTGAAGACCCTGGACAGGGTCGCTGTAACGACGCACGTCGGTGCCGACGGGGACGCCATCGGCGCCTCGGCAGCACTGGTGCGCCTGATGCACAAGCTCGGCGCCAAGGCCGTGTTCTGCCATTCTGAGGAAGTTCAAAGCTACCTTTCGTGGCTCCTGCCCGAGGAGGCTCTGACCGAGCTTCCCCCTGGCCACGACCTGCTGGTTGCCGACACCTCTCGCGCGGACCGCACGGGCGTGCCTGTGCCCGAGGCCGGTGCCAGGCTCAACGTCGACCATCACGAAGACAATCCCCTCTACGCCGAGTACAACCTCGTCAACCCGCGGGCTGCGGCGACGGCGGAGATCGTCGCCGACCTCTACGCGGAGCTCGGCGTTCCCATCGACGGGCCAACGGCCGAGGCGCTCTACGTCGGCATCAAGACAGACACCGGCGGCTTCAACTTCCGCAACATCTCCCCGCGGGCCCACGAGCTCGTCGCCGACCTCCTCAGGGCTGGTGTCGTTCCGGCGGAGGTCAACGAGAGGATCAACCGCAGGGGCAACATCGAGCAGCTCAGGATCGTCGGCGTCTCTTTGGCCAACGCCATCCAGTACGGGGAAGCCCTGATCTCCACCGTAGAGAACTCCGACTACGAGCGCACGGGCGCGACGGAAGTCGAATCCAAAGAATCTATAGACCAGCTGCGCACCGTCGAGGGCGTCGACGTGGTGGCCCACCTGCGCGAGGTGCCGCAGGGTACCAAAGGCTCTCTTCGCTCGGAGACGGTAGACGTGGGTGAGATAGCCCGCCACTTCGGCGGGGGTGGTCACAGGCTCGCCGCCGGCTACACGACCCCGCGCCGCCCGAACGAGGCAAGAGAAGAGCTTCTCGAACTCCTCGAGGGCGTCGTCGACCTCGGGGGCGAAAGATAACAGAGAAGTCTCTATCGGGCGGCCTCCTGCTGGACAAGCCGCCCGGCATCACGAGCGCCCGCGCGGTTGCTAAAGTGAAACGCCTCCTCCCGAAGAAGACCAGGATCGGTCATACGGGGACCCTCGACCCTTTAGCCTCAGGCCTCCTGGTGCTCCTGATCGGACGCACTACCCGCCTCTCGCGCTACGTGACTGGCCTCGACAAGACCTACTCAGCAACCGCCCGCCTCGGCGCCGTCTCCGACACGCTTGACGCGGAGGGTGAGATCTCGGCTCTCGACACCTCCCTTCCCACAGAAGCCGCCATCCGCAATGCCCTGCCCGCCTTCACCGGCGACCTGCTCCAGATCCCACCCATGGCCTCAGCCCTGAAGAGAGACGGCAAGAGGCTCTACGACCTGCACCGCCAGGGCATCACCGTCGAACGCGACCCCCGCCCCGTCACGGTCCACAGCTTCACCCTCACAACCTTCGACCCCACACGAAAAACGGCAACCTTCGACATCTCCTGCTCCAGCGGCACCTACGTCAGAACGCTCGTCGCAGACCTCGCCGAATCCCTCGGCTCGGGCGCCTACCTCACCGCCCTCCGCCGCACCGCCGTCGGACACCTCAACCTCGAAGACGCCCTCCAACCCGACGAACTCACCCCCGAAACCCTACATAACCGCATAATACGACCGCTTGAGGTGGTGGATCATCTACCTGGCGTGCCTGTATCGGAGGCGCGTCGAAAGTCCGTGTGCCACGGCGGGCGCCTAAAGAGGCATGGCATCGAGGGCAGTTACAGGGTGATGTGCGGCGAGGAGTTGTTGGCGGTGTACAGGGACGAGGGAGATGATGGGAGGGCTGAGGTGGTGCTTTGCGCGGGGTAGTCGTGGCCCTCGGGAACTTCGACGGGGTACATCTCGGTCACAGGGAGGTCTTGAGACGGGCTGTCGAAGAAGGACGGCGGAGGAGCATGAAGGTCGTCGCGGCGACCTTTTGCCCGCATCCGCGGGCCGTGTTGGGAGCTGGAGAACCCCCGAAGCTGCTGACGCCGATGGGGTTGCGGCGGGAGGTGTTGCTCCGCTACGGGGCCGACGAGGTGGTGGAGATCACGTTCGATCTGGAGCTGTCCAAGAAGAGCCCGGAAGAGTTCGTGAGGGAAGTGCTGGTGGGACAGGTAGGGGCCGAGGTCGTCGTGGTGGGCGAGAACTTCCGTTTCGGGCACAGGGCTTCCGGGGATTTCGAGGATCTAAGGAGGCTCATGCGTGTGGCGGGTGGGGAGGCCGTCGCTGCGGAGGTGCGGGCTGTTGGGGGGGGAGCCGGGATCAGCTCGACCCGGATCAGGACGCTTGTCTCGGAAGGACGGGTGGAGGAGGCAGCGGGCCTCCTCGGACGCCCCTACGTGCTCAGGGGGGAAGTCGTGGTCGGGGACAGGCGTGGAAGGACCATAGGTTTCCCCACCGCCAACGTTCTCCCCGATGCCGAGGCGGTCGTTCCCGCGCGCGGCGTCTACGCCGGGTTCGTCATCGTCGGGGACGAGAAGTTCGATGCCTGCACCAACGTCGGTGTCGCGCCCACGTTTTCGCGGGCCGAGAGCCGCGTCGAGGCTCACCTCCTGGATTTCGAAGGCGACCTGTATGGACGCGTGGTCGATGTAGGTTTCACGCGTTGGATTCGCGGAGAGAAGAAGTTCTCCGGCGTGGGCGAGTTGAGGGCCCAGATTCAACGGGACGTTGACGAAGCCAGGCTGATCTCCGACAGGATGACGTAGGCTTCCGGATCGCCTGCTTCTACAGTAGCTTCAGGTCTTTGGCACGCGTCACAGCCCGATGGCGGTTGCGCACGCCGAGCTTGGCGTAGAGGTGTTTCGTGTGAGATTTCACCGTATCTATGGAGACGAAAAGCCTAGCCGCGATCTCCCTGTTGGAAAGGTCGGAGTCCAGAAGCCTCAAGACCTCGAGCTCGCGCCCGGTTATGGGGTCGAGGGTCAGGCCCGCAGCGTCACGAATGTCCGTTCCGGGCGGCGCCGCCACTTCGGCATCGAGCGCCTCCAATAGCCTGCCAACGTATGCGAGCGGTACGTCGGCGGGTCGTTCGTGCCTCCACGCCTTTAGCAGCGGAAGGAGCAAGTCTGCCATCGGCTCCCCCTCGTCGGCGAAGGTGCGGATGTAACCTTCTGGTTCCGCGAGCGTGAGGGCTCGCTGCAACGTAGCTAACGCTCCGGCTTCGTCTTGTCGCGCCTGCAGGACCAGCGCCCGTAGGACGAGCACCCCGATCACCGTCCGCCCCATTCCTCCCGCTTCTGCTGCCACCAGCAGGCGTCCAAGAAGGGTCTCCGCTTCTTCGAATTCGCCCTGGGCGAGGAGCAACCGCGCCAGCGTGATGTATTCAAGCTCGGCGGAGTAGTCGGGATCGTCCGACGCGCTCAGCTCCCGGTCCTTGGCCCAGCGTGCGGGGGTTCTCAGTTCGCCGTTAGCCAGGTGTATCCTTGCCTGCCACGCCTCTCCCCAGTTCTTCGCGCGACCCTTCAACAAGGGACTGATGTGCGAGTTGCGCGCGACGATTTCGACGTTCCGGAGCGCTTCGAAGGCGCCGTCCGTGTCACCTTGCGCCTGTTTCACGCGGGCGAGGGCTATGTAACCCGGGACCACACCGTGGGCTGCGTCAGGATCGACTTCGTCGAGCGTGCCGAGTCGGTCGTGCATTGTGACGTCATCAAGCAATCTGCTCGTCGCATCTCCCAAAGAGGCCCACTCGAGCACATACTCGATACCTTCCAGAAGGTGACAGGTCGCCGCCTCCAGATCGTCCCACTCGAATAGCAGCTCGCCTATCCGCACGTGCGCCGTACCGATGTCCAGCAGGAGGCCTGGTTCGCCCTGCCCGGTAGTTAGCCGCAATATTCGCTCGTACGTCTGCATGCCCTCCGAGAGGTGGCCCTGGATCGTCTGTAGACGTCCCAGGTGGAGCATAGACCACCCTACCTCCGCGAGATGGTCGGCGACGCGGCCCACCTCGATAGACTCGTCGATCGCTATCCTGGCTGCGGGTAAATCACCGATGTCGAGCAGGCACTCAGCCAGGTTGCAGGCGGCCGTGCCTCGTGCGGGCGCGTACTCATCGTCGGCCAACAGCTCTAACGCCCGGCGATTGAGGGCAATGGCGACGGGCAGGTCCCCCCGACCCTCATAAGCAATGTTGGCCCGCATCGTAGCTATATCACCCGCGACGCGGGCGAGGTTTCCATCTTCCGGTTCTTCGAAGTCACCTTCGCCACCTATGCCAAGCTTCTGCTCTAGATCCCGCAGAGGCGCCTCTGCCTCGTTCCATCGGTCGCCAACCATGAACGTGGTGATTACGTAAGCCAGGTAGAGGAGTGGCCGGGAGCGGATGACCTCCGCAGGCAGGGCCTCCATCAATCTATCTATTGCGGGATACTCCCCATGCCCATACATCGTGTCCGACAAGACTTCGATCATGATCCCCGCCCGCTCGAAGTCCCCGGAAGCCAGAGCGTGGGCTATGGCTTCGCTCGCCGTGCCGTTCTCCTCGAGCCACGTGCTCGCCCGGCCGTGCAACTCAGAAACCATCTCGGGGTTTTCCCGGCGCAGGCGTTCGCGCAAGAAGTCGGAGAAGAGGTGATGGTAGCGGTACCAGCGCCGCCACTCGTCGAGCGGGACCATTAGTAAATTCATCCGCTCCAGTTGTTCTAGCATCGCCTGTCCGTCGTCCCGTTCCGTCACGGCGTCGCACAGCGGACCGCTTAGCCTGTCGAGGATCGAGGTTCGAAGCAGAAACTCTCTTGTGTCTTTGGTCTGCCTGTCTAGCACCTCTTCGGCCAGGTAGTCGAAGATGTGGCGGTTCGTGCCGGCGAAAGCGGCGACGAAACCCGAAACGTCTTTCCTTCCACGCATGGAGAGGGCCGCGAGCTGGAGCCCCGCGATCCAGCCCTCGGTTCGCTCCTCCAGCGCTGTTATTGCTTCGGCCGGGAGGTCCAGTCCCATGGCCTCGTTCAGGAAGCTGGCCGTCTCCTCTGGTGTGAAGCGCAGGTCCTTGGCGGTGAGCCGCGTGAGGTGGCCGCGCGCGAGCATGCGTGCGAGCGGCAGGGGAGGCTCGGCACGGCTCGCGACCACAAGGCGCATCTGCGGAGGCAGGTGCTCCAACAGGAAGGCGAGCGCGGCGTGAACCGCCTCGTCCTCGATGAGGTGGTAATCGTCCAAAACGAGCGCGAAGTCGTTGGGGACGGTGGCGGCCTCGTTCACGAGATCCGTCAGGAGCGCCCGGGTGGGCGGCCGGGGCGAGTCGAGCAACGATCGTGCCCCGATGTCCGGTGCGGCCGTCTGGAGCGCTGCCGCCAGATAAGCGAGGAAGCGGGCCGGGTCGTTGTCGTCGTTGTCGAGCGAGATCCACCCGACCGGTAGCCCGCACCTGAGGATCCAATCTCCAAGCAGGGTACTCTTGCCGAAACCTGCCGGCGCGCACACGAGCGTTAGCTTGCCCCCGATTCCCTCGTCCAACCGTCCGATCAAGCGCGGACGCGTCACCAGGTTGGTCCGGGTGGATGGGATGTTGAGCTTGGTGGTCAGGAGAACTTCCGCACCCGCGGATTGCCAGCGCGTTGAAGAACTCTCTTGCGCCGTGTGCTGGTCCAAAGCCGATTGCCCTTGTCCGCTACAGCGCGTACCAGCATAGCCTCCGTGACGGCGAAATGCAACGTAGGTTGCAACGGGTGGTCCGGCCTCGTTTTCGTGATATCGGGTTTGGATCACACCACGGATCACCCTGCGGGGTGACGCGTCTCACCCTGGCTGTCTTCTACGCTTCAGGAGACACGAGGGCAAGCGAGAGAAAGGAACGAGAAGATGGCCAAGGCGATAAGAGGGCACAACCTCGGAGCCAGGGTGGCGATAGCGTTGCTGGCGGTGCTGCTCGTGTTGGTGGGGCTGGGGTTCGTGGCACAGCAGATCGTGTCGACCCGCGAAGGATCGGGCACACCCGCGATAAGCGCAGACCGCGCCGGGGGATCGAGCTTCACCCGCGATCCCTACGTCGAGCGTCACGCCGCGGTGGTCAACCGTTACCGCGCCGGCACACCCGCGGCGGGCGAAGACGGCGACGGAGCGTCGGATTTCACCCGCGATCCCACCATCGAGCGCCACGCCGAGATCGTCGCCCGCCTCAACCGGGGCACCTTTCGCTAATCCTAATAAAGGGGATCTACATGAGCCGAAGATCCGGAGCCAGGTTGCCCTGGCTCCGGATCTTTTTGTTCGCAGACCGACTCTGTGGCGTCCATGAGGAGGGCACCCCGTCTCGCGGGGAACCCATGCGGCTCCCCGGGTGTATGTGCGTTAGACGGACCCAACCCTTTTGGGAGGCGAAGTGTTCTGCATACGGATCGGGACGAACGGAAGGTTGTGGATGGCGGCGGTACTGTTGCTCCTGGCGCTGGCCCTTTCGGCCTGCTCGAGGGCCGGCGAAGATGCGCAAGGGGGCGGAGGAACGGCCACGGGCAAGGGAGCGGGGGATGTGGTGCCGCAACCGGGCGCGCCCGAAAAGGCTATTTCCGGCGGTGTGCCCTCCGGTGTGCAAGCTGGTGTGCCCGAGGAGGCCCCGATCCCGCAGGAGGACTTCGGGCGCAAGATCGTCAAGACGGCCGACCTCGGCATAACCTCGGATGACGTCCGTGGCGAGGCCGCAATGGCCCAGCAGGTCGCCGCCCGGTCTGGGGGGACGATCGTCAGCTCGCAGACCTACCGCGCGGATAATGCCACATACGCCGATTTGATCCTCTCCGTTCCCTCGGAGCGCTTCGAGGAAGCTCTGGACGAGCTGAGAGGGCTCGGTGAAGAGGTGACGACCGACACCGTTTCGGGGCAGGACGTGACCGAGGAGTACGTGGATCTGCAATCGCGCGAGCGGAACCTGCTCGCGGCCGAGCAGTCGCTGCTGGACCTGTACAACAGGGCAGACGACGTGCAGGACGCGCTCTCCATCCAGCGCGAGTTGACCGCGGTGAGGGGCGAGATCGAACAGGTACAGGGCAGGATACAATACCTCAAACAGAGCAGCGACATGTCCCAGATCTCCCTCAGCATCCAACCCGTCTCGAGCCCCCCGAAACCACCCCCCGCCTGGGACCCGGCCTTCGTCGTCGCGAAGGCGTGGACGGCCTCGCTCGCCGTACTGCAAGCCCTGGCAACAGCAATCCTCTCCACGCTCGTCTTCGGCTGGTGGCTCATACCCCTGCTCGCCCTCGGAGCCTGGTGGCTGAGGCGCCGGCTAAGGCGCCCCGCCTTCGCGCCGCAACCCCCCGAGCCCGACGAAACATAACGACGGTTTCGGACCGGCCGCTGATGGCGCGCCGCGCACCTCGATTCCTGGTGCGCGGCGCTGAAAGTTGGCTTGTACTGCGAAGTTACGGCAGCCGATACTATCCGTTGCATGTGGTAGCATATAGGGTCGAATTGGTGAAACAATAGAGAAGTGAAAAAAGAGGAGATAGAAGAAGTTGGCTGTGGTTGAACAGAAAGCGGAGATCATCCAGGAGCACCAGACGCACGAGGGTGACACAGGGTCGCCCGAGGTGCAGGTTGCGGTGCTCACCCGGCGCATAGCGCACCTGACAGAGCACCTGCGCGAACACAAGCACGATTACCACTCGCGGCGCGGGCTGCTGAAGATGGTGGGCAGGCGCCGCAGGCTGCTCAAGTATTTGCAGAACAAAGACGTCGAGCGCTACCGCGCGCTCATCGCCAAGCTCGGCCTACGCCGGTAGTCCGGGTAACTACAAGCAAGAGGAGAACACAATATGCGTCTAGAGATACCAGTTGGCGAGCGCTCGATCGTGCTCGAAACCGGAAAACTTGCCAAACAGGCCGGCGGCGCGGTGACGGCCCGCCTGGAAGATACGACCATCCTGTCGACCGCGACCCGTTCGCAGAACCCACGCCCCGGCGCCACGTTCCTGCCCTTGAGCGTGGACATCGAGGAGCGCATGTCGTCGGCGGGCAAGATCCCCGGCGGCTTCATCAAGCGCGAGGGGAGGCCCTCCGAGCGCGCCATCCTGACCGCCCGCCTCACCGACAGGCCTCTTAGGCCCCTTTTCCCCAAGAACTACCACCACGAGATACAGGTCATAGGGACCGTCCTCGTCGCCGACCAGGAGACGCCTTATGACACGGTGAGCATGGTCGGGGCGTCCGCGGCGCTCGCGCTCTCGGATCTGCCGTTCCAGGGTCCGATCGGGGCTGTGCGGGTAGGGCGTTCGCTCGACGGCGAGTTCATCCTCAACCCGACGTACGACCAGATCGCCGAGAGCGACCTCGACCTCGTGGTCGCTGGGACGAAAGAGGCCATCACCATGGTCGAGGCCGGGGCCGACGAGGTCCCGGAGACCGTCATGGTGGAGGCCCTGCAGCTCGCCCAGGACACCGTTCAGAACCAGGCATTGGCCATAGAAGAGTGGGCCAGCGAGTACGGCAAAGAGAAGCAGCAGATCGAGGAGCCCGAGGAGAATCCCTTCCTCGCCTCTGCGCGTGAGCGGTACTTCGACCGCGTGAAGGAAGGCATCGTTCAGACCGACCGCAGGGCCCGCAGCGACGCGCTCGCCGAGATCCGCGAGGAGATGATCGAGGGTCGCGAAGAGGAGGAGATACAGGAGATCTCGGCCGCCCTCTCCACCATCGAGAAGGAGGCCTTCCGCGAGCTCTACCTGAAGGACCGCAAGCGCACGGACCTGAGGGAGCTGGACGAGATAAGGCCGACCTCGGCGGAGGTCGCGGTGCTCCCTCGCGTCCACGGCACGGGGCTCTTCACCCGCGGCGAGACGCAGGTCTTGAGCTCGCTCGCCCTGGCCGACCTCGGGCTCGCCCAGAGGCTGGATACCATCGAGCCGCAGACCGGCAAACGCTACATGCACCACTACAACTTCCCGCCTTTCTCCACGGGGGAGACCGGGAGGCTCGGTAGCCCGAGGCGGCGGGAGATCGGGCACGGCGCCCTCGCCGAGCGCGCGCTCGTGCCGGTTATACCGTCCGAAGACGAGTTCCCGTATGCGCTACGCATAATATCCGAGGTTCTGGAATCCAACGGTTCTTCTTCCATGGCTAGCGTGTGCGGATCTACGCTGGCGCTGATGGACGGCGGCGTGCCGATCAAAGCTCCCGTCGCAGGCGTGGCGATGGGCCTCGTCAAGGAGGGCGACGATTACGTCATCCTCTCGGACATCCAGGGCCTGGAGGACCACATGGGCGACATGGACTTCAAGGTCGCAGGAACGGCGGACGGCATAACGGCGCTGCAGATGGACATGAAGATCACCGGCGTCTCCGCAGCGCTTTTGCAGGAGGCGCTGGAACAGGCCAAGGCCGGGCGGCTGCAGATCCTAGGTATTTTGCGCGAGGCCATCGCCGAGCCGAGAACGGAAGTCTCCGACTATGCGCCGCGGGTCGAGGTCGTCAAGATCCCGAAGGACAAGATCGGGATGCTCATAGGCCCGGGCGGGAAGACGATAAACGCGCTGCAGGAGCAGTTCGGCGTAAACATCTCCGTCGAGGACGACGGGACGGTCTTCGTGGCTGGCGTCGGCAGCATCTCCAGGGAGGCGGCCGCCGCCATCAACGGCATGATGAAGGACGTGGAGGCAGGTGAGATCTACACCGGCAAGGTAGTGAAGACAACGAACTTCGGCGCCTTCGTCGAGCTCACGCCTGGCCGCGACGGTCTGGTGCACATCTCGCGTCTCGCGCCCGGTAAGCAGCGGGTCGAGCGGGTCGAGGACGTGGTCAACGAGGGCGATCGCATCAAGGTGCGCGTCCTGGAGATAGACAAGCAGAACCGCATCAGCCTCGAGAAGCTGGAGGGCTAGTGGCCGATAGCAACATAAGGCGGAAAGATCTACCCGGGGGCCTCAGGGTCTTCACCGAGCCCCTGGAGGAGGCGACGAGCGTCGCTCTGGGGGTTTGGATCAGGGCCGGTTCCCGCGACGAGAAGGACGAGGTCGCAGGCATCAGCCACCTGATGGAGCACATGCTCTTCAAGGGGACGCCGGAGATGGACGCCCTCGGCATCGCGCAGGCCTTCGAGGGCATAGGCGCCCAGGAGAACGCGGCGACGGGCGAAGAGTACACCGTGCTCTACGCCCGATTTCTGCCCGAGCACCTGGGTCGCGCTTTAGACGTGATGAGCGACATGATCTTGAGGCCCACCCTCGCCGACCTCGAAAGGGAGCGCGAGGTTATAGTCGAGGAGATCAAGATGTACGAGGACAGGCCAGACCAGTTGGCTGACGAGTATCTCTCCTCCCTTATCTTCAACGAAGACCCTCTGGGGCGCCCGATCATCGGCTCCGCCGAAACGGTCCGCGGCGTCGACCACGATACGCTCAAGAGTTTCCACCAGAAAACCTATACCTCGCCCAACGTCTTCGTGGTCGCGGCGGGCAAGCTCGACTCCGGCGACGTTGAACGGAAAGTCGAGGCGAAGCTCTCCGGCCTTCCAGGAGGCGAGCCGTTCGTCAGGGAGGCCAGTCCCACGCCGCCCGAGAGCCGCTTCCACTTCAGGTTCAAGGAGACGGAGCAGTACCATGTCTCCATGGGCTCGATGGGCATTCCGGCCAGGAGCGAGGACCGCTACGCGATGGCCGCGCTCAACAACGTCCTGGGCGGCGGCATGAGCAGCCGCCTTTTCCAGGAGGTCAGAGAGAAGCGCGGGCTCGCCTACGCCGTCTACTCCTACCACCAGGGTTACTCAGACGCCGGCGCGATCAAGACCTACGTGGGCTCCACCACGGGCAACGTGGAGGAGGCCGTCAGGGTAATAGTCGAGCAACTGGGAAAGATAATGGAGGAGCCGGTCAAGGACGAAGAGCTCGAGCGCACCAAGCAGCAGCTCAAGAGCTCGACGCTCCTCGCCCTGGAGAGCACCTCGGCCAGGATGAACCGCGTCGGCCGCAGCGTCATAACCGGCGCAGAGCTCCTCACCCCTGAGGAGATCTCCGCCCGCATAGAGGCCGTGACCCCAGAGGACATCTCGCGCCTCGCAAAGCAGCACCTGAAGACGGACCAGATGTACCTCTCCGCCGTCGGGCCCAAGGAGCTCGATCTGGGAAGGTACATGAACTGAACGTAAGGCCTCAGGCACCAGGAAAACCTGTAGCCTGAAGCCTCCAAAAAGGAGGTCAATCGAACCTTTGTTAGATAAAGAGACCTTGCAGGTCGTGCCTCTAGGAGGGTTGGGCGAGATCGGCAAGAACATGACGGCCGTGCGCCAGGCGAGCGGTATGATCCTGGTGGACGCCGGTATGTCGTTCCCTGACGAGGAGATGCCGGGGATCGACCTCGTTCTACCCGATTTTACCTACCTGCGGGAGCACGCTGATGAGCTCAAGGGGATCGTGCTCACGCACGGGCATGAGGACCACGTGGGCGCGCTTCCTTATCTGTTGCGCGAGTTCAACGTGCCGGTGTATGCCACCAAGCTTACGCTCGGGCTCGTGCGCAGCAAGCTCCAGGAGTTCGGGATCAAGAGGGGAGACCTGCGCGAGTTAAAGGCAGGCGATACCCAGAACCTGGGCGGCTTCGGCTTGGAGTTCATACACGTCAACCACTCTATTCCCGGAGCCGTCGCGATCGCCATTCGCACTAACGCCGGCCTTTTAGTCTTCTCAGGCGACTACAAGATAGACCTTACGCCGATAGAGGGCGCGCCGATGGACCTCGGCCGGCTCGCCGAACTCGGCAAGGAGGGCGTGCTTGCCTACTTCGGCGACTCCACGAACTCCGAACGGCCCGGCTACGTGCCTTCGGAGAGGGTCGTCGGGGAGACCTTGAACGAGGTGTTCGAGAGGTCGAAGGGGCGCATCATCGTGGCCTCCTTCGCCTCACACATCCACCGCGTTAGCCAGGTCGTCGAAGCGGCCAAGGAGCACGACAGGCTGGTGGGTGTAACCGGGCGGTCCATGATCCGCAACGTCCAGATCGCGCGCGAGCTGGGCTACCTGGACCTGCCGCAGGAGATGATGGTAGACCAGCGGGACGTAAATCGTATCCCCGACTCGGACATCGTGGTCTTGACGACCGGCTCCCAGGGCGAGCCTCTGGCGGCCCTCAGCCGCATCGCGAACGGTACCCACAGGACCATCGAGGTGGGCCCCGACGATACCGTGGTGATCGCCGCGCACCCCATCCCCGGCAACGAGCGGGGCGTCTCGCGCACGATCAACAACCTGATGAAGCGCGGCGCCCACGTGTTTTACAGTCCCTTGAGGCCCGTGCACGTCTCGGGGCACGCCGCCCAGGAGGAACAGAAGATTGTGCTCTCGCTCCTGAAGCCCCGCTACCTGGTACCGGTACACGGGGAGTTCCGTCACCTAAGGCACCACGCGAACACCGCGATCAGCCTCGGAATACCAGAGAACCATATCTTTATCCTGGAGAACGGCGCGTGCCTGGAGTTCAGAAACGGCGAGGCCTACCTCGAGGACAACGTAGCCGCCGGCAACTTCCTCGTAGACGCGGGCGCCATAGCGGAGAGCTCCTCGGGCGTGATGCGCGAGCGGCAGCAGCTCTCCGAGGACGGCATGTTTATCGTGGTGGCGCGCATCAACGCCCAGAACGGCCAGCTCCTCGGCCCCCCGGACGTGATCTCACGCGGCTTCGTGAGCCCCGAGAGCGCCAACGGCCTGGTGGACGAGTCCATAGAGGTAGTCAGCACTACCCTTGAACGTACAGCACGCCAGCGCGTCACCGACTGGGGCGAGCTGAAGAAGGCCATCCGCCAGGACCTCTCCGGCTTCCTCGCAAACCGTACCGGCAAGCGCCCGATCATCCTGCCGCTAATAGTTGAGGTTTAGATCTAACCCTCTACCATACCTTGCGGTTGAAGGTGCACTAGAGGCTTATGGGCTAGACTAGGGCCGTGGCTACCCGCAAGAGCGCGCCGAAGAAGATTGCGAAGAAGGGCTCCTCCAGCAAGGGGCGCGGCAGGACGTCTCGTAAGAGGGGTGTGTCGCGCTTCGCCAGGTTTCGCGACGGCCTCTCTGGCGCCCTCACGAGGGAGGCCATGGGGATCTTTTTGCTCGCCCTCGGATTGTTCTACAGCGCCGCATGGGCGAGCGGGCGCGGGGCATTTTTGGGTGATGCGGGGTCTTGGGTCGTGACGTGGACCTTTGGTTTGCCCGGCTTCGCGCTCGCCCCGATCGCCGCCGTTTTTGGCCTGCTGCTCCTGATTGGGCGTCTGCTCGGGCGGGTCGTAGCCGGCGCGCTGCTGCTTTTGATTGCCACCTCGGCGACCTTCGCGTCCACGCTGCACGGGGCCCAGCTCTTCTCCGGGAGGCACTACCCTGAGGCAGGGGGCATCCTGGGAAGCGGGTTCTACTGGTCTGTGCAGGGCGTCGGGGGCGCCATCGGGGCGGCGCTCGTCATCGGTCTTTTGTTCCTGCTCGGCCTCTCATTGGTGTCGGGCGTAAGCTTCGCCACGGCCCTCGGCGGGCTCGGGGGAGCGGGCGCGGCGGTGGCGGGTTGGGTAGGAGGACTCCCTGCCCGATTGCGCGAGAGCAGGCAACAGCGGTCGAAGGCCCCGCCCAGGAAGGCCAGTACCCGGGACGACGCTAGCGGGTCTCGCGTCGAGAAAGGTGCGGATGCACCTCTCGTGCCCGCGGAGATGCGCGAGGTCGAGGCGGCCCCGACGCGGGAGCTGGAGGTGGTCCTTCCGGAGCGGCGGCCGGCGGAGGCGTTCGCGGAGGAGCGAGAATTGGAGCCGGGCGAGTACACGCCGCCCCCGTTCTCGCTGCTCAGCCTGGGGCAGGGCGACCCCGAGCACGACGCCGAGGGGACAAGCCGCAGGCTCACCGCGGCGCTCGCCGACCTCGGGGTCGAGGCTCACGTGGTGCGGGCCGTGGTAGGTCCGCGCGTAACGCGCTACGAGATGCGTCTCGGGAGCGGGGTAAAGGTCGGCAAGGTCAGGAACTTGCAGCAGGACATCGCCTACGCCCTCGCCGCCACCGAGGTCAGGATCCTCGCCCCCATCCCCGGCAAGAGCGCGGTCGGGGTCGAGGTTCCCAACACCAGGCCGGCCAAGGTGACGCTCGGGGACGTGTTCCAGTCCTACCCCGATGCCAACGACTGGACGCTACCCGTGGGGTTGGGCAAGGACATCTCGGGGCGGGCCGTGTACTTCGATCTTTCTGAGATGCCGCACTTGCTCGTGGCCGGGACAACGGGCAGCGGGAAGAGCGTCATGCTCAACGGCTTGCTCACCTCGCTCTTGCTCACCACGGACCCGCGGCAGGTCAAGATGGTGCTTATAGATCCCAAGCGGGTCGAGCTCACGCAGTTCGGGCGGGTTCCGCACCTCATAACGCCGGTCGTCACCGACGTCAAGAAGGCGGCGAACGCCCTCGGTTGGGGCGTTGCCGAGATGGAGCGTCGCTACGAGGTACTGGAGAGGATGGGGGTAAGGTCGCTCGAAGGGTACAACGACAGGGCCGACGTTCCCATGCCCTACGTCGTGGTCGTCATAGACGAGCTTGCCGACCTCATGATGCAGTCCGGGGCCAAGGTCGAGGACGCCATCATCAGGCTCGCCCAGAAGGCGCGGGCCGTAGGGATACACCTCGTGGTCGCCACCCAGAGGCCAAGCGTGGACGTTATAACAGGCATGATCAAGGCCAACGTCCCCAGCCGCATCGCGTTCGCCGTCTCGAGCCAGGTGGACAGCCGCGTGATCATGGACAACCCAGGGGCCGAGGCCCTGCTCGGGATGGGCGACATGCTCTACAAGCCCGTCTCGGCCGCGAGGCCTTCCCGAGTCCAGGGCGCTTTCATCTCCGAGGCCGAGGTCGAGAGGGTGGTCTCCGCGACCGTGGAGGCGGCGTCGGGGCGCGCCGAGGCGCGGTTCGTGGAGGAGGTCACGGAGCCCACGAGCGTCAAGGTGGATAACGACGAGCCCGAGGACGACCTCTTGCCCGAGGCGGCGAGCTTCGTCGTCTCCACGCAGCAGGCTTCCGTGAGCGCGGTGCAGAGGCGTTTCAGGGTAGGCTACTCGAGGGCCGGCAGGATCATCGACGCGCTGGAGCGCAAGGGCGTCGTCGGCCCCTACGAGGGTTCCAAGAGCCGGGCCGTGGTGGCGTCTCAGGTGGACCTCGAGGCGCTATTCGGCGAAGGCGAAAACCCCGAAAGAGAGGCGGATCTGGCCGAGGGCTGGTAGGTTTTATGGTAGGCTCTTAGGCGCCATGGAAGAAGGGCAGCACACCCACAAACTGGCGCCCGACAGCGGGCCCGACGGCGAGCCCGGGATCGGCCGAATCCTCGAACAAAAGCGCAAGGCACAGGGCCTCTCTCTAGAGGAGGTCGAGCAGGCGACCAAGATCCGCAAGCGCTACCTCGAGGCCCTGGAGCGCGAAGACTACGCCGTGCTGCCGGACGGGGTCTACGCCAGGGGTTTCCTCAAGACCTACGCGAACTATCTCGGCCTCGACGGGGAGGCGCTAAGCAGGCAGCTCAAGAGCCGCGGAAAACCGCGGCGCGAGCGCGGGATCAAGTACGACTCCGGGCCCGGGAGCGGCTTCGAAGAGCCCCTCATAGCACCCACCGGGCTGCAGGGAACAGAGCAACGCCGGTTTCCGACCTCGGCCGTCGCGACGCTTCTCGTGGCCGTGCTCGTCCTGGCCGTTGTCATCGGGACCCTCTACTTCGTGGGACGCGGCGTAGAGGTGTCACGCCCGGATGGGAAACGCCCCGCACCGGCGCAACCCGCCGAGGACCAGCAGGGCAAGTATCGGGAGAAGGTCGCCAACAAGGAGCAAGCCGGCAATGCGCCGCGGGACCAAGACGCCGCCGTAAGCGACAAGAACCCCGGCAATAAGCAGGCGGCGGGGGGCACGCAGGGCGCTCCTCCCGACACGCTGAAGGTTCGGATCAGCGTAAAAGAGCGGCCCTCGTGGCTCCTGATCCGGACCGACGGTACCCCGGTCTACGAGCAGATCGCCCAGCCCGGCTTCTCCGATACCTTCGAGGCCGACCGCCGGCTCTATATCAAGGCCGGGGACGCAGGGGCTGTGAACGTGCAGATCAACGGCCAGGACGCAGGCAACCTCGGGCCCGCCTACACCATCGGCGAGAAGAACTACACGCTCAAGTACGCAAGCTAGCTTTAAGCTGGTCAGTACTTCAGCATTTCAGGAGGTGGTTGCGGAGCAGCGCCGCAGGCGCAAGAATCTCGTGCGCCGCTGGGCGGGCTCGGACGGCTAATAGAGGTGACTAGCTGAAACGCTGCTTGGGAGGCTTAGGCCCCTACAGTATAATTCGGCGCAGGAGATGCCGATTTATTCGGTGTCGGCAGAAGTTCGTTTTTTTGGAGGATGCATTGGACAAGACAAAGGCCATAGACGCCGCCGTCTCCCAGATAGAGCGCCAGTTCGGGAAGGGTTCGATCATGCGCATGGGCGACGAGGAACGCCCGGGGGTGGCCTCGATCCCGACCGGCGCCCTGGCCCTCGACCTCGCGCTCGGCGTGGGCGGGGTGCCGAGGGGCCGCATCGTGGAGATCTTCGGCCCCGAATCGAGCGGCAAGACGACCCTCGCCCTGCACGTTATAGCCGAGGCCCAGAAGGCCGGCGGGCTGGCTGCCTTCATCGACGCCGAGCACGCCCTAGACCCTACCTACGCCCAGGCCATCGGCGTGGACCTGGAGAACCTCTACTTCTCCCAGCCGGACAACGGCGAACAAGCACTGGAGATAGCCGACACCCTCGTCAGGAGCGGCGCCCTCGACGTGGTCGTGATCGACTCCGTCGCCGCCCTCGTGCCAAGGGCCGAGATCGAGGGTGAGATGGGTGACTCTCACGTGGGGCTTCAGGCTAGGCTGATGAGCCAGGCGCTAAGGAAGCTCTCCGGCTCTTTGAGCCGTTCGGGGACGACGGCCATCTTCATCAACCAGCTGAGGGAGAAGATCGGGGTGATGTTCGGCTCGCCTGAGACGACGCCTGGCGGCAGGGCGCTGAAGTTCTACTCCAGTGTGCGTCTGGACATCAGGCGCATCGGGGCGCTGAAGGTCGGCACTGATGCGGTAGGCAACCAGACCAGGGTGAAGGTCGTGAAGAATAAGGTTGCGCCGCCGTTCAAGACGGTGGAGTTCGACGTGATGTACGGCGAGGGGATCTC
>JBKPSF010000195.1:0-8876 GCA_046734875.1 Actinomycetota bacterium | reverse complement strand
CTGTTGAACCATGGCGCTCCCTCCGTGAACCCCTAGATTGTTATGCTTGTTATTATACAGATGCACTCCGCGCACTACCCCGAGACCACCGCCAGGGGTCTGACGGGGGAGCCCGTCGCACCGACGAGCTTCAAAGGGGTGCAGACGAACTCGAAGGTGTATCTGTCGGGTGCCGCGAGCTCGTCGAGGACCAGGTTCTCGATGATGTAGATGCCCCTCCTGGCAAGCAGGATCAGGTGCCCTGGCATGAGACACCCCAGTTCGGGATCTTTCACCCCCGGCGCGTCCCAGGCCATGTTGTCCGCGCCGACCGCGAGCACGTCCCTTTCCGCCATCCAACGCGCCGCGCCGGCGTCCATTCCGGGTCCCGCCAGGTAGCGCTCCTCGTCGTCCCAGAAGCGGGCGTTGCCGAGCCTGACGAGCGCCACGCTCCCGGCCTCGACGCCGACCCCCTGGGCTTCGCAGCACGCTTGCAGGTCGGCGGCCGTCACGACGCGCCCGGGTTCGAGAGATTCGACGCCGTCTTTCGCGGCAACGTCCAGCAGCACGCCTGGGGCCGTTATGGGCGGTATCTCCTCGACGCCGTGACGCGTAAAGCCGCGCGGGGTCTGAACCTCGCCCACGGCGACGCCGCCGCAAAGGACGAGGGCGTCCGACTGGTGGCAGAGGGCGTCGATGTGGGTGCCGGTGTGCTCGCCGCAGATCAGGACGCCAGCGGCCCCCGTGCGCGGGCCCGTCTCTTCGGGACGATACTCGTCCTCGTGGTGGCGGTGAAGGAGGTAGGAGTAGCCTGCCTGTTTGTGGGCGGGGTGGATCGGCATCTTCTCCGTACGTGGCTGCTCCAGGTCGAAGACGCGCTTGGCTCCGTCCGGCATTTCCTTACCTCCCCCTTCGTGGCCGCTTTTCGAGCTAGTGTGACGAAAAAGACGCGCGCGTCAACGTCGGGCGCACGGCCGGTCCCTATAATGAACGCCTGCACGCCCTGCCGCACGGCCTGGAATCCATCCCCTGAGGGGCTTTTCGAGAGGCTTTTGCCGACGCTATCGTATGCTGCTAAGGTTACGCAAGTGCAGGGAAGCCTCATGGGAGGGGCGATCGATAGGCGGCTGTCTTTGAAGGGGATCTGTTGACTACCATCGACCTGGCCGGTGCCGGGCCTGAGGCCGCGTGGGAGGCCTGCCGGAAGGGGGCGTGGGACCGTCCCACCTCCGGCATTTGCGAGGGGTACGTGCAGACGAACCTGGTGGTCCTACCGGAGAGGGATGCCTTCGACTTCTTGCGCTTCTGCGGGCGCAACCCCAAGCCGTGCCCCCTGATCGAGGTCACGGACGCCGGGGACCCGGAGCCCAGACTCACCGCCTCAGGCGCCGACCTGAGGACCGATCTGCCGAGCTATCGCGTCTATCGTGCGGGAGAGCTCGAGGAGGAGCGTCAGGACATTCTGGACCTGTGGCGGGAGGACTTCGTGGCCTTCCTGATCGGGTGCAGCTTCTCCTTCGAGCACGCGCTGCTCGCCGCCGGGGTGCCGCTCCGCCACATCGAGACGGGGACAAACGTGCCCATGTACCGCACAGACGTGGCCTGCACCCCCGCCGGAAGGTTCTCCGGGCCGCTCGTGGTCTCCATGCGCCCGATCCCGGCAGGCCTCGTCCCGCTGGCGACCACGGTGACGGCCAGGGTGCCGCAGGTGCACGGGTCGCCGGTGCACGTCGGCGCACCTGAGGAGTTGGGGATAGGGGATCTGGGAGATCCGGACTATGGGGAGCCGGTCGAGGTGAGGGAGGACGAGCTTCCAGTGTTCTGGGCTTGCGGTGTCACACCGCAGGCTGTCGCTCTAGAGGCGGCGCCCGAGGTCATGATCACGCACTCCCCGGGCCACATGTTCGTTACTCGCATGACCAATGAGGAGCTGCTGACTCTGTAGGCCCACGTAGAGAAGCAACAGGGAGAACGAGGGTAGGGAGGTTGTTATGGAAGGTAACGACGGGAGTACAAGAGAAACCATCCCTGAGGTGGACCAGGCAACGTTACGCAAGGCCGTGGTCGGTGCCGCGGTTGGCAATTGTGTGGAGTGGTTCGACTTCGCCACGTACGCCTTCCTCGCCACCTACATCGCCGCAGTGTTCTTCCCATCGGACGACCAGACTGCGGCGCTCTTGAACACGTTTGCGATCTTCGCCGTATCGTTCTTCACGCGCCCCCTGGGCGGGCTGGTCTTCGGGCCTCTCGGGGACAGGATCGGACGGCAGCGCGTGCTCGCTACCGTCATCATCCTCATGTCTCTCTCGACGGCCTTGATCGGGTTCCTCCCCGGCTACGCGCAGATAGGTTTCGCTGCGCCCCTGCTGCTGCTCTTGCTGCGTTGCCTCCAGGGATTCTCCACGGGCGGCGAGTACGGGGGAGCGGCGACGTTCCTTGCGGAATACGCTCCCGACCGGCGCCGCGGTTTTACCGTGAGCTGGCTCTTGTTCTCGACCCTGATAGGCTTCCTGCTTGGCTCGGCCCTTTCGACGGTCCTGGCGGCCACCCTCTCCGAGGCGGCCATGGGCTCGTGGGGCTGGCGCATACCTTTCCTCTTCGCGCTCCCACTCGGCCTCGTGGGGTTGTACATCAGGCTGAGCCTCGAGGACACGCCGGAGTTCCGGGCATTGGAGGAGAGCGGGGAGGTGTCGAGGTCGCCCTTCATGGAGACCCTGCGCGATAACTGGAAGCCTATCCTGCAGATCGCGGGCCTCGTCGTGGTCCACAACGTCGGCTTCTACATCGTGTTCACCTACATGTCCACGTACTTTCCAACCTACCTCGGCTTCAGCACGACGTCCGCTTTCGTTTCGACCACGCTAGCCGGCCTCGTGGCGATGGCGCTGATCCCGCCCCTCGGAGCCCTCTCCGACCGCGTCGGAAGAAAGCCCCTGCTTCTGACGGCGAGCGTCCTTTTCGCATTGCTGGCCTACCCGCTGTTCGCGCTAATGAACATGGACAACTTGACGCTGGCCATCTCGGCGCACGTGGCCTTCGCGGCCATAGAGGCCCTCTTCGTGTGCTGCTCGCTCGCGGCCGGGGCCGAGCTGTTTACCACCAGGGTGAGATCCGGTGGCTTCGGCATCGGCTACAACTTCTCGGTGGCGATCTTCGGGGGTACCGCCCCCTACATCGCCACGTTCCTCATAGACCGCACAGGCAACCCGCTCTCGCCCTCCTACTACGTGATCTTCGCCGCGGTGGTAACCCTTATCACCGTCCTCACCATGCGCGAGACCGCCGGCGAGCGCCTCCTGCAAACGGCAGCCGAAGCGGAGCCCGGTTGATCCCGGCGCTGGGGCGGCATATTGGGCGATAATCGGGGCGAGACGCGCCTCGGCGTCGACGTCGGCGGCACGTTCACGGACCTCGTCGCGCTCTCGGAAGGAAGACTCGTCACGGCCAAGGTTCCTTCTACCCCACGGGACCAGTCCGAGGGCGTTATGAACGCCATAGAGACCTCGGACGTTCAGCCCGAGGCGGTGCTGGCCCTTGCCCACGGGATGACCGTGGCGACCAACGCCCTGCTGGAGCGCCGCGGCGCGAAAACAGCCCTCGTCACCACCGAGGGCTTCAGGGATGTGCTGGAGATAGCCCGCCAGAACCGTCCGGCCCTCTACGACCTGACCCACGACAGACCGCCGCCCCTCGTCCCGCGAGAACTGCGCTTCATGGTCCACGAAAGGATGGGCCCTGATGGTGAGATCTCCCCCCTCGACGAAGGGAGCCTCGAAAAGGTCGTAGCCGCGGTGGAAGAGGCGGAGGTCGAGGCCGTCGCCGTGTGCCTGCTGTTCGCGTTTATGCACCCCGAGCACGAGCGGCGGGTGGGAGAGGCGTTGCGGGAGGCCCTGCCCGATTTGCACGTCTCTCTCAGTAGCGAGGTGTTGCCCGAGTTCAGGGAGTACGAGCGGTTCTCCACGACGGCCGCCGACGCCTACCTGTCCCCGAAGCTCGCCGCGTACTTCTCCAACCTGGCCGGGAAAGCTGGGGAGGCCGGCGTTCCGGGGCCCCTGATCATGCAGTCCTCCGGTGGCGTGGTGCCTGTGGAAGACGCCATCTCCGACGCCGCCGGATGCGTTCTTTCCGGACCGGCCGGGGGCGTCGTGGGCGCGGCCTACGTCGGCTCGCTCGGCGGCTACGACGACCTCCTGACCTTCGACATGGGCGGCACTTCCACGGACGTTGCGCCCATCATCGAGGGCGAGGCCCAGACGACCACTGAGACGGTCGTCGCGGGCGTGCCCATAAAGCTCCCCATGGTCGACGTGCACACCGTAAGCGCCGGAGGCGGCTCCATCGCCTGGGCAGACCCCGGCGGCGCCCTGCGCGTGGGCCCCCACTCCGCCGGTGCCGAACCCGGCCCCGCAGGCTACGACAAGGGCGGCGAAGAGCCGACCGTGACCGACGCCAACCTGTTCCTGGGCTACCTGGCCGACGAGGCCGAGCTCGGCGGGGAGGTCGTGCTACGCAGGGAGCTGTCGGAGAAGGCACTAGGTTCGCTGGGCGAGAAGCTCGATCTAGACGCGGAGGAGACGGCGCTTGGCATCCTGCGGGTGGCCGACGCTGAGATGGTACGCGCTTTGCGCGTGATCAGCGTCGAACGCGGCCTGGACCCCCGCGACTTCGCCCTCCTCGCCTTCGGCGGCGCCGGCGGGATGCACGCCTGCTCTTTGGCCGAAGAACTCGACATCGCAACCGTCCTCGTCCCCCGCGCAGGCGGTGTGCTTTCCGCCCTCGGCCTCGCCATCTCCGACCTGCGCCGGGATTATGTGAGCCCGTTCCTGAGCGGCCTGGAGGATGTGGAAGAGGAGGAATTCGAGCAGAGGTTCGAGAACATGGAGGAGACGGCCTCAGGAGATCTCGACGGGCCCGAGCACACGCGCCGGGCGGATTTGCGCTACGGGGGCCAGTCGTTCGAGATCACGGTCGACGCCGGCTCGTTCGAGAAGCTAAAGGAGCGCTTCCACGCAGCCCACGAGCAACGCTACGGCTACCGCATGGACGATGAGAGGGTCGAGCTGGTGAACCTGCGCCTGATCTCCACCGTTCCCGTCGAGAAACCCGAGCTGAATGAGCCCGAGCCGGAGTCGGAAGCGGAAGCCGAACGTCGGGAGGCGAACTTCGACGGCGAGTGGCTGGAGGTGGCGGTCCTGGACCGGGAAAAGATGGGCGAAGGCTCTGGGGTGATGGGACCGGCGATCGTCGAGTTCAAGGAATCCACGTGCGTGGTCCGCCCTGGATGGCGGGGGACGGTTGACACCGTCGGCACGCTGGTACTGGAGAGAGAATGAGTGAGCAGCGGCTTGACCCGGTGACCCTGTCGGTGCTGGCGAGCGCGCTGGCCGGCATAGCGGAGGAGATGGGTGCTGTCCTGATCCGCGGCTCCTACTCCTCCAACATCAAGGAGCGGCGCGACTGCTCGACGGCACTGTTCGATGCCGAAGGCAGGATGGTGGCCCAGGCCGAACACATGCCGGTCCACCTCGGGGCGATGCCCGAGGCTGTCGCGGCTATCATGACCCGCGACCCAGAGCCCGGCGACGTGTTCGCCATCAACGACCCTTACTCAGGGGGCACACACCTGCCTGACATAACCCTCGTCTCGCCCGTCTCGACGAACGGCGAGATCTCCGGCTACGCCGTCACGCGGGCCCACCACTCCGACGTGGGCGGGATGCGTCCCGGCTCCATGCCGTCTGACTCGCGCGAGATCTACCAGGAGGGCATAGTCATCCCACCGGTCCGCCTCGTGCGCGGCGGGGAGTACGTACAGGACGTTCTCGACCTCCTCCTGGCCAACGTCCGCACGCCGGACATCCGTCGCGGGGACCTCAGGGCCCAGATCGCCGCCAATAACATCGCCGAAGAGCGCGTCCGCGAGTTGATGGACCGCCGCGGCAAAGAGACCGTCCTCGCCGCCTTCGAGGAAGTCATCTCCTACGCCGAAAAACGAACCCGCGAAGCTATCCGGGAACTTCCGGACGGCGAGCACTCGGCCGAGGACTTCATGGAGGGGGACGGCGTAACCGACGATGATATTTCCATCCGGGCGACCGTCACCGTGGAGGGCGACTCCATGACCATGGACCTTACCGAGACCGCGGACGCCGTGGCCGGCAACATCAACTGCCCGCTGCCCGTCACCCGCTCGGCCTGCTACTTCGCCCTGCGCGTCCTCCTGCCGAAAGACATCCCCGCCAACGCCGGCACCTACGTCCCCCTGACGATCGAGACCAGAAAGGGCAGCCTCGTCAACGCTACCTATCCGTCAGCCGTCGTGGCCGGCAACGTGGAGACGAGCAACAGAATAGCGGACGTAATCCTCGCGGCGCTCTCCGGCTTCGCCCCGGAGAAGATCCCGGCGCAGGGCCAGGGGACGATGAACAACGTGATCATCGGCGACCCCGGCTGGACCTACTACGAGACCATCGGCGGCGGACAGGGAGCGGGCGCCGATGGCCCAGGCCCCTCCGGCGTTCACATCGGCATGTCCAATACCCTCAACACCCCCATCGAAGCACTCGAACTCGAATACCCCATGCGTATAGAGCGCTACGAGCTCCGCTACCACTCGGGAGGCGACGGCGACAACCACGGCGGCGACGGCATAGTGCGCTCCGTGCGCGTCCTCCAGCCCGCGAGCCTCTCCCTCCTCACCGACCGCCGCCGCCACCCACCCCAGGGCATGCAGGACGGAGAACCAGGCGATGTCGGCCGCAATTTCCTGAACGACGAGGAGTTGCCGCCCAAGGTAAGTCGGGAACTCGAAGAGGGGGACGTGGTAACTGTCGAGACGCCGGGCGGCGGCGGTTACGGACGCAAGTGAGGCCGGGCGCTATTCCTCGCTCCCCAGACTGCCTGGCACACAAGGCGAGATCGTTGTAGACTAACAGGACTTAGTCCACTTAGTCACTTTGGAGAAACGAGAATGATCTTCAACATCCACGAGGCCAAGACCCACTTCTCCAGGCTCGTCGAGCGGGCTACGGGGGGTGAGGAGGTAATCATCGGGCGGGCTGGGAAGCCTGTCGCGAGGCTCGTCCCCTACCGTGAGGACACTCCGAGGGTACCTGGCGGGTGGGAGGGGAGGGTTTGGGTCTCCGAGGACTTCGACGAGTTACCTGACGAGATGGCCGCCGCCTTCCGGGGTGAGCGTCCATAAGGCTTCTGCTCGACACGCACGTCCTACTGTGGTGGCTGGCGAACGAGCCGAAGCTGGGAGAAGAAGCGAGGGCCAGGATCTCCGATCCCGAGTCCTCGGTCTTCGTGAGCGCCGCCACCGTCTGGGAGATCTCCATCAAGCGGGCGCTAGGCAAACTCGAAGTGCCATCCGACCTTTTGAGCCAGCTCGAGCTCAACCGTTTCCGCCCACTCTCGATAACGGTCTCTCACGCTTATGCGGCCGGAGCCCTGCCACGCCACCACGACGATCCCTTCGACCGCATGCTGGTGGCGCAGGCCATAAAGGAGAGTCTCGTGCTCCTGACCGCCGACCCGCGGATAAGGCTATACAGCGTCGAAACCCTCAACATCTGAAGCATCTGCAGATAGAAGAAGGGAGACAGAATGAAAGGTGTTGTCGAGGGCATCTACGTAACCACGGAGGGTAGTGCTGCGATGGAGCGGGTGGAGGAGGCCACGACCATCCAGGGGCGCGGCATCGAGGGCGACCGCTACTGCGAGGGGACGGGGTTCTGGACGCGTTACGGTGACGTGTGCGAGGTCACCCTGATCGAAGGCGAAGATCTGGACTACATTCAGGACGAGCTAGGTATCGGGGTCGCCAACGGCGAGCACCGGCGCAACATCGTCACCCGCGGCATAAAGCTCCGCGACCTGCGCAGACAGAAGTTCCGCATCGGGGAAACCGTCCTCCGCTACGACCGTCCGCGCCCGCCGTGCCGGCACGTGCAGGACCTGAGCGAGCCCGGCATGACGCGCGCCCTCAGAAACCGGGGCGGCATCTGCGCCAGGGTAGTCGAAGCCGGCACCATCAGGGCGGGAGACTCCATTTCAATGGAGTCTTAGGGAGTTCTCCCCACTCCCTACTCCCCACCCTGAGGACAGAGGCTGGTGGGGTTCGGTACGTTACAACCGCTCCCGGGGACCGGCTTCTCGAAGTAGAACCAGTAGTCGGTCCATATGCGGTTCATGAGATCATCCTCCCTAATAGGCAGGGCTATGGCCAGGGGGAGGAAGTACACGCTCAGCGCCACGGCAGAGGCGGCGAAGCCGACGACGATCCAAGGCGTCCATCTTCGTCGGTTCCAGAGTTTGCACAGCCAGTAGGCCAGGGCCAGGATGGCGAAGGGGTAGATCGGCAGGTAGTTGTAGATGTACGGTATGCGGGTGCCTGGCATCCACGGGATCAACAGGAACACGTAGCCCAGGACTATCGGTATGATCGGATCGTCCGCCGAGAGCTTTCTGGCTATGGCCTTGCGCGCAATTTCGAAGATGCCGGCAAGCATAGCCAGGGTGCTCGACCACCAGATCAGTGGGTTCCCGATGTCCATTACCACCTGGAGCAGGCCATCCGCGTTCACGCCGTAGAAGAAGCGTATCGGCCTTAGCATGATCGGCCAGCTCCACCAGGGCGAGCCCCAGCCGTGGGGGATGGCGGCGGAGATCTTGTTCGCCGCCTTCAGATGCCAGTCCCACACCCACAACCATGCATCGATGGGGTTGGCGCTGATCGAGATCAACGCCCCCACGTAGACGACGGCGACGTAGACGACGGCGGAGATCCAGAGTCCTCCCAC
Organism: Actinomycetota bacterium; assembly: GCA_046734875.1. Lineage (GTDB taxonomy): Bacteria > Actinomycetota > Rubrobacteria > Rubrobacterales > Rubrobacteraceae > Rubrobacter_D. The sequence goes on along the minus strand of JBKPSF010000195.1, from coordinate 93 downwards.
AAAATGACGGAACAGGCCCCTTCGCCACAGCACGTACCCGACGGGCACGGCCACGGGGAGGGCCGCCCACTTGGTGGCGACGGCCAACCCGAG
>JBKPSF010000194.1:0-3203 GCA_046734875.1 Actinomycetota bacterium | reverse complement strand
GACCATGGCCTGTACAGGCGCCAGCCAGACCGGCAGGGCACCGGCATGGTGCTCGATCAGGAGCGCGAAGAAGCGCTCGATGGAGCCGTAGAGGGCGCGGTGCACCATGTACGGCCGGTGGGAGCGGTTGTCCTCGCCCACGTAGGTAAGGTCGAACCTCTCCGGCAAGTTGAAGTCGAACTGGATGGTGGAGGCCTGCCAGCGGCGGCCCAGGGCGTCCGTGATGCCTATGTCTATCTTCGGGCCGTAGAAGACCGCCTCGCCCTCCACGCGCTCGTAGGCAAGCCCACGCGCCTCCAGGGCCGCGGCGAGCGTGGACTCTGCGATCTCCCAGTCGGCCTCGCTGCCAGCGTATTTCTCGGGCGTCTCGGGGTCGCGGACGCTGAGCTCCATCTCGGGCTCTTCGAAGCCGAAGGCGGCGAGGAAGGAGAGGCAGAACTCCAGGACGCGGTCGATCTCGGCGCGCATCTGGTCGGGGCGGCAGAACAGGTGGGCGTCGTCCTGGGTGAAGCCGCGCACGCGTAACAGGCCCCGCAGCGTGCCAGAGGGCTCGTAGCGGTAGACGGTCCCGAGCTCGGCGAAGCGCAGGGGCAGGTCGCGGTAGCTGCGCGGCCGGCCGTTGAAGATCAGCATGTGAAAGGGGCAGTTCATGGGCTTCAGGTAGTAGCGGTCTTCCTCGACGGAGATCGCCGAGTACATACCCTCCCTGTACCACCTGAGGTGCCCGCTCGTCTCCCAGAGGACGGATCTTCCGACATGTGGCGTAGAGACGAAGTCGTAGCCGCCCGCGCGGTGCCTCTCGCGCCAGTAGTCCTCCATAAGCACGCGGACCAGGGCGCCTTTGGGGTGGAAGAGCGCCAGTCCCGGCCCGACCTCGGGCCTGATGCTGAAGAGGTCGAGCTCGGCTCCCAGGCGGCGGTGGTCGCGCTTCTCCTCTTCCTCGCGCCGCCACAGGTAGCGATCCAGCTCCTCCTTACTCGGCCAGACCGTGCCATGGACGCGCTGGAGCATCTCGTTCTTTTCGTCCCCGCGCCAGTACGCCCCGGAAACATCCAGTAGCTTGAAGCCGTCGGCGGGGATCTCGCCGGTCCGGTCGAGATGAGGTCCCAGGCAGAGATCCTCGAACGTGTCCTGCGTGTACGTAGAGATGGAGGCGCCAGCGGGCCGGTTCTCGCCGTATTCGTCCCTGCCCCTGACCAGATCGTCGATCGTCTCCAGCTTGTACGGCTGCTCCGAGAAGAGCCCGCGCGCCTCGTCCGCATCGACGACGCGGTAGCGGAAAGGGTGGTCTTCCCGAACTATGCGCCGCATGCGACCCTCGATCTCCGGGAAGTCGTCCGGGGTAAGGGCGCGGGGCAGGTCGAAATCGTAGTAGAAGCCGTTCTCGAAGCGGTCGTGCGGCGGCCCCCAGGCCAGCTTCGCACCGGGGAACATCTCCTTTACGGCCTGCGCCAGAACGTGGGCTGCGGAGTGGCGTAGCCTGTAAGACGGGTCTTCACGGTTCACGGGGCTCACGCGATCGCTCCTTCCCAAGCCGTCGCCGAGGCTCCCATCCTACCCAAAACCGCCAACCCACGTACTGCCAGGCGTACGGTCGGGGACGTCGAAGGGAGCATCGGAAGAAGGGATGATCCTCGCGGCGCAGCTACGGCGGAGCGGCTTCTGAGACAACGGTCCAAAAGGACGCGCACACGCCCGCGCTAACCCAACGGCGCGCTGACGGCGTAGGCGCCGTCTTCGATCGTGTACCCGATCCTCTCGAACACGGAGCGGATGAGGCCGAACATCCGCCGGTTCTCCCCGAGCACGGCGCCGGTGAAGCACTTGACACCTTCGCTCACTGCCTTCTCGGCGAGTGCGGAGAGGAGCATCTTCCCGATCCCCCTGTCCTGGCACCCGTCCTCGACGACGATGGCGAACTCCGCGGTGTCGCGGTCCTCCCGCGCGTACATGGCGTGCCCGACGATCTCGCCGCTCGCGACGGCGACGAGGGACTCACCGTAGCGGCGGTCCGAGTTGGCGAACATGGCGACCGCCCACTCGGGCGCCCGGGGTAGCGGCGCGTGGAAACGCAAATGGATGCTCTCCCGCGACAGGCGCGAGAGCATCCGGCGCAGACCCTCCGCATCCTCAGGCGAAACGGGCCGGACGAGGACCGCGCTCCCTTCCGAGTTCCGATGGTAGACTCGCTCCGCCGCGTCGATCACACTTTGCATCCCGGTCTCCTTTCGGGTTCCTGTTACCGAAATTAGACCCGGGGCGGCGAACACCGGCATCGGGCTGACGGCCACACTTTGCGCGGTACCTTTGGCGGTGATGCTTCTAGGACCAAAGTCCGAAGGGGTCGTTGATCGTGTGCGGGCGACCATCTACTATCGGGTGGCGACCTGCTCAGTATCCCAGGCGAAGGAGCAACACGTGCGACTGGACCAAGGCCTCGTAGATGCGGCCCGCGAGCTGCTGGAACGCCGCTTTCCCGGCGAGGAGGGTATAGCGGCGGCGATGTACACCGACGATGGGGACGTGCTCACGAGCGTCTTCTTCGAGCCCGAGTGGGGCAGCGGTATGCTCTGCGCCGAAACCGGATCGATCTGCGAAGCCGAGAAACTGAACAAGCGGGTAACGGCCTCGGTGTGCGTATCCCGCCTCTCCGGCGATGACCCCGTCCTGATCCTGACGCCCTGCGGCATCTGCCAGGAACGCCTGTTCCACTGGGGAGAGGACCTCGAAGTAGCCGTCCCCGACCCCTCAGACCCCACCCGCTGGACGGCCAAAACTCTGAAAGAGGTCCAACCGTACTACTGGGTCAACGCGTTCAATGAGAGCTGAAGCTCTAAGCCCTCAGCAGTCAGCCGAAAACTGATCGCTGAAGGCTGAAAGCCGAAAGCCCTACCTCCTCACGATGTAGTAGGTATTCGCTATATCGTGGTCGAGCCGTCTGGTTTGCACGCTGCCGAAGCCGGCTTCAGCGAGCATCTCTTTGGCCTTCTCTTCGCCCCACATCGTCCCCAGTCCCTCGCCGCCCTGGGCCAGAGAGACCGCGGTGCAATGCGTGGTGGAGATGGCGTAGAGGAACGGTCCCAACGGGTGGTCGATGTTGTTGTGGACGTGGCTCGAGCCCGCGATGTCCTGCATGAGGTAGACGCCGTCGTCTTTGAGCGCTCTGGCGATGTTCTCAAGCACCGCCGCCGGTCTGGCCTGGT
>JBKPSF010000193.1:0-12515 GCA_046734875.1 Actinomycetota bacterium | reverse complement strand
GCGCTGATAGTCGTCTTCGTTCCCCTCTCCATCATAGGGCAGTACGCCCTGCGGGAGATCGTGGTGCGCCGCGAGCGCGTCCTCGGCTCCGTCGGGAGCGGCTACGCCATATTCCGCCGCAACATAGGAAGGAGCTTGCTGATCCTGCTCATACAGTTCGGGCTCTCCATCGGGATCGCCATAGCTCTTATCCTAGCGCTCCTAATCGTGGGCCTCGTCCTGGCCCTGCCGGCGATCGCGCTGGCCGTCGCGGGCTCGTCCACGGGCGTCTGGATCGCCGGCGGGATCGCGTTGCTGATCTTTATCCCCCTCTTCCTCGTGGCAACGGGCGCCATCGGCACCTTCTCCCACGCCTATTGGACGCTCGCCTACCTGCGCCTGACGGCCCCACCGACAACAACACCGAACCCGTATCCCGCTACGGGATACTAGAAAGGCCAAGAAGTATGACGAAACTGGACGGTAAGGTCGCCGTGGTCACCGGCGCTTCCAGCGGCATAGGCGAGGCAACGGCCGAGGCGCTGGCGGCCGAGGGGGCGGCGGTGGTCGTCGCGGCCAGGCGAGAGGAGCGGCTGGCGGATCTTGTAGAGCGCATACGGGACGGTGGAGGGCGCGTGCTCGCGGCCGTCTGTGATGTCACCGACGAGAGCCAGGCGCACGGCCTGATCCACAAGGCCGAGGAAGAGTTCGGCAGCGTGGACGTCCTCGTAAACAACGCCGGCGTCATGCTCCTCTCGACCGTCGGGAAGGGCCTCTCCGAGGAGTGGCGCCGGATGTTCGACGTGAACGTGATGGGCCTCCTCTACGCCACCGAGGCCGCTATCGAGGTGATGAAGCGCCAGGGCGGCGGGCACCTCGTCAACGTAAGCTCGCTCGCGGGCAGGAAGGTGACCCGCGACTCGAGCGGGGTCTACGCGGGGACCAAGTTTGCCGTCCACGCCATCTCCGAAGGCTTGCGCCAGGAGCTCCTGGAAGACAACATCAGGGTGACCATCGTGGCCCCAGGGGCCGTAGATACCGAGCTCCCCGACCACATAACCGATGAGGACGCGCGAGAGAGCCTCAGCGGCCTCATGAGCCTGGAGAGGCTGCAGGCGGAGGACATAGCCGGCGCGATCGCCTACGCGGTGACGCGGCCCTCGCGGATGAGCGTCAACGAGATCCTGATCCGACCCACCCAGCAACCCGTGTGAGAGCAAGTCAGCATTTCAGCACTTCAGCTTGTTTTCCTCTTATGGAACGCTTTTGGAGGACGATGGGAGCGCGGGTGACAGGGCGTCCTCGCGCTCTACTTCGGCCCGGAGGAGGCTGTTGATGCCCTCTACTGCGACTTCGAGTTGGGCGCGTCGGGGCTCGGTGGTGGTCAGGTACTTCTGTAGGAAGTTACCAACGGCTATGGAGGGGCGGGTCTGGCCGAAGATAAACCAGGCCTCGGAGATCAGAATGAACTGGAGCACGGCGTAGCCCCACCACGCTATCAGCGGGTCGAGGAGGGCGGCGAGGATCACGTAGAGCATGATGTTCGTCCCGCAGCGGGGGTGGACGCGGCTCACGCCTCTGGCGTTCTGGAGGGTGACCTCACCGTACTTCTCGTAGGCGGCGACCGCCTTGTGCTCAGCGCCATGGTAGCGGCCGATGGGGGTGAACCTCATAGCGGCGAAGAAGAGGAGCAGTATCGGCAGGATGGGAAACTCGGCGAAGAAGGTGAAGACACCCCCGAACGCACCCTGTCCGCTTCCGAGTTGCATCAGGCGTACGAAAATCCAGAGCGCCGCCAGCGTGGCGGTGAAGAAGAGCAGGCTCCAGACCGACCCGAAGAGCTGGGCGAAGACCCTGCCCCAGAGAAAGAGGGAGCGTATTATCGGCCAGCGGGAGACGCGCTGCAGGGCGGGGTTCGTCGGCTTCCGGAGGGCTGAGGGTTCGATCTTGACGTGGATCTCACCCTTCCGCCGGTAGGCGACGCTCATATAGTTCGGCCCGAAGAGGTCGAGCCCGTCCCAGCGGGCCATCCCGCCGAAGGTCAGACGACCACCCTTCTCCGTCGCGTCGTCTCTCGCCACGTTTCCTCTCTTCTAGAAGCTCAAGGCCCAAAGATTAACACGCCAGTAGAGCCGTTAGCGCTTGGCTAACTGCCAACCGCGTTTAGCCGCAGCAGGCCGCCTTCGCTCTCGAGGTTTCTCTGTGTTAGGAAGCTGGTGGTGACGCCGCCCCTTAGGAACTCCTCGTCTTCGAGGATCGCCAGGTGCAGCGGGAGGGTGGTCTCCATGCCGGAGATGGCGAACTCGTCCAGGGCCCTCAGGCCGCGGCGGATGGCGCCCTCGCGGTCGCGGGAGTGTACGATCAGCTTGGCGAGCAGGGAGTCGTAGTTGGGGGGCACCCTGTAGCCGGCGTAGAGGTGCGAGTCGACCCTGACGCCCGGTCCACCCGGCGGGTTGTATACCTCGACCAGCCCGGCCTGGGGCAGAAAGTTGCGTTCAGGGTCCTCGGCGTTGATCCTGAACTCTATGGCGTGACCGTCGGGGGAGAGGGCTTCTGAGGGGATCTCCAACCGCCCGCCAGCGGCGATCTTGAGCTGCTCGGCCACGATGTCTACGCCGGAGACCATCTCGGTCACCGGGTGCTCGACCTGGAGGCGCGTGTTCATCTCGATAAAGTAGAACTCCCCGTCAGCGTAGATGAACTCAACGGTCCCTGCCCCCTCGTAGCCGAGCGAGCCGACCAGCCGCTCCGACGCTTCCATAAGGCCCTCCCTCACGTCCCCGGGGAGACCCGGTGCGGGAGACTCTTCGATCAACTTCTGGTAGCGGCGCTGGATGGAGCAATCCCTCTCGGGAAAAGTTACAACGGTGCCGTGCGAGTCGGCGAGCACCTGCATCTCCACGTGCCTGAGCCTCTGGAGAAATTTCTCGACGTAGACGGAACCGTCGCCGAAGGTGGCCCCCGCCTCCCTGCTCGCGTTCAGAAAGGCGCCCTCGGCCTCGGCCTCGACCTCGACCACGCGCATCCCCTTGCCCCCGCCGCCGGCGATCGCCTTGATGACCAGCGGGTAGCCGACCTCGTCCCCGACGCGCTTCACCTCGCCTGCGCTCTCGCAGGGACCATCGGAGCCTGGGGTTACGGGTAAGCCGGCCTCGGCAGCGGTATCGCGGGCCTCGGCCTTGTCGCCCATCCTGGCGATAGTACGGGAGCTCGGGCCCACGAACGTCAGGCCGACCCGCTCGCAGATCTCCGCGAAGCGGGTGTTTTCGGCCAGAAACCCGTAGCCGGGATGTACGGCATCCGCGCCGGTAAGTTCGGCGGCGGAGATGATCGCGGGTATGTTCAGGTAGCTGCTCGCAGCTGGCGGCGGGCCTATGCACACCGACTCGTCGGCCAGCTCGTGATGTAGCGAATCTCTATCTGCCGTGGAGTAGACGGCGACGCTGCGGATTCCCAGCTCGCGGCAGGCCCGGATCACGCGCAGGGCGATCTCGCCCCGGTTCGCTACGAGTACCTTGCCGATCACTACTCTTCGGGCCGCAAATAGAAGAGCGGCTGGTCGTACTCGACGCCGCCGGCGTTCTCGGCCAGGACCTCGACGACCTCCCCCGAGACATCGGCGACGATCTCGTTCATGAGCTTCATCGCCTCGACGATGCACATGGTCTGCCCGGCGCTTACGGCATCCCCCACCTGGACGTATGGGTCCTCGCCGGGGGCCGACGCCCGATAAAACGTCCCGACCACGGGAGAGCGCACCGCGTGCAACCCGTCCATCTCCGGCGAAGGCTCCGGCTCGACCATCTCGGGCATACCCTGGGCGGCCACCTGCGGTGCGGCCGCGGGGGCTTCGCGCCTGGCCCTCACCGAGATCTCCGTCTCCCCCTGGCGGACCCGGATCTCATCGACCCCGCTGTCCTGCAAGAGCTCGACGAGCCGCTCGACCTCACCCAGCGGCAGCGGGATTTTCGGGTTTTCCTCACTCTCTGGCATAGCCTGGGATTCTACACGCCGAGACGTGGGAAAACCCGCCTCCGAAGGTACAATCCCCAAGATACATGACTGACAAAGACAACGGGCGCAGAGAGATAAACGTCCTCGACCCCAGGGTGGCACAGCAGGTCGCCGCCGGGGAGGTCGTCGACCGCCCGGCGTCCGTGGCCAAGGAGCTGGTCGAGAACGCCCTCGACGCCGGCGCCTCCCGCGTGGAAGTCGAGCTGGGGGACGGCGGCACCTCGCGCCTCCTGGTCCGCGACAACGGCGTGGGGATGAGCCCCGAGAACGCCAGGCTCTCCGTTCTAAGGCACGCGACGAGCAAGATCCGTAACGTCGAAGATATCGAGGCCGTTATGACGCTGGGGTTCAGGGGCGAGGCCCTTCCGTCTATCGCGAGCGTCTCTTCCTTCACCCTGACGACCTCGACGGGCGATGGCGCGGCCACGAAGGTCGCCGTCGAGGGGGGGGCGGAGGCCGAGGTCTCCGCCGCCTCCCACCCGAGGGGGACGACCGTGTTGGTGGACCGCCTTTTCTACAACGTCCCGGCGCGTCGGGCCTTCTTGAAGGGCGCGCGGGCGGAGCGGGCGGCGATAGTGGAGGTCCTGACGCACCTCGCGATCTCCCACCCTACCGTGGCGTTCCGCCTGGCCGAAGGAAGCAGGGACTACCTCTCGCTTCCAGGAGCGAAGGACCTCCTGGAGCGGCTGGCCCAGATCCTGGGCGTAGGCAAGGCACGGGCGCTGCGCAAGGTCGAGTACGAGTCGGGGCCTTTCGGCGTCACGGGCTACGCCGCGCTTCCCAGCCTGACGGAAGGGAGCAGGGCGCATCAGACGATCTCGGTCAACGGCCGCTTCGTGAGGGCGGAGAGCCTCAACCGCGGCCTCGACGACGCCTACAGGGCGACCGTGCCTTCGGGCCGCTACCCGCCCGTGGCCATAGAGATCACCGCCGACCCCCGCAGGGTGGACGTGAACGTCCATCCCACCAAACAGGTAGTCCGCTTCTCGGAGGAGCGGGCGGCCCGCGAGGCCGTGGCAGCCGCCATCCGAACCTCCATCGAATGGCGCCCCACGGCACCGCCATCGACCCCACGTCCCCCCGAAAGAACCTTCACCCAGGACCGCTTCTCCGACTACTCACGTCCGAGAACGGATTATTCCCCGCGCGCCGCGGAGGACCCTTCACCCTACAACGCGCCGCCGGCGCGGGGCCTGCAGGAGGCGCGCGAACGCCTCTCGGAGGCCTCCAGGCCGCTGGAAGAACCGCTCGCGGAGAGGCGCGAACCGTACGGGGCGTTGCCCGAGAGGGGTGGGCTGCCGCAGGCGCCGCCCGAGGAGCTGCGTGTCATCGGGCAGCTCGCGGCCGGTTACATCCTCGTCGAGGAGCCGGGATCGTTGTGGGTGGTAGACCAACACGTCGCGCACGAGCGGGCAATACTCGACAGGCTCCACGACTCGGACAGCCCTGCAACGGTGCAAAGCCTCCTCGTCCCCGAGGTCGTGGACCTCTCGCCGGCCGAGGCGGAGCTGGCAGCGGCGAGTTTGGAGGAGCTCTCCGTCTACGGCTTCGAGGCCGAGCCTTTCGGGCCGCGGTCGGTGAGGGTGAAGGCGGTGATCTCCACGCTCTCGGGCAGGGACATCGCGGGCGCCTTCAAGGACGCCCTCTCGGCCATCTCGGGCACCGAGCCAGGCCACCGCCGCGAGGACCACATCCTAGCCACCATAGCCTGCCACTCGGCCGTAAAGATGGGCGACAAACTCTCGCAACAGGAGATGGAGGCCCTGATGAAGAGCTGGTTGACCAGCCGCCTCCCCGCCACCTGCCCGCACGGCAGGTCCATCTGCTACCGCATCGGCCTGAACGAGGTCGCCCGCAAGCTCGACAGGCACTAGCACGGCGCTTCGCGCCTCGTCAGCACGCTCGGGCTAGCGCCCTCGCTTGTCGGTGTTTCGGGTTGCCAGTGCTCTTCGCCCTTTTTGCGGAAGGATAGGCGCCATTCCTCTATTGCCCTTGGGTACTGGTCGGCGGTGTACACGACCCTGTAAGAGTCCCATTTGATGTAGTGGCCTATCACCACGCCGGGTTCACGCGCGCCGCCGGCCCTCAGAACCCATACCCGATCGCCCTTCACGTATCGCGGCTCTCTTGCCTCGTAGGTTCTGCCCATCGACCGTTCTCCGGATCTCCTACCAGAAGGGTATCACGCGGAGCCTTGGGGGGCCCTTCCGGCAAGACGCCGGTGCTTACCGTATAAATACCGCTTGCCGAGGCGAGACGGAGGGCGACGTTTGGACGCGACAGGAGATCGGATACTGGGTGTCCTGGCCGTCGTGGCCGCGGCTTCCATCTGGGGCACTTTGGGGCTCTTCGCGAAGATCCTCTACGCCCAGGGGGTCTCCTTCGAGTCGCTCGTCGCGGTGCGGGCGTCGGTGGGATGGGTGGCCGTGATGGTCTTCGTCTTCGCCACCGGCACGGCGAAAAGCCTCCGCGTCTCCAGAAGGGATCTCTCCTTCCTGGCCCCTTTGGGGCTCGTGGGGATCGGGCTCTTCTACCTGCTGTATTTCTATACGGTGAGGGAGAGCACGGTGGGGACGGCGGCGATATTGCTCTACAGCTCGCCCGCGTTCGTGGTGGTGCTTGCCTGGTTGTTCTTGAACGAGGCGCTGAACGCGGCGAAGGTGCTCGCGCTCTTTCTGACGGCCGGCGGCGTCTTGCTGGTCGCCGGCGCCTACGACCCGTCCAACCTGGAGGTTACCCCGATGGTGCTCCTTACGGGCCTGCTCTCCGGCCTCACCTACGGTCTATATTCCATTTTCGGCCGTCCCGTAACCGGCCACCTGAGGCCTTCCATCATCCTGAGCTACGCCCTCTTCTTCGGCTCCTCGCTGCTCGTAGTGGCCGCGCTCCCCACGCTCGACACGCTGGCCAACCTGCCGGCGAGCTCCTACGCCCTGCTCCTCATGCTGGCCGTGGTACACACGACGCTAGGCTTCGCCCTCTACACCTTCGGACTCGGCCGCCTGGGCGCCGGCAGGGCAGCCATCATCGCAACGGTCGAGCCGGTAGTGGCTGGCGTCCTGGGAACGACGCTCCTGGGAGAAGATCTCACCGCCCCCAAACTAGCCGGCGCCCTCCTGGTCATCCTCGGCGCAGCCCTGGCACGCTCAGGCTGACGCCTACGCGTGCCAGCACGCTACGCCCTTCGGGCTCCGCTTGTCAGCACGGCGCTTCGCGCCTCTCAGCACGCTTCGGCCCTAAAGGGCCTCGCTTGTCAGCACGCCGCCTCGCTTCGCTTGGCGGCTTGTCAGCTTTCTTGCCGTTCGGGTCTCGCCCGGCGGCGCTCGACGAAACGTCGCCCGCGGCAGCGTCCCGAGACGACTTCCTGAAAGCGGAGCCCGAAGGGCGTAGCGTGCTGACAAGCGAGGGCGTAAGCCCGAGCGTGCTGACAAGGCGTTCGGCGAAGCCGGGCGCCGTGCTGACAAGCGTAGGCGAAGCCGGAGCGTGCTAACATGTGCGCCATGCCCATAGAGTTCAAGGAAGGCAACTCGGGCTACACCCTCGGGGTCGAAGAGGAGCTTTCGGTGGTGGACGCCACGACGGGGGAGCTGGTCCCGAAGATAGAGGAGATCATGAGCCGCCTCCCCGAGCAGTTGGGCGAGTTCGTCTCCTACGAGCTGTTCCAGTCGGTGCTGGAGATCAAAACTTCCGTCTGCGCCACGGTCGCCGAAAGCGAGAAGCAGTTGCGAGAGTTGCGCGGCAGGGTAGGCTCGTGGGCGGCCGCCTGCGGGGCCTCGCTCGCCTCAGCGGGCACCCACCCTTTCTCCCGCTACCGCGACCAGAAGGTTACCGACCAGGAGCGCTACAAGAACGTTATTAGGACCTTGCGCTGGATCGCCCAGCGGGAGGTGATCTTCGGCCAGCATGTCCACGTCGCCGTGCCTGGTCCCGAGGAGGCGATCGTCGCCCACAACCGCCTCTCCGAGCATTCGCCGCTCCTGCTGGCGCTCTCGGCGAACTCCCCTTTCTGGCAGGGATTCGACACCGGCTTCGAGTCGGCGAGGGTGAAGATCTTCGAGACCTTCCCGCGCGCCGGCCTCCCCCCCGCCTTCCCCGACTACGAGTCCTTCGAAGGCTACGTCGACCTGATGGTCGACGCGGGAGCGATGGACGACTACACCTACTGCTGGTGGGACGTGCGCCCGCACCCGAAAATGGGGACCATAGAGCTGCGGGTCCTGGACTCCCAGACGAACCTCAAGTACACGAGCTACCTGACCGCCCTCACCCAGTGCCTCGTCGCCCAGGTCCTCGAAGAAGTTGGCCCGCACGAACCCTACAACAGGCACCTGGCGATGGAGAACAAGTGGCGCGCCGCCATGCACGGCGTGGACGCCGCGTTCTACGATGCCAGAGAAGGCACCACGGTCCCCGCCAGAGACCTCGCCCGTGGCCTCGTCGAGCACCTCAAACCCCATGCCCAGGACCTCGGCTGCGAAAACGAGCTAGAAGGCATCCTCGAGATCGTAGAAAACGGTACGGGCAGCCAACGCCAGCGCGAAGTCTACGACGCGAGCGGCGACTTTCTCGATGTGGTCGCGTTCCTGATAGAAGGGACACGCCCCGCACTGGCAGAAGAACAGAGCTAGTCAGCACGCTCCGGCTTCGCCTACGCTTGTCAGCACGCTCGCTCCGCTCGCTTGTCAGCACGCTTCGCCCTACGGGCTCGCTTTCAGGAAGTCGTCTCGGAGTGGGACGGCAAGTAAGGATTTCAGCTTCCATACGCATCGGTCCTCGTGTGCGGAAGGGTGAGGCCGCAGCTGGAACGGCTGAAAGCGAGGCGAAGCCGAAGCGTGCTGACAAGGCGCGTAGCGCCGTGCTGACAAGCCTGCGGAGCAGGCGTGCCGCGTAGCGCAGCTACGCGTCGAAGCCGAGGCTCCAGGCGCGGTCGAGATCGTAGTTCGAGTACGCGCGGAAGGCGACCATGGTCTCTGTGCGGGCGACGCCGGGGACCTGGGCGATCTTCTCGGGGACTATTTCGGCGAGGCTTTCGAAGTCGGGGATGCGTACCATGACGACGAGGTCGTAGGGTCCCGTTACCGAGTAGGCCTCGGTGACGCCTTCTATGGCGAGCATGGCCTGGGCGGCCTCCTGCACGCGCTCGCGCTCGGTCCTGACCAGCACTATGGCCGTTACCATGCAGACTCCTTAACTCTCTCCCCCATCACAGTGCTAGATCCCAAACTTCACCGTTCCCGTGAGGGTGTTGTTGGACGTGCTCTTTTCGTACTCGACCGGGCCGGATTTGACGGTTACCCTCGCGGTCTCGTCTAGCTCGCCGGGGATAAAGCCTCCGACCTCGACCGTGGTCGCCTCCTTGGGTTCGAGGCGTGCTATGGTCTCGCTTTTGGACTGCCGCTCGGCGGCGGTGTTGAGGATGACCTCCACGTCGACGCCCGTCTCGGGCACCTCGCCGCCGTTCGCCACCCTGACGGCGAAGGTCGGCTCGTCGGAGCCCGTCAAGACCACGTTGCCGTCCTGATAGAGCGGTTTCCCCGCGACCCTGACAGACATGACCTGCACCCCGTGCAGGGCGTCGGGGTCGCTAACCGCCGTATCCGACGACGTTGTGGCATCGAAACCGAGGGACCCATAATCCATAAACGATTGCGGCTCCTGGAGGTAGGCCTGGTCCGCCGTCTGACCCGCGGTCTCCAAAGAACTCTTCACGGCCGGGACGTAGAAGTTGGTGATGATAGCGTCGCTCGTCCTGTAATCGGCCACGGCCTTCGCGAGCTCTCCTTTGAAACCCTCCTCGTCTCCCGAAGCCGCCTGCGCGAGGTCGTCGGTGGCCCGGGATCTTATGCCCAGCGCCGTCACTATGTAATGATGCGCGTCATCGAACTCTGGTGGGATCTCCTCCTGTTGCAGCGCCTGCTGGTATTGCTGTTCGGTGCGGTTGGCCACCTGGGATAGCGCCCCGTCGTCCAGCTTCGAAGCGTCGCCCCCGGCGTTGCCCAGGATGTTCTGGAGCTCTCCCCTGCCGGCGTTCGAAGAGTCGCTAAGGAGGCTGTCCGCGCTCGTGACGTACTTGCGGACCTGGGTAGATTGCTGGGTGGCAACGCAACCGCGGGCCACGAAAAAGATAAACCCGAACACCACGACGAGGAGCAAGAGAGAGCCGATCAAGGTGATCCAGGCCGGAAGCGTACGCCTCCGGCGCTGCTTCGTGCCGCTGCGGGGCCTCCCGGGACGGCCCGACGGCCTCGGACGGGGAGGCTTCGGGGCTGCCCTGTGAGACCTGCGGTCTATACGAAACCCCCTGGAACAAAGGGTGGGCGAGGGGGGACTCGAACCCCCACGGCCTCTCGGCCACTAGACCCTGAACCTAGCGCGTCTACCAATTCCGCCACTCGCCCGCGATCCCTCCCCAGGATACGGTTGACCGCGCGATTGTAGCACGCTCCGGCTTCGCCTACGCTCGTCAGCACGCTTCGGCTTCGCCTCGCTTTCAGCACGCATCGCCCGGCTTCGCCTGGGGCTCGCTTTCAGGAAGTCATCCCGGGGCGCCGCTTTAAGCGTAGAACCCTACCGCCTCGGGCGGCGGTTCGTCGTGCGCGGCCGGGCGAGGCCCGAACGGTAAAAAGCTGACAAGCCTGCGGAGCAGGCGTGCTGACAAGCGAGGGCGTTAGCCCGAGCGTGCTGACGAGGCGCGAAGCGCCGTGCTGACAAGCGGAGGCGTTAGCCGGAGCGTGCTCGTAGGCTATACAATAGCCTACGAAGGTGACGGAGACGCGATACATCGAGGGAGAGGGACGTTACGCGCTGGCCGAGATGGTCGGGCGTGGCGGGTTCGCGACGGTTTGGCGCGCCCGTTCGCTGAAGGGCGTCCTCAGGGGCAAGGACGTTGCCGTCAAGGTTATTCCCGCGTATAGCGCGGGCGAGAGGTCGCGGGCCTTGCGGGAGGGTCAAATTGCGGAGGGGCTCAGGCACAAGAATATCGTGGAGACGCTCGAGGTTATTCCGGGGGACCATGAGATCTACCTGGTCACGGAGTACGTCAACGGGATGCCGCTGGACGAGGCGGCCAAGACTTATGGCGTGGACGAGATCGTGGACTCGTTGGCCCAGATACTGGAGGCCCTGGTCTACGCCCACGCCCAGGGCATTATCCACCGCGACATCAAGCCGCAGAACGCGCTCGTGGACGCCCGCGGGCGCGTGAAGCTGACGGACTTCGGGGTGGCCTTCAGGGCCGGGGACACTCGTCTCACGAGGGTCGGCTTCGCCGTCGGCACGCCTGGCTACATCGCGCCGGAGATCCTGGACGGCGCCGACCCTACCGCGCTCACGGATATCTACGCGGTCGGGGCGACGGCCCGCACCCTGCTCGCCCACCAGCTCTACGAGCCTACCCCGCGCCTGAAAGAGTTCGTGGACCGCGCGACCTCGCCGAACCCGGCCCACCGCCCGCAGAGCGCGTGGGCCGCCGTCAAGCTACTTACGGGCAGGAAGGCGCCCAGAGGCAGCGTCTCCCCGGCGCTGCGCGAAGAGCGGCTCCCCGAAGGCCTCAAAGACGGTGCTTTACGCCTGGTCAACGGCGTCGTCGCGGGCTGTCTCGGGTTCCTGCTCGCGGCCCAGATCCTCGACGGAGCGCAGGCCGCCGGCGTCGCCGCCGGGCTCGGCGTGCTCGCCTACCTGCTGCCGCGCCTCGGCGCCCTCGGGGTCATAGTCGCGCTCGCAGTGTTGCTGATACGCAACGGGGCAAGCCTCGGGTTCTCCGCGATCGTACCCATCCTCGGGGGCGCCTGGGTGATGGGCGCCGGTACGGCCAACGCCGACGTGAAAAAGTTGCCGCTGGGGCCGGCGCTCGCCGTGCCACTCGCCATCGTGCTCGGGCTGGGGACGCTCGCCGGCACCGCCGTGGTGGCCGCCGTGCCGCTGCTCTTCGGCGCGCTCATGCGTCCCCTGGGGGCGTGCCTCTCGGCAGCGGCGGGTGCCTTCACCCTGATCTGCTACGACCTCACCGTGCGCAACGGCGTCTTCCTCGACGGCAGCCCCTACGCCGAGCTGCCCTTCTCGGGGGCGAAACTAAGCGTCTTGCCGATCTCGTTCGGGGCCGACCGACTTCTGAACTACTCCCAGGGCTACATGCAGTACTTTCCCAAGCTGCCGCTCCTCATCTTGCTCTGGGCGGCCATAGCCGCGGTAGTCTCCCTGGGCGAGTGGACCGGGAGGCCCTTCGTGGGGCTCGCGGTCGCGGTGGTCGGGGGGGCGCTGGGTTACGCTCTGGTCGTCGCCCCCAGGGCCGCTCCCGGCACGTTCGTTTCCGATATGATTTCGCTCTGTCTCGCGGCTATAATATACGGGGTGCTCAGGTACCTCGCGATGAGGGTAAGAGGGTAGGTCTTTTTGGGTTTCCTCAAACACATCGAAAAGCGGATGGAGTCGCTGGTCGAGGGCGTCTTTGGAAGGGCGTTCAGGCGCCAGATCCACCCGGTCGAGATCGCCAAGGGCCTCACCAAGCAGATGGACGAGGGCAG